>JBJKQF010000020.1:0-8951 GCA_046705545.1 Terriglobia bacterium
CTGACCAGGACAACCTTGGCTCCCCGCCTTTGGCAAGCCTCCGCCAGCGCATAGCCCATTTTCCCCGAGGAGCGATTGGTAAGATAACGTACCGGGTCGAGAGCCTCTTCGGTGGGCCCGGCGGTCACCAGCACGTTTTCTCCCTTTAGATCGTCCCGAATCTGCAACGCTTCAAAAACCGCCTGGGCAATCGTTTCAACCGCGGCCAGACGCCCGGGGCCCGTCATGCCGCAGGCCAGGTAGCCTTCACCAGGCTCAACAATTCGGAACCCGCGCCCCCGAAGCGTTTGCACGTTCTGCTGCGTGGCGGCGTTTTCCCACATCACCACGTTCATGGCCGGAGCGACAATCACCGGAGCTTTTGTCGCCAGAACCATTGTGGTCAGGAAATCGTCCGCGATGCCGTGAGCAATTTTCGCAATGGCGTTGGCCGTAGCCGGTGCAATCACCAAGGCGTCAATTCCCTGCGCCACCGCGATGTGCTCAATGGCGCTCTCAACGTTCGGCTCTTCCCCGCCCTCGCCAAACACCTGAGTGATGACCTTATGCCCCGACAACGCCGCGAAAGTAAGGGGTGTCACGAAGTTTCGGGCGCCCGCGGACATCACGACCTGGACGTCAAGGCCGCGCTCCTGTAAGAGGCGCAGCAGTTCCGCCGCTTTGTATGCGGCGATACCTCCCGTAACTCCCAATCCCACTCGCATCAGGTAACTCCAGTCCTCTGGCCGGCACCGCCTTCCTATCAACTCCGCTAGCCCACAGGGACAAAAGCGGCCGCAGCACTCCGCTCAGACGGCGAGACGGAGGCCCATCGCCACCGGGCCGCACATGTTCTGATTCCGGCCCGGACGTTCCGGTTACTTTTCCGCGCCGTCGTCTTCCGTCTTGATCTCAACATGCTCAACTGGAACCAAGCCGGCGCTCACCTCCTGCTGCGCGATTTTGGTGGCCTTCTTGTGCGCTGACTGCACCAGAGGCCGGACTCCCGACTGAAGCTGCCGGGCCCGCTTGGCAGCGATCAGAATATAGGAAAACTTACTGTCGATATTGCTGGGTAAATCCATCTATCCTCCCACGAACGTTTGATAAATTTCTTTGACGCGGCGCTCCTGGCACTCGCGGCGCAAACGCGCCGCCACCACAATGTTACGAAGAGACTGAGCAGCCACCGAGCGCACGTCGTTGACAATCAGATAGTTGTACTCCTTCCAATGAGCCACTTCCTTACGGGACGTTTTCAGGCGTTTGGCAATTACCTCCGGAGCGTCCTTGTGGCGCTGGCGCAAACGCTTTTCGAGGTCCGAAAAGGAAGGCGGCAGCAAAAACACGCTGACGGTTTCCGGAAGCCGCCTGCGCAACTTCTTGTAGCCTTGCACGTCGATATCCAGCAAAACGTCCTGCCCGGCTTCCTGGGCTTCTTGAAGCTGCTGCCACGACGTTCCGTAGTAATGGCCGTGCACCTCGGCCCACTCCACAAACTCTTTCCGCCCGAGACGCCGCTTGAACTCCCGGCGGGAAACAAAGAAATATTCCCGGCCGTTTTGCTCGCCGGAACGCGGCGGGCGCGTGGTGTAAGAAACCGAAAAGGCCAAGCCCCGCACCAAAGACCGGAGCCTTTTGATCAAAGTTGTTTTGCCCGCCCCCGAGGGAGCAGAGATCACAAATATGCTGCCTCGTCTCTTCGGGAGCTTCTTTGCTGAATTCGCCTTCACTCGATGTTCTGCACCTGTTCCCGCAGCTTTTCGATTTCGGACTTCATCTCGATGGCTTGCCGGGCCACTTCGGAGCCAAATTCGGGCACGTCCGACGTTTTGGAGAGCAGCGTGTTCGCTTCCCGGTTCAACTCCTGAAGCAGGAAATCCAGCTTCTTCCCCACCTCGGAGCTTTCATCAAGAAGCTGGCGTGCCTGGATCAAATGGCTTTGGAAGCGCGTCAACTCTTCCGAGATGTCCGACCGCGACGCCAGATAGGCAACCTCTTGGGCCAAGCGCGCATTATCCACGTGCACTGCCCCCAGCAGCTCACGGAGGCGGTTTTCAAGCCGCTCCTGGGCATACTTGGGAATTCGCCGGGCCAGCTTGGAAATTCCCTTGCGCAACTCTTCCAAAGTCCGAATCCGGCTCCGGATATCCCGCTCCAAGACCGCTCCTTCTGCGGCGCGCATCTCGTTGAGGGATTGCAAAGAATTTGCCAAGGCCTCTTCCAGGCACTTCTGAATGCGGCCCAAATCTTCATCAGAAAGCTCGCCATCGCTGACGATTACGCCCGGAATTCGCAGCAGCGCCACCAAGTCAGGGTCTGCGCCGAATTTGAGGTCCTCCCGCACTTCCCGGCAGGCGCGCACATAGGCATCGAGCAACTTATGATCCAGCTTCAAATCGGTTGCTCCGGTCTTCGACAGACTGACGGTCACTTCCACATGGCCCCTGCTGACCTGACTCTTGACGGTACGGCGCAAAAGAGGCTCCAGTGAGGTCAACTCCGAAGGCATGCGAAATTGCAGATCAAGAAAGCGATGATTGACGGACTTCACGCCTACCCCGAGAGAAAAATCTCCCTCCTCGCTTCGCACTCTGCTATAACCCGTCATGCTTCGGACCATGTTTCCTCAAACTGCAAATCCCACACTGCGAGGGTTTGCCGGATATGCCTAGGCTTCCGCATCCACAAATTGGAGTTCGTGGAGACGCTGGTAAATTCCTCCCCGGGTGACCAAGTCTTCGTGAGTGCCGACCTCGGAGATGCTGCCGCGGTCGAGAACCACAATCCGGTCCGCGCGACGCACAGTGGTCAACCGGTGCGCAATCACCAGGACCGTGCGGCCGGCCATCAAGTTGCCAAGAGCCTTCTGCACCAGGGCTTCCGATTCGGTATCCAGCTCTGAAGTCGCCTCATCCAGGATGAGAATCGGAGAATTCTTGAGCAGCGCGCGCGCGATCGCCAGTCGCTGGCGCTGTCCTCCAGAAAGCCGCTGGCCGCGCTCGCCGATCACGGTTTGGTAGCCCTCCGACTTTTCCATAATGAAGTCATGCGCCAAGGCGGCGCGAGCTGCATCGGTCACTTCCTGCTTGCTCCGAACCCCGTTGCCGTAACAGATGTTGTTGAAAATCGTATCGTTAAAAAGGATTGTGCCTTGCGTCACCATGCCGACCTGAGAGCGCAAAGAGCTGATCTTCAGGTCACGGACGTCGTGACCGTCTACCAGGAGCCGACCTCCCGTTACGTCATAAAAGCGCGGAAGCAAGCTGGCCAGGGTGGTCTTTCCGGCGCCGCTCGAACCTACAAGGGCTACAACTTCGCCCTTGCGGAGCCGCAGGTCAACGTCTTGCAGAAGCGGGGCTCCCGGCTCGTATTCAAAGCTCACATGGTCAAATGCAATCTCGTTCTGGAAAAGAGGCAACACAACGGCCTGCGGCTTCTCAATAACTTCCGAGCGCGCTTGCAGGAATTGGAACACCTGCTCGGAAGCGCCAACCGCCTGCTGGACGGCATTGTTGACACCCGTCAAGCGCTTGATGGGTTCGCCCATTTTGAAAAGTGCGTAGAAGAAACCAAGAAACCCGCCCATGGTCTGCGCATGATGAAGAATCTCATTGCGCTCGTAAAGCAGAAGTCCCGCGACCGTGATCATGGTCAAGAGCTCCATGATCGGGGCCGTGGCAGCCTGAGCCCGCACCCAGCGCATGTTGGTATGGAGCAGCTTGTGGGTTGCAGACTTGAACCGCGCCACCTCTAAGTGCTCTGTGACGAAAGCCTTGACGATCCCAATGCCGGTGAAGGTTTCCTGAACCAGGTGGTTGATGTCAGCCATTCGGTCCTGGCTGGAGCGGCTGGAGCGGCGAATCGAGCGCCCAATGTTCGCGGAGGGCAGGACAACGAGCGGCACGAGCACCAGAGAAAGAAGAGCGAGTTTCCAATCGTAATAGAAGAGGACCGCAAGCAGGGCGATGAGGGTAAAAGAGTGCCTCAAGAAATCCGCTGATACCTCAGATACAACGAATTGGATCTTATCGGTGTCACTGCTGATAGCCGACATCAGGCGACCGGTGGGGTTCTGTTTGAAAAAGGCCATCGACTGCTGAACGATTTTGGAATAGAGCTGGTTGCGAAGATTCCGGACGGCGGATTGGCCGATGAAGCTGATGCTGACCGTGGCAGTGTACCGCGAAAGCCCCTTCACGAGGGTTATCACGATGATGGCAAGGGCCACGACAGTCCAAACATTGTGGATGTGACCGGGGAAAAGGTCCCGCAGGTATAACGTGTGATGGTTCCAAGGCAGACTCTTAAAGATGGGAATACCACCCGCGTCTGCGTCAGGCTTGAGAACGATGTCCCCGATGGGTTTGATGAGAAGGGCGGTAATCGCCTCACAGAGGCCGACCATCGCCATTAGGACAAAAGCTATGGCGAAGCGCAATCTGTAAGGTCTTAGAAATTCAAGAAGGCGTTGAACTTGGCTCATCCGGCGTCCTACCCATCAGGCTGGAGAGCCCACCGGGCGCGGAAATTGTCATCTTAGTCGGCACAACCTAAGAAGTCAAGCAGCCCAGCCCTGAAAAGGCTCCAAAGCGCCAACCGCTCACAGCCAGCAAGCGATTGATAGTACAGAGGTTACCATGCACCGCCGACCTTGCGCAACCCTAATCAGCCAGAGTAGGCTAAAGCGGCTCCGATCCCAGTGCAGCTGCTCCGTACAAGGCCGAGTACTCTTGAAGCTCCGCAAGGGCAATTTCAGTGGAGTATTTGAGCCTCGGGGCGCCAAGCAGCTCCAAATGCTCGCGCAAAGGATGCAGCAACTGCTTTCCCGCAAGCGCCACACCGCCCCCCAAGACAATCCGGTCGGGATCCAGGACGCGGATCAGCAGGAGCAAACCACGGGCAAGCCAGTGTGTGGCCTCGTGCACAATCGATTCAGCGCCCTTTTCACCCTCAGCAGCCGCCTGGAAGACCGCCTTTGCCGTGATTGCTTCGGGATCCCCTCCGGCCAGTTCAACGGTACGCGCCACAACCTCGGGTTTCCTCTTCGCCAAGCCGCGGCCAAGCTGTGCGATGGCGGTTCCCGAACATAGCGTTTCAAGGCATCCCCGGCCTCCGCACGAGCAGGCCACGCCGGCGTCTGTCATGGGGACATGACCAATCTCTCCAGCCAAGCTGTCGCGGCCGTGTAGCAGCTTGCCGTCCACCACGACACCCCCGCCAATCCCCGTACTGATTGTTACGTAGACAATCGAATGCGCGCCCCGGCCGGCCCCATACCGAAATTCCCCGAGCGCTCCGGCGTTGGCATCGTTGTCGACGTGGCAGCGCAAATTAAGGTTCTCCTTAACCCAGCGCGCCAGGTCAAAACCCCGCCAGCCCGAAACGTGCATCGAGCTGACCCGCTGCAACTTATAATCGACCGGCCCTCCAAAACTCACACCGCAAGCTTCCACGCGGCAGCCGGCCTTCTCTATCAGGCCTAAAGACCGCTCCCGGATTTCCCGCAACATCCAGTCCCGGCCTCCCGCAGAGTCCGTATCCCCTTCTGAAAGAAGCAAGCGCCGCCCTTGCGGGCTGAAGACTGCAAGGCGAAAGTGATTCCCACCAACGTCAATTGCCAGCACGGCCCCGGATTCTTTTCCAGGTAACTCCTCCGCAATGTCCGGCTCGGCCAAACTTTGAGATTCTCCCTGCTCAGTCAACGCTTCGCCGGATGTCGCGATGCCTGACCTTGATTTCATAGCCCTCGTCCGCCAGCATGTTCCCAAGGCGCTCCGCCAGCGCCACGGAGCGGTGGCGGCCTCCCGTGCATCCGATGGCGATCGTTAAGTAGCTCTTTCCCTCGCGAACATAATGCGGCAGCAGATAGAGCAGAAGGTCCGAAAGCCGGGCGATCAGTTCCCGGGTTTGGCTGTGAGAGTCGATGAACCGCTTGACCGCTGGATCGCGCCCGGTTCTCTTCCGCAGATGGGCCACGTAGTTCGGGTTAGGGAGAAAACGTACATCAAAGACCAGATCGGCGTCTTGCGGCACGCCAAAACGAAAGCCGAACGATACTACGGAAACCAGCATCGTTTTGTGCCGCCCGCCCCCGAATCGGTCCTGAACGAAGGCTCGAAGTTCGTGGGCGTTCATGTTGGTCGTGTTGATAATCGCGTCGGCGAGCTGCCGCATGGGCTTGAGCAGAGCGCGCTCCAGGCGGATCCCTTCACGAACCGGCACGTTCGCCCCCAGCGGATGGGGTCGCCGTGTTTCCTCAAAGCGCTGAATCAGCGCCTCGTCTTTAGCTTCCAGGAACACCAGAGAAAGTTTGAGGTCCTTGCGGCTCAGCTTTTGATAGGTCACGGGAAGCTCGCTCAAGGCCTCCCCTTCCCGGATGTCCACCACCACGGCGGCGCGCTTGATGCGGCTTGCGGGAGATGAGCAGAGCTCAGCGAAGTTGAGGATCAGATCAGTGGGAAGATTATCGACGCAATGGTAGCCCAGGTCCTCGAACGCCTTCAGGGCAGAGCCTTTTCCGGAGCCGCTCAAGCCAGTGATGACAACCAGCCGGTTAGCTGAGCTCTTGGCATGGGCCTTTTTCATAAGGACCATCCGGCATCGACAAGCCACCGCCCCAAATGAAAACCGGTATCTTGCAGCCGATTCACCTTTCCATGGACACTTTGGAGTCTTAAGCTTCTGGTTCGATCAAACCCAGGTTTCCATCCGGCCGGCGATAAACAACATTCACCCGCTCGGTTTCTGCGTTACGAAATACCACGACGCCGCTACCAACAGAACTCAACGATTCAACAGCCTCCTCCAGCGTCAGGGGCTTTACCGGAAGCCTTTCGGATTGAACTATCTGGGCTTGCGCAGGTTCTGCTCCGGGGCCCCCGATAACATTCAGAAGGATCGTTGAAGTGGGGCTGGGACGGCGTTTCTTAGTGCGGCGGCGCTCGAACCACCGGACGGCTTGGCGCTCCAGCTTGTCGAGCGCTCCTTTAATGGCGCTGCGCGTATCGGCGGTCTCCATGACGCCGACCAGGGTCTGGTCGCGCAGCTTAATCGTCATTTCCGCGATGCGCCGGTGTTTTTCCCGCGTCAGGATCACGTGCAGCTTGAAGCGCCCAGGGAGCAGCCGGCGCAGTTTCCGAAGATGCTCGTGGGTGTACTTTTGCAGGTCGGGGGTCACATCCATCTGGCGCCCCGTAAAATCAACGTCCATATCCATGACGCCACCTCCTTGGGATCTATCGGTAATGCGCGCGGCGGAAGGAGAGGCTAGTCTTTCACGCGGCGCTGATGGGTGCTGGGAATTTTCATGTCTTCACGGTATTTCGCCACCGTGCGGCGCGTCACGTTGTACCCTCTTTCATGAAGATGGCGCATGATCTGCTCGTCTGTCAGCGGATGCGCGGAATCTTCCGCTTCAATCATCTTCTTGACAATGCGCTTCAACTGAATCAGCGGGGTATTCCCGCCGCGGGGCCCCTGAACGGATTCTGAAAAGAAGTAACGCAGCTCGAATACGCCTTGTGGCGTGTGAGCATATTTATTGGAAACAGCGCGGCTGACCGTGGAGGGGTGAACGCCAACTTCTTCAGCAACCTCTTTGATCATCATGGGCCGCAGAAAATCGATTCCTTTTTCCAGGAACTCCATCTGGCGGCGGATAATGGTTTCGCAAACCCGGGCGATGGTGTGCTTGCGCTGCTCGATGTTCTTGATCAACTGCAAGGCGGAATTGCAGCGTTCCTTGACGTAACTGCGCACCTCGCGCGAGGAGGCTTTGTCCGTCAGCATTTGCCGGTAGTGGCGGTTCAGCCGCAACTGCGGCATGCCGTCCTCGTTGAGGCGCACTTCATAGCCTTCGCTGGTCTTCACAAAGTAAACATCCGGCTCAATCAGACGGGGCTCAGACTTGTTATAACGCTGCCCGGGGCGCGGATCGAGCTTGCGGATTACGTCAATGGCTCTCTCCACGGCCGGGAGCGGACGATCCACAGCCCGAGCAATATCACGGTAGCGTTTGTTCTGGAGAAGTTTCAGGTGATCGGAGACAATCTGTGCGGCCAGAGTGTTTTCAGGAGCCAGCGTGCGCAGTTGGATCAGCAGGCATTCCCGAACGTCCCGCGCCGCTACGCCCAGTGGGTCAAAGTCCTGCACCAGTTGCAGCGCAACCTCCACATCCGTCAGAGCGTGTCCTCCGGACCCGGCGATTTCCTCCACTTGGGCGGTCAAATAACCATCTTCATTGAGGTTGCCGATAATCGACCGCGCCGCCTCCGCGACTTCGTTGGAGCAACTGGAAAGGCTTAACTGCCACTCCAGGTGGTCGGTTAAGGAGGCCGCTTGTGCTAGAAAATTCTCAAAGGACGGCTTTTCATACACTTCGCTGGCCGGAGCACGGTAACCGGGGTCCAGATAATCACGAAAGAAGGTACCGTAATCAATCTCCTCAAAGGAATCATGGTTTCCGTTCTCAGCTTGGGCTTGTTCTGGAGCCGCTTCGCTGGTACCGGCCCGGTCGATTTTCTGAGCTACCTCCTCAATGGAGGGCAGGTCTTCAGAAACCTCTTCGAGCACGGGATTGGCGACCATTTCCTGGTTGATCATGTCGCACAACTCCAGCTTGTTCAGCGCCAACAGGCTGACCATCTGGACAAGGCCGGGCGTCAGAATTTGCTTCTGCGCCACCTTGAGGTTCAGGCCGATTCTGGGTTGCGTGCCGCCCATTAAACCACCAGCCGAAAGTTGTCGCCAAGGTAGATTCTCTTCACTTCCATGTCGTTCCCAAGCTCCTCCGGAGAGCCAGACCGGAAAATCCGGCCGTCGTTGATGATATAAGCGCGGTCCGTAACCCGCAGCGTCTCGCGCACGTTGTGATCCGTTACCAGAACCCCGATACCGCTCCCCTTCAACCGCACAATGATTTCTTGAATGTCCAGCACCGTCAGAGGGTCAATGCCGGAAAAAGGCTCATC
>JBJKQF010000021.1:0-5693 GCA_046705545.1 Terriglobia bacterium
CGTCAGGACGTTTCTTGCCCAGCGTCGCCGTAGCCATGTCCCACGCGGTTTTCAAGTCGGGCGTGGAAACAATACCCATTTGCCGCAAGGGCTCGGAATCCTTGGCGCCCGCAAAAATCACCTGCGACGACTGATCGAAACCGTATTGCTCTGCGGCCAGCAGCCAGAAGGCATGGATCGGGTGGTGGCCGTAGCAAACGCGGTACTTATAGATGTATTCCGGCCGGGTCAGGAAATCCTCGGAGTTCCGGTCAAAAAGCTCGTCGACATCCCGGCCCACCTTCGCATAAAGGCTCACCGCCTCGCGATCCGAGGGGCGATACCAATCGTCGATGGTCCCATCGCAGGGCGTGGCGCAAATCACCACTCCGCCTTTGCGAAGCACGGGATTGGGCGGCATATACCCGCGCAGGGTGCTCGCCACGTGCGACATCGCCAGCAGCGGGCTGCTCGTCGCCCCGTGAAACATCCAGGGCGGGCAGTCGAGCAGCACGATGTCCGCTGAGCTGCCATCAACCTTCACCTTGAACTCTTCCATGGCGTAGCGAACCTGGACGTCCCGCAATTCCCGCCAATGGCCCGCCCACCAGCGTCCCGCAAACTGCCCCCGCGCGTTGAAATAAGGATCGATGAGGAAAAACTTCGATTTGACGTTCTCCTCGATCTTCTCCATCAAAGAGAACTTGTGCCGGTTGTAAACCTGGTGCTCGGCATCGCCGTGGGTGCCTTTGGGGTGGTTGATCGACCGCGGGCCGTGATGCCCCAGAATCGAGCGGGCGCTGGTCAGCCCCAGCATTCCTCCGCCCACAAACCCTCCCCAGGGCGACAAGGGGACGGGCCCCCAGCCCAGGTGGACCACCACGTCGGACTCCAGCAGGATTTTATTGACCTCCACCAAGTCTCCCTCGGAGCTCGGCCCAAAGCTGACCAGCGAGTCCGGGTCCGCGGCGTCGTGGCGCTCAATGCGCTCGTCACCGGGCCGGCTCCAGGCGTCGATGATGTCAGGTGGCAGAATCTTGAAGGCATCCAGATAAGGACCGCCTTTCGGAGCCTTCCAGCGTCCCATGTTGGAGACGTAAAGTTGCCGCCGCGTCACCTTGGCGTGCGTGCCTCCGGCAACGATGATACGGATATTTTGATCTTTAACGCCCCGGCTGCGAAGGATCTCCAGCACCACGGGAGCCGCATAAAATCCGCCTCCCATCCAATCATTCACGGAGATAGCGACTTTCGAATCCTTGTCCACCAGGCGCTCGAGCGGCTCCATGCCCAGCGGCTCGGCCAGCGCCTCGCGGAGGGCGGCAACGGGATCCTGGAGTTGCGGACGGACCTGCCCGGCTGGAATATCGTCCACCACCACCGCATCGTCCGGAACCGCAAAGTTCCAGGCGCCATCGCCGTACATCAGCTTGACTTGCCCCATTCCTTCATGCCTCTCTTACTCAAAAACGTTTTTGGCAGCCGCTTAGCGGTCCGCCTTCGGGTGGCAGGCGAGCGGCGCGCCCGGAACTTCCATCTGAATCTTCGAGATGTGCCACCGCCCCAGGTTGGCCACCAGCAGCGATTGGAAATCCGCGCCGCCGAAAGCGATGTTGGTGCAATTGGCCAGCGCGTGGCTGGTAATGTCCTCTGCCTCAATCGATACGCGGCCTGCCGGGTCGATCTTGTAAATCCTGGAGGGCGCATAGCAGGAACAATAAAGGTTGCCCTCGGCGTCGAACGCCAGCCCGTCCGGAACTTCCCGCAGCTCTGGCACAAAAACTTCGCGCGGCCCCGCCGTGCCATCCGCTTGAATCCGGAAGCGGGAAATGCCCGGCAGAAAGCTCTCCACCACATAGAGATAGCTTTCGTCTGGAGCCAGCGCGATGCCGTTTGCAAAATTCAGGGTTCCGCCGGCCCAGAACGCCTTCTTGCCGGATTTCTCCACTCGAAAGATCAGCCCCGTCACGGTATTGAAATCCCCGGAGTCGGAAAAATAGAGTGCGCCCTCGCGAGTAAACGCCGGATAGTTGGGCGTCTTCAGCCGGTAATCGCCCACCGTCTCCACAAGCGTCTCGATTTTCATGCTCGCCAGATCAAGGCGGAGCACCGCCTGCTTGCGAATGTCGCAAATCGCCAGCCAATCCGCCTCCGGCGAAAAAGCCAGCCCCAGCACGAACCCGCCCGTGTTGGCGACCTCTTCAACCTTCTTGCCGGAAGGATCAATGCGGTAAATTTGCCCGATCTCCCCGCCGCACCAGACGCTGCCGTCGGGATGCACCACCACGCACTCCGAATGGTCCAACCCTTCGGCGAAGACTTCGATTTTGCTGTCCGTCATTTCCCCACTCTCGACGCAGCCTGAATTTGTAATAGTGTTCTCTTGCCGGAAGGAAATCTTGCGAGCATGTAACGTCCGCCACGCGACGGGCGCCACAAACCAGCCAACTGCTTGGTGATCACCTTGCGGCCAATGCCCAAGCCCCAGTGCCAACGAGGAATCATTGTAATTCTTTCCATTGCAGACCGCCAGAAGCAATCCGCCGTACCTCCTGCCGTTTGTGGGCCCCAGCCCCCGCCGGGACCGCCCTTCACCGGCTCAGTTGGATGGGGATCTTCTCAGGGGCCACGTTGGTCCCCTCCACAATCAGGCTTCCTTGGAGGTTTCCCTGTGAGCCGGAAGGCAGCAACGCCTTCAGGCTGACCTTCTTGCTCTCACCCGGCAGCAGATCAAAATAGTTGTCACTGTAAAGCACAACATAAGGAGTCTTGGTGGCATCTCCCTGCCACTCCGCCCGCACCCGCACCAGCCGCGCAAAACGGCTTCCGTTGCTTAAGTTCAAAACCGCTTGTGCTTCCTCGCCGTCGATTATTCCGTCCACGCCAGCCGGACCGCGCACTCCGGCCCTCGGCTGGTTCTTCAGCATCTCAAAGAGCGGTTCCTCGCGGGCCGCCACAATCGTACCGGAGTCGGCCGCGGGCCGCCTTCCTGTCGCGGCCGCCAGCATCCGGCTGAAGAGTTCAAAATAGGCCTTCGTCCCGGGGTGCATGTAGAACTCCTGATCCACCAAGTACGGAAAGATGATCTTCGAGTCCCAAAAGGCATGGCGCGCCGTGTACTCCGGCGTGAATCCCGTGAAGGCCACCGTTCGGCCCTGGCCGAATTTCCCCGTCACCAACAGCGGCCGCCCTGAGATGCTCATCACTTCCCTGCTCCCCGGTTTCAATCCAACCTCGTTAAATCCGGGAACTCCGTACATTTTGAGCAGCCGGTCGCTCCACCCCGCTCCCGCAGCAGCGGTCAGGGCGATCGTTCTGATCTGTCCCGGCTCCTGCTTTCTTCCCTGGAGCGGCGCGCTCCCCGCCCCAAGGATCACATCGCTCCGGTCCTCCAGCTTCACCGGCAGCATCTCCTCCAAGGGAGTGAAATTGAGGCACGCTGCGTGTCCAATCCCTCCGTGGAAGCTCCCCGGCCCACCCGTCTCGACAAACCCCACTCCTTCCCGTATGGCCCGTTTCAGGCCGTTGGCTTCCTGGTCGTCCAGCAGCTTCCACAGCGAGTCAAACGAGGCCAGCCATACCACATCGTAATTTTCCCGGAGCGCCTCGCTGTCCCGCAGCTCGCTGAGCTGGGGGAAGTCCTCTTCCTTAATCTCGCTCACTTTCAGCCCCAACGCCTTCAGCATCGCCACGATCGGCACGTTGTACTTTTCTTCTCCAATCACCAGCACCCTCGCCGGTTTGCTGAAGAGCCTTGGCGTCACCTTGATATAGACGGAATTCTCTGACCGCAGCTTGCCGCCCGCTTCCACCGCTTCACCTTTCAGCACATAGACGCCGGGCTTCTCCGCCGTCGTCCAGTTCACCACTCCCACCTGCTGGCTCGCATCCCCGGCAACTTCTTCCTTGAACTCCCGGCTCCACAGCGTGTGCCCTTGCAAGTCCTCAATCTTGCAGCGAACCTCCACTGGAACCTGCCGGCGATATTCATTGACCAGCCACACGGGAATCTTCAGATCCTTCCCTGAAACCTGCGACTCCAGGGCCTTCTCGTACGCAAAGTTCAGATCAAACCGCGCATCGGCTTGCTTGATCGCGTAATAGGACATCTTGGGAACTTCGTAATAGTCAATGATGCCCCAATGGATTCCCGGCCAGTCTTCGGTGTAAGCCCAAAAGCGAATCCCGTTGATGGGTTTGTGCATCTTGCGCCGGTAGGCTTCCGTCTCATACTTCATCACGAAGGCCTGGTAGAGCTCGGAATCTTCCACAAGCTGCTGGGGTGATTCGATGTGCCGGTCCACAAATTGGTCGGCACGCGCCAAGACGCTGAACAGCCCGTTGGATTCAAAGCTTGTCAGGTAGGCATAGGCCGGGACGTTGATCGGCAGGTTGAACCACTCCGGCAGGGTACGATTCCGGTCCGACCAGAGATCCTCGGGAGAGATTTCTTTGATGAAGTCCCGGTACACCGGCAGGGACTCGCTGCCGTATTCCGATATAAATCCCGCCTGAGCGTTGAACTGTTCCGTGTAGTTCCCCCCGATCACTCCCGTAATGTCACTGGTCCCCATGCCCGCGTTCGCCATCCAGAAATGTTGCTCGCCAAAATCACAAAGGCTGGGATGGTAGATTGCCCCAGGGTCCAGCTTCTCGACCACATCGCGAACCTGGTCCGAAAAGGCTCCATAGTGATAATCCGCAAACGACAAAGATTCGACTCCCCAGCCTCCGCCCCGCTCTTTGGAATGTACCTCCGCAAACGTCGCCCACTCCACGATCGAGGGATGGTTCCGCAGGAGGACAACTATAGCGCCAACCTGGCCGAGAGCGCTCCGGATATAGACTTCGCGCCGCGGATTGGACGACGCGAGCACCCGCATGGGTCCCGTCTGAGGGAACGGAAGCTCGACGATCAGCAGCAGCCCCAACTGGTCACAGAGACGGTAGAACGCCGGCTTCTCCACCACCGTAAAATTCACCAGAAAATTCATGTTCGCGGCCTTGAACAACGTAAGCCCTTTGGCATAATCTTCGGGCGTCGGCTCGCTCCCAAAATAGTTCGACGCGTACCAGGCGCCCTTCAGGAACAGGCGCTTTCCGTTCAGCCAATAGCTCATGTCCGCTTTGCGCTCGATCGTCCGAATCCCAAACTCAACTTCCTGGTTCTCAATCTCTCCGCCCGCGCCAGACGATAAAGCCATCCGCAGCTTATAGAGGTTTTGCTTCCCCAAGTCCCAGGTCCACCACAAGTGGGCATTTTTCACCACCACTTCTCTTTCGAACTTGTTCTTCCCCGGGCGCGCGCGCAGCGTCTCCTCCGGCAAAGCTTGGCTCTCTCCGGCAAAGTTTTCCGGCTCGATCTTCATCCCCAACTTCATGGTGGCGGTCTGATCCTCGTAGTTCTTCACCGTCCCCGTGATTTCGAGCTTCGCGCTGCCATCCGCGTTCAGCGCTTCCGTCCGCACGTAGACATTCTCAATTACCACGCGGGATGAGACCACCAGCCGCACGTCGCGAAACAGTCCCATCGGCAGCAACGCGTTCCCGGAGGCAGGAACTCCGTCCCAATAAGGCCCCAGCACATAAGGAGGAAATGGGAACTGCATGGTCAAGGCGCTCGGCATAACCCAATTGCCTTTGAGATACTCAAGGAAGCCCCGGTCCTTGGGAACCCAAGGGCAGGTGACCTTCACAGCCAAAGTGTTCTCACC
>JBJKQF010000022.1:0-5244 GCA_046705545.1 Terriglobia bacterium
GTTTCACGGCGGATGGCAAGGCGACCTTCCGGGTCGATCTCGTTCAGAACAACCTGCGCTTGGAGGTTTTTAAGGGGCACGTTCGAGTGCAGAGCCAGTATGGCGAGGGCCGCATCGGCGGAAATCGGGTGCTGGAAATCCGTCCGGGTGAGGCCGAGGCCTACCGCGTCACGCACGGCATCACGCTGGATGCCTGGGACCGCTGGGTGGCGCAGCGTAATGGCGCCCTGGAAGCTTCCACTGAGGCAGAGGGATACCGGACGGCCAGAGCTTTCGGGTCGGCGTATAGCTCCATGTATGGATGGAATGATCTCTACTATTACGGCAATTGGATGGACCTTCCGGGCTATGGGTACGGTTGGATTCCCTATGCGTCGGCCGGCTGGATGCCTTACACGCTGGGATCGTGGGGTTATTATCCGGGATTCGGCTACACCTGGATTTCAAGCCTTCCCTGGGGATGGTTGCCTTTCCATTATGGCAACTGGGTTTTTGCCGCCGGGTACGGATGGGTTTGGCTTCCGGGCGGTTTCGGCGCATGGTCGCCGGCGGTGGTCAGTTGGTACCAGGGGTCCGGCTGGATCGGATGGTCTCCTTTCGCAGGCCGCTATCAAACCGCTATCAACACAGGCTGCGGGACGGGGCAGAACTGCGCGGCGGCCGTGAGCGCCAATACCTTCCAGAGCGGTGGAATTCTTTCTCCCCACGCCGTGAGGAGGGTCAATCCCTCCGGGGGCCGTACGATTGCGTCTCCAGACGTGACTCCAACCCGCTTTGTGCGGTTGCCGGGTCCGGCCATTTCGGGACCTGGATTAATGAATGGTACCCGGAGTTTCCAGGCTTCCGCCGGGATGGCGGCTCCACCATCCGGAACCACCACTCCACACCACACCTTTGCGCCGAGAGTGGCTGCAGGGGGAGCAGCGCCGAATACGGTTCTCGCGAACCCTCCGCACGGATTTCGGGTGGGGACACCGCGGGGGATGGTCTTCAATACACGAACTCAACGCTTTCAGAGAAATTACGGGATGGAAGGGATGTCAGGCACCGCCAGGGCGAATAATCGCTCTGAAAACTCTACCTACAGGAGCAACGCGGCCCGTTCCGGTTCCCCGATGAATCGTGGAGCTTCCGCGCCCCGTTCAGAGCCTTCCGGGGGATTTGGAGGCTCGATGCAACCGCCTGGCGGGATGGGGGGTGGAATGGGAATGCCCCACAGCGGAAATGGGGGCTCAGGACCTCACCATTAAAGAGTTTCTGACTGGATTCTGAAGAGTCGCTGGAAGCTGTCTGGCCGCCGGCTAAGAAACAATAATCCCGGCGTATCCCACCACCGCGTCGCGCTCGCCGCCCGCGTCGGCTGACGTCGCATATTTGATCAACTGGCCCCTTTGCGCCCCTAGTTCCTTGGCGGCGGCAAGCATTGCAATCGCCGGCCCATAGCCGCACATGGAAATATCCTCGCGGCCAATAACTTCCCACAGTCCCGCCGGGTCGAGTTGCAGCATCTTCTCGATAGCCTTTTCGTCTTTCTTCCGTGTAATGCCGTCCGGCTCGTAATGGTTCATGTCGCTTGAGGCGATGATAAGCGCCGGCTCCGCAGAGAGCTTGATCGCCTGCGCCAGCGCCTGCCCCAGCGTCTCAAGTGAGGCGTAATCCCTTGTGCTGATGGCGACAGGGACAAAGGTGAACTGGCCGGACTTTCGCTGCAAAAAGGGAATTTGCACTTCGAGCGAGTGCTCGTGGGCGTGGGCCACGGCATCTTCGGCCAGCAGCTTGCATTTTTCTTTGAGAACCTTGGCGAGTTCCGCATCTACGGATACCCGTCCCAGGGGCGTGAGCCATTGTCCTCCGGAGATCACCGCGAAAGGGGCTCCGCGGCCCCAGTGGTTGGGACCCAGGATGAAATAACGGGAGCACGACGGCAGCCGGCGGTAAACAGCTCCCGCCACGTGGCCGGAATACATGTAGCCCGCGTGGGGCGCCACGCACCCCAGCGCGCCGGAGATTTGCTCCTGCGGCGTGGATTCCGGCGCCAGGTAAGAGTCCACTTCGTGCGCCAGGGCATCAAGCTGGCCGGGATAAAATCGCCCCGCAACAGCGGGAGCGCGCACGCTTTTCGCCTCCATAAGAAAATCCTAGGCGCCTGTTTTGGCAGATGTCAAGCGAGAGGCAAATCGGGAAACGTTCAAAGCCAGACTCTGGCCGCCTGCGGCCGATTGGTTCAATTCTTCATTTTGGAGTCACAAGGGGAGGAAAAATTGAAGAAGCTAGGATCTGTCGTCTTCAACGACGATCCTCAGGGACCGGAGAAATTGGGCATCCTGATCCGTCAGGTGGAACATGGGGTCGCCGGAATCGTCTTCGGCGGAGAGTTTTTGATGTTGAATGGTGTTGGGTTCGCCCTGCTTGTTGAAGCCGATCGTAACTTCGAGGACCAGAAAAAGGTCGTAACCTGCCGCCCGAATCCGCCCCATCACTTCTGAAATTGTGTCGGATTCGGCGAGGGACTCGTTGATCGCCTGTCCCAGTTCCTTAATCAAACGCTTGAAGTTATCGTCCAGTTCCAATAATTATCCCTTGAACCCGCTGTTTTCGTCCCCAATTGCATTCTAAGTTCCGCCTGATTGCGCTGTCAAGGTCGATCGGAAAGCGGCGATTAACTATAGGTTTCACACGGATTTAGCATTACAATAAGGTGTATTCCAGACGTGAAGGCAGGCCTAAAGATCCATGTCGAGCAAGATCGGCATCCTCCTGGGAGGGTGGGTTCGGCGCGCCAAGCAGTTGTTTCATCTGCTGATTGGGATTGTGTTTCTCTTCCTGACGCTGGCGGGTGTTTCCGTCTCCATTGAGCTCTGGAGGGATTATCAACGGGTGCCCAGCAGGGGGCCTTGGGTTTTTAGCATGGTCTGCTGTTTCACGGTCTTGCTGCTGATTTTTGGTCTTTATTCTTTTTTGCGAGCCCGCAGCGTGCGATGATGCTCCTGTCCGCCTGCGCTCCGGACAAGGACCTTCAGGTCTGACCGGGCTTTGAACTCCTCCATGAATCTTCCCCGTGACAAAAAGGGCAAAGTCGCCGCCGCGCCGGGAGGCGCGGGCAAAGAGAACCGCTACTTCAACCTCCCGGAAGACCTTCCAGGTTGGAGCGCTGAACGGGATCTCGGCCTGCCGGGCGAATTCCCTTTCACCCGCGGCATTTATCCCAGCCAATACCGCAGCCGTCTCTGGACGATGCGCCAATATGCGGGATACGGCTCGGCGCGGGAATCGAACGAGCGCTACCGCTATTTGCTCTCCCAGGGCACTACCGGCCTCTCGGTGGCCTTTGACTTGCCCACCCAAATTGGCCTCGATTCCGACCATCCCCTTGCCCAAGGCGAGGTGGGCCGCGTCGGAGTCGCCGTCGACTCCATGGAAGACATGGAAGTCTTGTTAGAAGAGATTCCGCTTGACCGGATATCGACCTCCATGACGATCAACTCCACGGCGGCGATTTTGCTGGCGCTCTACTTTGCGGTCGCGGAAAAGCGTGGGGTTGATACCCGCAAACTTTCCGGCACGATCCAGAACGACATCCTGAAGGAGTACATCGCGCGGGGGACATACATCTACCCTCCCGCGGCGGGAATGCGGCTGGTCACTGACGTTTTTGCCTTCTGCCGCGAGCACGCTCCCGAGTGGAACACGATTTCCATCAGCGGCTACCACATCCGTGAGGCCGGAGCTACAGCCGCGCAGGAGATCGCATTCACGCTGGCCAACGCCATCGCTTACACGCAAGCCGCCGTCGCCTGCGGTCTCCAAGTGGATGAAATCGCGCCGCGCTTCTCTTTCTTTCTGGCCGCGCACAACGATTTCCTGGAGGAAGTGGCCAAGTTTCGGGCCGCCCGCCGTCTGTGGGCGCGCATCATGCGTGAGCGCTTCCAGGCAAAAGAGCCTCGCTCCTGGATGTTCCGTTTTCATACCCAGACGGCTGGCTCCACGCTGACCGCGCAGCAAGCCGACGTCAACGTCATCCGGGTAACGCTCCAGGCGCTGGCAGCGGTTCTGGGAGGGACGCAGTCGTTGCACACCAATTCCCGCGATGAAGCGCTGGCGCTGCCAACGGAAGATTCCGCTCTCCTCGCCCTGCGCACCCAGCAGATCATCGCCTATGAGAGCGGTGTGCCCAACACCGTGGACCCGCTGGGAGGGTCCTATACCATCGAGAAACTCACCAATGATTTGGAGAACGCGGCGAAAGCATACCTGGATAGGATCGACGCCCTGGGCGGAGTTTTGCCGGCCATTCGCAACGGATTCATCCAGCGGGAAATCCAGCAGGCGGCGTATGAATATCAGTGCGCCATCGAGTCGGAAGAGCAGGTTGTGGTAGGCGTCAATCGCTACGCGGACCAATCCGCTCCGCTGCCCTCGATCCTTCGCATCGATCCGCGAATTGAGAGCGAGCAGGTGGAGCGATTGCGAGCGTTCCGGGCGCGGCGGGATGAAGGCCGGACCCAGGCCGCCCTCGCCCGCGTGGAAGCCGGCGCAAAGACCAGCGAGAACCTGATGCCGCTGATCCTGGAAGCGGTCAAGGCCCAGGCAACCGTCGGGGAGATTTCCGACGCGCTGCGCCGGGTGTTTGGTACTTTTCAAGAGAGTGTGGTGATCTGATGCCGACGTTGACTTTTTTGGGCGCCGCCGGAACGGTGACTGGTTCAAAATATCTCTTGGAGGCCGCCGGCGAGCGCCTGATGATCGATTGCGGGCTGTTCCAGGGCCATAAGGAACTGCGGCTGCGCAATTGGAATCCTCTGCCAGTCAAGCCCTCCAGCATTCAATGGCTTGTTCTTACCCACGCGCACTTGGACCACACCGGTTACATTCCGCGCCTTGTGAAGGACGGTTTCCAAGGTGAAATCTGGGCGTCGGCTGCTACCGTCGATCTGGCCCAACTGATCCTGCCGGACTCGGGCCATCTTCAGGAAGAAGACGCCCGCTACGCGAACAAGAAGGGTTTCAGCAAGCACAAACCCGCTCTGCCGCTTTACACCCTCGAAGACGCTCTTCAGTCTCTGGAACTGTTTCGCGCGGCCGATGAGTCCAAGCCCTTAGAACTTTCGCAGCATTTCACTGTGCGGTTCCGGCGGGCGGGGCACATTCTGGGAGCACGGATGTTGGAAGTCACGGTCCGGGAGAACTCCAGGACGGTGAAAGTCTTGTTCTCGGGCGATGTCGGACGCTTCCCGCAGTTGATTA
>JBJKQF010000023.1:0-26361 GCA_046705545.1 Terriglobia bacterium
TTTGTCGGCTACCTGATCTCGATTGCCATCTTCGGGCTCTATCAGGCCATCTTTATGGCCAACGCCGGCGGCGCGTGGGATAACGCCAAGAAGATCGTTGAGGTGGAGCTGAAAGAAAAGGGCACGGAGCTCCATGACGCCACGGTGGTGGGAGATACCGTGGGCGATCCTTTCAAGGACACGTCTTCGGTGGCTCTGAATCCCATTATCAAATTCACCACGCTGTTCGGCCTGCTGGCGGTGGAACTGGCAGTCAAGTTGACCGCCACGAGCGGCAGCGGATTGACTCATGCACTAGCAGCGGTTTTCTTTGTAGTGTCCTATTATTTTGTTTACCGGTCGTTTTACGGAATGCGGATTAGCACAACGCAGGAGCCCTAAGCCGCAGGCCTCCCTGTATTCCTTGCCTGCCGCCGCGCGCTGACGGCAGGCCTTACCTTCCGCCGCAGGACATCCCGGATGCGGGGTCCTGCGGCCGGCACGATTTCAATTCCGGAATTGGGGTGGTTTTGCGCCGCTTAAGGATGCGGGAAAGACTTCGTCCGTCACCTGCTTGAGAAAACTTAATACCCTTTTGCTTCGTCTTTGATTTTCTTGGCCAGCTTTTCAATCTTCTCGGCATTTCTAACGACATCAAGTGAAAGCACGTTCTCGTTGGATTGATCGATCTTCTTCTGGAGGGATTGAGCCAGCTTCGAGAGCTGGTCGGCGTGTTTCTTCATTTGCTTGAAGTTGTATTTGACGAGTGCCTCTTTTTGTCTTTGGGTCGTTTCCGAGGGGCTTGGGGACATGGGCTGGGGAAAAGAGGGTGGCCCTGGAATTTGACTGTTCTGCCCGGGATTGGTTCTAATCTGCGGGATGAGAGGGCCGGGCAGGAGGAAGGCGGAAAGAAGGGCGCCTCCCATCGTGGCGAGCCCGATTGGGATGCCGTGGCGGCATCGCATTCTTCTAGCAGTTCTCAGCGTATTGAACATCAGGATTTCCCCCCTTCGCCGGGCCCGCCGGCATTGCTGTTCCACCCTTTTAGAGGTCATGGGTCCGTTTGCCGTTCCAGTTTCGACCCCTTCGGCCGTTCCCTCAGTCGCCAATCGAACGAATAACCCTCGCCGGATTTCCTCCGACAAGAGTGCCCGGGGGAACGTCCCTGGTGACTACCGAACCTGCCGCGACGACCGAGTTCTCACCCACCGTTACGCCGCCGAGGATCGTCGCACCGGCCGCTATCCAGACGTTTCTTTCAATTACGATGGGTTTTGCGACTACGCAGGCACGCCGCTGGGAAGGTTCGACGGGGTGGCCAGACGTGATGATGCTCACGTTTGGCCCGATCATCACATCGTCGGCAATATCGAGCCCGCCAAGGTCATAAAAAGTGCAGTTCTGATTGACGAAGACATTGCGCCCGACACGGATGTCTTCTCCGCCGGTTGTGTAGAACGGTGGGATCAACAAAAAGCCGTCGTCCACCTTCTTGCCGATGAGTTCGCTGAACAAGGCCCGCACCTTGTCCGCATCGTTGAACGTCAAACGGTTCAGGCTAGCGGTGATCTCCGTCGCCCGTTTGATGCTTGCCAGCAAGGCCGCTGACTCCGGCGTTCTCCTGGGAATTATCTTGGTGCGATGGTCATTCGACATCCGGTATTTCCTCGGATTGCAGTTTGCCGTGTGTTTCGGTCCGCAAAGGCCACGCCGAGTCTCGCTGAATACAGCCACAATGGCGAAGGGACAGCATCCGGCCAGAGCGCCAATTCAAAATGCCCCACTACCTTTTTTGAGATTCATAAATCATTCTAGGCGTAATCCTCCCCTCACACAATGACCAGCGGCGAGGCTTGTCGGAGTGCCCGCCGCGAGAAGCCCTCAAGACCTTCCAATACCTGCCGATAACTATCAGAAGTTAATGGAGGTCTAAGTATCGGCAGGGAAAGGCGGTTGGCAGGAATTTCTCTCCCGGTCTGTTCCATGGATAGGCGCAACTCAAGACGAAGCGACCGAGTGTCGGTGGCCCTATCGATTCAAGTAGCAGGAACCAATCTATTCGGCGATGTTTTCCATTACGAAGGGCAGACGGAACTCGTCAGCGGGCAGGGGGCCAAAATCCTGCTCCGACAAAAACTATCACAGAATCAGGAGGTCATTGTCCGTTGCCTTGAAACCGGCAAGGAAGCCGCGGCGCGCGTGGTAGGGCGGGTGAACGGCAAGGAGAAACAGAACTCGTACGGGATTGTGCTGCTGGGATCGGAGGATTGCCTGTGGGGATTCAGCTTCCCGCCTCAAGTCGACTTGGCGGGCGCTGTGGGGCGCACGATCTTGGAGTGTACGGCCTGCCACAAGAAGGAACTCGCTTATCTGGACGGATTCGAGTTGGAAGTCTTGGAATCCAACAGGATTCTCCCCCGCTATTGCAGGAAATGCAGAGACTCGACGACATGGAAGAACCCGTTCGATCAGGATCCTGCCACTGCAGAACCTTCTTCCTCCACCCCTGAACTATCCGCCCATGCCAACCCGCCTTCTAGCGCTCCTTCCCCCGGAAAGGTTCAGGAGCAACGGCGCGAAGCGAGGGTGGATTTGAGGGTTACCGCCTGCATCCGAAGCCGCGAATTCGGTGAGCACCTTGTCAAGGTCCGGAACGTTTCCCGAAGCGGCCTTTGCTACGAGAGCCATAACGCTTATCAAAAAGGCCATGGGATCGAAGTCGCAATTCCCTATTCATCGGGCGGGGGCAATGTCTTTCTGCCGGCTCAAATCGTTCGAGTGCAGCCCTTAAGCCGTGACGATCTCTATCTTTGCGGCGCGGAGTACGTGCGCGACAATTATCGCTGAGCCGGCCACCGCTGCACGGGAACCGCGTCCTCAAGCGCCCGACAGCCCCAAAGAGACATGCTGCTCCAGAGTGCAGCGGGCAAATTGTCTGCCTTTGCCAGGCTCCGAATGTGGATTTGCCCCGCCCAACGGTCCTTTACTTAAGAAGGAGTGTCTCTAGTCCCCTCCACCTTGAGAAAACGGCCTTCTTGCCCCTACGTGCTCTCATATGAAGCCACCCCGGAAGCGTGGTAGGATTCTATCCCAGAACGGGGCAGCCGGCGAATTCACCTTTTGGGGGCTTAGCACCAAGCGTGGGAGGTTGTGGCATGGGCAAGAAAGAGCAGACGCGACGGGACTTTCTGGGGCGGATGGCCGCAGCGGGGATCGCGGGGATTGCCGGGGCTGGCCTCGGCGCGTCCGGGGTGGAAGAGGTATTTGCGGCGTCGGTCGATGGCATGCCCTACCGCACTCTAGGCCGCAGCGGAGAAAAAGTCTCTCTTATCGGCTTGGGCGGTTTTCACATTGGCATTCAGAAAAGCGTCGAAGAGAGTGTCCGGATAATCCGCACGGCCATCGACCACGGAATCAATTTCATGGATAACGCATGGGATTACAACGGCGGCGGAAGTGAAATCCGCATGGGCAAGGCCCTCCAAGATGGATACCGCAAGAAGGTATTTCTGATGACCAAGACGGACGGGCAGGTGAAAGATGCCTACAACAAACAGCTTGATGAATCGTTGCGTCGCCTGCAAACGGACGTGATCGACCTGGTTCAATTCCACGAAGTTGTTCGCATGGGCGATCCCGAACGCATTTTTGGCACGAACGGAGCCTTCGAGGCAGCTCTTGTCGCGCGGAAGGCCGGCAAGATACGCTACATCGGCTTTACCGGGCACAAAGACCCCGCCATTCACCTGAAGATGCTCCACACGGGCTTTCAGCACGAGTTCACGTTTGACACCGTGCAGATGCCCTTGAACGTGATGGACGCTCACTACCGCAGCTTTGCGAAGGAGGTTGTTCCGGTGTGCGTGAAGCACGGAATCGGCGTACTGGGAATGAAGCCTCTAGCCTTCGGCCTGATCATGAAAAGCAACACCGTTTCCGCCATCGAATGCCTGCACTACGCCATGAACCTTCCAACTTCCGTGGTGATCAACGGCTGCGACAGCCTGGAACGACTGAACCAGGCGCTCGAAGCCGCGCGCACTTTCCGCCCCATGAGCAAAACCCAAGTGGCGGCTTTGCTCAAAAAGACAGCGAAGGCGGCGGCCGACGGGGGGTACGAACCTTTCAAGACCTCACACCAATTTGACGGCACCTGGCAGCACCCACAGTGGCTCGGCTAAGTAAAACAGACAAACGCTTTCAGCAGGAATTGAAAAGCAGCTCCCGCCGCAAGCGCCCCGGTTAGCGCCAGTCCACCAGCACCTTGACAACCACCTTGTGAATGGGCCCATCGGAGGCCATGGGAGCGTGGGCGTCCTGGGGATAGTAGATCCCAAAGCTTCCCTGCGGAATCGTTACCCAGGAGTCCGGGGTGTCCGTGAAGAACTGGATATCTTTTTGCTCGTTGAAGGCTTCGGCGGGACTCGAGCAAGTGGAGAGGGGTTTCCAGCCGATAACGTCGTGCCCCGAAAGGGAATACTGGATGTCCATATAGCGGCGATGAGCCTCCAGCTTGGCTCCCTTTTGGCCCCGGCCCTCGCCGCGCACAGCCAGGGCAAAAAGCCGCTCACCATCAATTTCCCGGCGTCCTGCCGGGAGTTGAAGCAAGTCCGTCTCCCGCAAAAAGCGGAATGCCGGCGCGAAGCCCGGATGCAGGCCGCGTAGGCGCTCCTCGTTGATAAGCGCGTCCAGGATCATTTCACACCTCCTCGCGCCTGGATTCGAGAACTCTCGGCGCTGGTCGAAGGGTGATTATGCACCACCCGAGAAGAGGTGTCGAATTTAATCCTGGGATGGAATGCTCGGCGAGTTCCGGGTACAAAGTGATTTATGAAGGGCGTGACAAGCAGATTCCTCGCTACTCTCGGAATGACGGCGAAGGAGGACGGAACGATAAGGGAGGATGGCGAAGCGGCAGGCAAGCGGGCTCGGAGTGACAGTTCACGTAGTTTGGAGTGGGATGCTCCCTGGGTCTTGGCGCCGCGCAGACGGTTGCCGTTATTTTTCTTCCGGCCAGCGGAAGATTTTTTGCACCATCTCTTTTCCTCCGGCGGCGGCTACCACCACGACTAAGCCTCCCATGGTGGCAAAGCCGACGGCAAATCCGATGATGACGATTTCCCGTGCGAAGCTGAGCACCGTGAGGGCCATGGCGCTGAAGAAGAGCAGTAAAGCTCCTTTGACGAACCGGCCGATCAGCGACGCGCGCGGAATGCCTTCCCGCAGGACCGCCATATGGACCGCCACGGAGATTCGATCAGATAGAAAGAAGCCCAGGCCGAAGATAACGACGCAGCCCAGAGCCCTGGGCACAAAGAAGATCGTCTGCTCCAGCAGGTGGGAGAGGACGGTGAGCTTTAGGGCGGAGAGAGCGCTGTAAACGAAAACCAGGAAGACCGCGGCAAAGACCAGGTTGCCGACATAGTTGAAGAGCGCGTAGCGGACGTCGGCCTTGCCGAGAGCCTTCCTCCAGCGCATACGGGGCAGGTAACGGTGCACGCGGAAAATTACGCAGAGCTGAATGACAATCCGCTTGACCAGCCAGGCCACAAACCATCCCACGAGCAGCCAGAGCAGCGCTCCCAAAATGCTGGGCAAGAAGTTGATCACTCGAAGGCCCATGCTATGGAAAAGGTTCTGGAAGATTTCTCTCACGATTGGTTCTCCTCGCGCGCGGGTTTTAAGAGGGAAGCAATAAAGGAAGGCCGTTCTTCGAATTCCTTGACCCAGAGTACCGCGCACGGCGCTCCTTCGGTAATTTCCCTGCTGAGGGACTTTCCCAGGAGAAGCTGGAGAAAGTCGCCCGTTCTAGCGGCCATCAGGATCAAGTCCGCCTCCCGCGCCTTGTGCAAGATTCCCCGAACCACGTCCGTGTCATGGATCGCATCCACTTCCGCCGCCAAGTTGTTTTCCTGAACAAGTTTCCGGATCTCCTCGAGCTTCTCCCTGCGCTCAGCCATCGGAACCTCGGGCTCAAACACCACGGCAATCCGAATCGAACAGTTGTAGTAGTCTTTGAAAGCATGCGCCATTTCCACTGCCAGGCGGGTGTGAATGTCCGGCGCAAACGGAATCAAAATCCAGCGGACGCCTCCCTCCGGGAAGGTCCCGTGGAGCACCGCCGTCTCACTGGGGGCGTTCTGCACGACGGCGTCGATGGCCGTAGAAAAGAACCGCTCCAGGAACGTCGGGTGTTTGTCCCGAGCCTGAACGATCAGGTTGCATTCCTCTTCCTTGGCCGTATCCACGATGCCCTGGGAAATGCGGTGCGAGACACGCACAATCGAGCGCACGGGGACGCCGTGTTGGGGAGCCATCCAACAGGCTTTTTCCAGCAGATCCTGGGCGGCTGCGGACTCCCGCAGTCCCGCTCTTAGAGGCTCGTTCTCATCCACCTCCACCACGTGCAGAAAGATTACTTCAGCGTTGTGCTTCCTGGCGACGGCAAAAGACAAATCCGCGAGGCTCGCCAGGCCTTCCTCGTCGTCAACGCAGGCCAGGACACGGTATTCTTTCCGCTCCAGCCTTTCGAGCGCGCGCACTTTGCGCTCATGCTCAATTTCCCGGGAGCTCGAATAAAACCTGTAAACCAGAATGCCTGCGCCGATCCATCCGGCCGCAACCAGCCAAGCCTTCAGGCTGTAGGTCAGCATATAAGCCGCAATCCCGAAGTTGCAGGTGATCCCCACAATGGAGAGCCAGGGAAAGAGCGGAACAAAAAATCCGCGGTCGAGATCCGGCCGCTTTTTGCGCAGGCTGATCAAGGCCAGGTTCACCTGGAGGAAGATCAGCAGAAACATGACGTCGGAGGCCGTGGCTACGGCTTCAATGGGAAGGGAAACCGCCATGAAGACAACAATCACGAGTGATAAGGCGATTGCCCAATGCGGAGTGTTTCTTTTGGCGTGAACGCGGCTGAAGAAGCCGGGGAAGTTCCGATCTCTGCCCATTGCAAAGGCCACGCGGGAAGATGAATAGACCGTGGCATTCAGGGCCGACATGGTGGAAATTAGCCCCGCGACCAAGACCATGAGCGCCCCACCTCGAAAGAAGTGCCGCGCCACGTCCACCAGAGCGATTTCCTTCTGCGCTCCCAGATAGGCCCAGGGCGTCATGCCGGCGGGAGGATGGACGGCTCCCAGGGCTACAAAAGCCACCAGCAGGTAGATGGGAATCACAATGATGAGCGAATAGAGGACCGCTTTCGGAATATTCCGCTTGGGGTCCTTAATCTCTTCGGAGCTTTGGGAGATAATCTCATACCCTTCAAAGGCGATAAACGTCAAGCCCATCGCCTTGATCACGCCGCTCCAGCCGTGCGGCATGAAAGGCATGAAACCGGTCGACTCCCAGTGAGGGCGGTGCAGAACGAACTCGACTCCAAAAACGATGAAGATCAGGAGAATGACAATTTTGGTTCCGGTGACGATGTTGCCGACTTTCCCCGTCTCCGAAGCGCCGCGGTAATTCACGTAGGCAAAAAGAATGGCGATGAGAACCGCTAGCAGCTTCTGTGGAGAGACGAACCCCCAGTGGGGTACCCGATAGCCAAGCTCATTCAGAACGTAGCCGAAATAAGCCCCGAAACCGATGGCATAAACGCTGCAAGCCACCGCGTGCGCAAACCAACTCATCCATCCGGAAAGGAAGCCATTCCAGCGCGGCAAGCCTTCCTTGCACCAGAGGTAGCCGCCTCCGGCGTCGTGGTAGCAGGAGCCTAACTCCGCGTAGGACATGGCCGTGAACAGGGTGACCACCCCGTTCAGCGCGAAAGCCAGAATCAGCGCCGGCCCGGCCACGCCGGCCGCGATCCCGGTCAGGACAAAGATTCCCGCCCCGATCATGGCGCCCACGCCAATCAGCGTGGCGTCCATCAAAGACATCTCGCGACTTAGCCGGACTTCGGTTTGAAATTTAGGCATGGTGGCTCATTCGGTTGGGGCAAGGTCCTTTCGCCTTTTTCGCATCACGTCGCATTTGAAAAGGACAATCGGTAACAGGTTACAGGTGCTTCCGGTCTTGGCCACGGTTTCAGCCTCTCGAACCGGAAATAAGCCCTCGGAGCCTTATGGGAAAACCCCTCAGATTGTGCCACATCCGCCAGGATGATGCAAAATTCGGACTCGCTGCTCCTCCAAAGGTTCTCTCCTCTGGGCGGTTCGGACGCTTTCCCCCAAGGCCATAGATTAGCGGGACTACTGCAGCGGAGCGTGCTAGGATACGCCTGCGGGGGCGGGGCGGGAAGGGCCTGGCTGAGCCTTCATGGACTGCTCGACGCGTCCTGTGTCCGCGCTTGAGCCGAGAGGCAAAGCGCCACCTCCCTCGCTGGGGGCGCCCGTTCCCATCATGGGAAGCGTGCTCGATTCGGCATCGGGACTTGAGAATCAGAAAGAGACAAATTCTGCACCAGGAGGAGGAAGCGTGAAGCGATATGGTCTAGTGATTGGGTTGCGGCCGGGCAAGCTGGAAGAATACGTTCGCTACCATGCCGACGTTTGGCCGGAAGTCCTGAAGACGATCACCGACTGCAACATCCGCAACTATTCGATCTTCTACAAGGACGACACCTTGTTCGCCTACTTCGAGTATCACGGAACGGATTTCGACGCGGACATGGCCAAGATGGCTGCAGATCCGAAAACTCAGGAATGGTGGACCATCATGGAACCCATGCAAGCGCCCGTTCCCACCCGCCAAAAGGGCGAATGGTGGGCCAAGATGCAAGAGGTCTTCCACACCGACTGAAGGAAGGCCGGCCCGCACCGTCAAGCCACTGAGCTGGTTTGAGTGTCTGGGAAAACGCGAGCGCCGAGCCGCAAGTTCGGGAAGAGGGGATGCCCGGATCCAGCATTCCTTTCCGCGCTGGGGCTTGGCTTCTGCGCCCTCCAACTGGCATAATCGAACGAGGGCAAGATTCCATGACACAAACCGGCGCAGACCAGGGCGAACGCCGCCCGACGACAAACCATCTTATTCACGAGCAGAGCCCTTACCTGCTGATGCACGCCCACAACCCGGTGGACTGGCATCCCTGGGGACAGGAAGCATTTGACTTGGCTCGGCGCGAGAACAAACCTATCTTCCTTTCCGTCGGCTACTCCACCTGCCATTGGTGCCACGTGATGGAACGCGAATCCTTTTCCAGCCTCAAGATCACCGAGATCATGAACCGGCACTTCGTCAACATCAAAGTAGACCGCGAGGAGCGACCGGACGTGGACCATCTTTACATGACCTTTGTACAGGCGACGACGGGCGGAGGCGGGTGGCCGATGTCGGTTTTTCTGACGCCAGACCTGAAGCCGTTTTTCGGCGGCACCTACTGGCCGCCTGTGGACGGCTATGGCCGCCCGGGATTTCCTACGGTTCTGATGCGTGTGGCTGAGGCATGGCAGAAGGACCGCGAGAAAATCGAACAATCCGCTGCGGAGGTGATTGATTATCTTGCGAAGGCGGTGAACGTGCCGGCGGCGGCCGCCGGCCAGCTTGGAACGGCGGTCCTCGACGCGGCCTATCAACATATCAAGGCGGGCTACGACAGCACGGATGGCGGTTTTGGCAACGCACCCAAGTTTCCGCGACCGGTGGTCTTTAACTTCCTCCTGCGCCAATACGCCCGCACCGGCGCTCAACCGGCGCTGGAGATGACGCTCCACACCTTGCGCGCTATGGCCCAGGGAGGGATTCACGACCACCTGGGCGGGGGCTTTCACCGCTATTCGGTGGACGCGCGATGGCACGTGCCGCACTTTGAAAAGATGCTTTACGATCAGGCGCAACTGGCTCTCAGTTATCTCGATGCCTTCCAGATCACTCGCGACCCATTCTACGCGGACGCAACGCGCGACATTCTCAACTACGTCCGGCGCGATATGCGCAGCCCGGAGGGCGGATTCTACAGTGCGGAAGATGCGGACAGCTTGATCGAAGAAGGCAACCCCGAACACGGCGAAGGAGCCTTTTATGTTTGGACGGCTGAGGAGATTAGCCAAGTTCTGAGCGCCGAGGCCGCAGCTGTTTTCAATTACGTTTATGATGTGGAGCCGGACGGAAACGTCGCGCCGGAGAACGATCCTCAAGGCGAATTCACGGGCAAGAACATCTTTCAGGTGGTCCGCACGATTGAAGAGACTGCGCGGCATTTCAGCAAACAAGATTCGGAGATCCGTGCGGTTCTTTGCGAAGGGCGGCAAAAGTTGCTGGAAGCCCGCGCCCGCCGGCCTCGGCCCGCGTTGGACGATAAGATCCTGACCTGCTGGAACGGCCTGATGATTTCCGCGTTCGCGCGCGCGGCGCAAGTCTTGAATGATCCCCCTTGCCTTGCGGCCGCAGAAGCCGCCGCGCACTTTATCCAGTCGAAACTTTTCGACGAGCAGAGCGGTAATCTGAGCCGCCGCTATCGTGCCGGGGACGTGGCCATTAGCGGGTTCCTTGATGATTATGCTTTCTTGATTCAGGGACTCCTCGACTTGTATGAGGCATCTTTCAAGGTTCCTTACCTGGCCTGGGCGGTCCGCCTTCAGGAAAAACAGGACCAACTGTTCTGGGATGAAGACAACGGAGGATACTTCTCAGCTCCTTCCGCGGACTCCTCCGTTTTGCTCAGAATGCGCGACGCATACGACGGCGCGGAGCCTGCCGCGAATTCCGTGGCGGCCATGAACCTCTCGCGCCTTGCGCCAATGACGGACCGCGAAGTCTGGCGCGACCGGGCTCAGAAGCTCTTCCGGGCCTTCAGCCGCCAGCTCGAAAATTCTCCCGAGACCCTGCCGCAGATGGCTGCGGCTCTCGATTTCTCCCTCGCCCCTCCCCGGCAAATTGTGATCGTCGGCGACCCCGCCGCGCCCGATACCCAGGACCTGCTTCGTGTGGTCAACCAGCGCTATCTTCCCAACAAGGTCCTTTCCCTTGTGGACGGCGACTGGCGCGAGCAACTTGCCCGGTGGCTGCCTCTTGTCGCGGAAATGAAACCGCTCGACGGTAGGGCCACCGCCTACGTCTGCGAGAATTATGTTTGCAGGCAGCCGGCTTCTGATCCGCAACAGCTTGAGAAGCTCCTTTCTGTAGAATCTTAAGGGCTAGGAATCGGGCACGGAGTCCAGAGACCCCTGCGAGAATTTCTTGGTTTCGAAACCGAGAAAAGGCGATCCGGCACTGAAGAAATAAGCCGCTAAACCACTCAATAGAAGAGTCTCGTTCGGAGGCAACCAAGGTCAGAAAAGGACGCGATAAAAATATTTCGGCGGAATCTCAAAATTGAGATAGAATCCTTCGCGGGGAAGGGGAGAGCTGCGGTTAAAGTGATTCTGACCGTAGGTTTCTTAGCCGGCCTGCAGTCGATTCCTCTCGTGTGTTAGCCGTGGCTCTCTAGCCCCAATCGAGTGGAAATTCTGCAGTTACTTGTGGGCGATCATCGACGTTGTGCCGCTGGTGCTTCAGCGTTGTCTTCCTTCCTTCCCGTTCCCTATTTTGGCCGCTTGCACGGAACCCAAACGGAAGTTCCCTTGTTTGCGGGAAAGGCCGTGAATCCTTGAAGAAATTTCGGCCAGATGACGGTTGGGCGAGAGCCGCCGCTGTTGTATTTCTGGCAGTTTTTACGGCCGGCGTGGTGGCCGGTCGCCTGCAAGCGCAAGAGATCGACGGACGGCCATTGCCCAAGGTTCACCCGGTCTCGCGAAGCCGGCCCCTGCCGCCTTTGGAGGAGTCACATCGTTTCTGGGATAAGACAAACTTGATGTTGTTTACCGGCGTGGCGGCGGTACGGGCTCTGGACTTTACTTCAACCCAACACTTTCGTCACAACGGCCATAATGAAGTTCTGCTGACCAATGGCATCGTGGACAATAAGCCCTTGTTTTCCGGGATCGAAGTTGCGGGGACGGCGCTCTCCATTGGGGTTGCTTATTGGCTGCACCGTACCGGGCACCACAAGCTGGAGCGCTGGGTTTCAGTTGTTCACATTGGAGTGGCCGCCGTCGGCGATATCCATAATTACACGCTCGGTCCTGTGCGTTAGAAATTCTGTGCGGAAAGCTCCCAGATTTTCATCTGGAGCGCGCGTCCTTGTTGCGGAAGCCCGCTCTTGCCGCTGCTAGCGAACTCAATTCCCGTTGCGAATAATTGCAACGTTCCAAGGGGTTCGACTACAATAAACATTTGATGTGGGTTGCCGATCCCGCTGGCCGAAACCTGCAGGCGTGAGTTTTTTGACCACTTATACCAAGCCTAGAGTTCGATCTTCCCGGTGGCTCTGGTTGGGCGCCACCGCAGCACTTGTCTTGCTGCTTTGGCCCGCCCGCCCGGGGCGTGGCGAATCTTTTGTCGTCTATTTTCCCAACTTCCGATCCGTGCTTCCCCTGAACACTTACCAAGGTGTTCGTTACCTGCCCATGCTGAAACTCTTGAACCTCTTTGGCCGCGTGGAAGGTATGCGAGCGAAGAGAAAAGCCCTAAGGGTTTGGTTTGGAAGCACCCAAATTCGGTTTCGGGATGGGAACCCGATGGTGCAGGTGAACAACGCCAAACTGCGGCTTTCCCATCCGGTCCGCACCCTGGGCGGCGAATGGATGGTGCCGGTTGATTTTCTGACTCAGGTCCTGCCGACCCTCATTAATCAAACGGTTGAATACCAGGTGGGGGAAGATCGTCTTTTCATTGGGAATATCAATCCCAACTCTTTTACGCTCCAGCTCCAGCCTCTTTCGGGGGGCGCCCGGCTGGCGGTCCAATTTTCTGCAAAGGTCAGCCTGCGCACAGCGGCGCGAAACGGGAAATGGGTCCTCTACCTGGGCAACCATCCCGTGGAGCCAATCAAGTCGAACTTCAAGTTTCAGAATCCCTACATCTCCCGAGTTCATTTCGACGACCATGACGGCTATCCCAAGCTGGTTGTGACTCCCGCCACATCCGGCCTGGATTTCTACCCGAAATTGTTCCAAGAGGGAAAGCTTCTGGTCGCAGACGTCATCAATCCGAAGGTTGCAACGGCTCCCCCTCCCCCTCCGGTTTTGAAGGCTCCGGCTCTCCCGCCGCCTCAACCGGCCCCCAGCCAGCCGTCCGTTCCAGCGGCGAGCCAGGCCTTGGAGCCCGCGCCCCAGTTGAATCGCTCTCTGCCGGCGGTGGTGCTGGACGCGGGGCACGGCGGTACCGACCTGGGAGCGCACGGCAGCGACGGCCTTCTGGAAAAGAACTTGACGGCGCAAATGGTGGCCCGGGTGAGCCAGGCGCTCAAAGCGACGGGCCTGTATCGCGTGGTTCTCACGCGGCCGGGCGACCAAACGGTGGACTTTGAGCAACGCGCCACGGAGGCCAACACGGCCCATCCCATCGCCTTCATTTCCTTCCATGCGGGAAACCTGGGAACTTCTGCTCCACGGGTGATGGGTTACACCTATCAGCCCTCCTCACCGGAGGCGCCGGGCGCGGGGACGCAATTACTTTTTACATGCTGGGGGAAGGTGCAGCTCTCTTACCTGAGCCGCAGCCTCCAACTCGCCCAGGATCTCCAGAAGGACTTGGAAAAGACCACCGGCGTTGCGGCGGCTGCCCCAATGGAAGTGCCGGTGAGAACCTTGCGGAGCATTGCCGCTCCCGCGGTGGCCATTGAAGTAGGAAGCCTTGTGCCGGGCATAAACTCCGCGCCCCTGACCAAGCCGGCGTTTCAAGATCAGATCGCCGCCGCGGTGGTCCAGGCGCTGGCGGAATTCCAGGGAGGACGACCTAAATAATGTCCCGCCGCGTCTTAATCTTGACCGCCATGGTGGCAGTGATTCTGGGGGTTGGAGTCTATTATCTGGTAACGTTGCGGCGGCACATGTCCCCTGCCAGCACCGCCTCGCAGAACAATGAGCAGACAGCCCGCACCCGGCTGAGTGAGGCGGCTTTGCAACAGGCGGGTGGGCAAAGCCAGGCCATTACGCTCTACTTTCCTTCCTATGCGGACGGAAAGCTGATTGCCGAAAACCGTTCGCTGAAGCTGGCTCCGGAGAATGTTAAGCGCATTAAGCAGGTGCTGCTGGCGCTTATCGAAGGCTCCCACGAGGGACATGGCAGCACCTTGCCGCCTTCCGCAACCATTCGCGCGGCCTTTTTGGCGCCGGACGGCACTGCCGTCATCGACCTCTCTCAGGAGGCCTTGGCGGATTTTACACCAGGAATTGAGAGCGAAGATCTGGCGATCTACTCGATTGTGGACTCGCTGGCGGCCAACATCCCCGCTGTCAAGCGGGTAAAATTTCTTGTCCAGGGCCAACAGGTGGAGACGCTGGACGGCCACATCGACCTGAGCGGATATTTCGCGCCGGAGCCGACTCTTATCGCCCAAACTCACTAACGTAAGGAAAACTAAACCTATGCCTTCATCTCCAAAATTCGTCTCCGGACTGATCTATTCCAACGGGAAGCTGGTGCGGGCCGGCCAGCGGAACGTGGATGAGCTTCGTCCGATTGAGATTGTTCCGAATTTTATTTCCAGCGCCGAAGGTTCTGCTCTGATTCGTGTGGGAGAGACTCAGGTGATTTGCACCGCCTCCGTGGACGAAGGTGTTCCTCCGTTCCTGAAAGGGTCGGGAAAGGGATGGATTTCAAGCGAGTACGCCATGATTCCGCGCGCCACGGACACGCGTACCTCCCGCGAAGTGTCGCGGGGACGTCCAAGCGGACGCACCATGGAGATCCAGCGGCTAATCGGCCGCTCCTTGCGAGCCGTCGCAGACCTTCAAAAACTGGGCGAGCGAACCGTCTGGATTGACTGTGACGTGATCCGGGCCGACGGCGGCACCCGGACCGCCTCGATCACCGGTTCCATGGTGGCTTTGGCTCTGGCCTTCAAAAAGCTGAAGGAGATGGAAGTGATCAAGCAAATTCCCCTGAACGATTACGTCGCCGCCATCAGCGTGGGCATCCTGGGTAGTGAGACCTTGCTTGACCTGGACTACTCGGAGGATTCAAGCGCAGAAGTGGATATGAACGTCGTGATGACCGGGGCGGGCCGGTTTGTAGAAGTGCAGGCTGCTGCGGAAGGGCGCCCCTTCTCAAGCGAAGAACTTGCGAGCTTGATTGACCTAGCGCGCCCTGCCATCGAGCAACTGGTCCAACATCAGAAGTCCATCGCCAACGTCGAACTTCCCGGTGGGGGAGTTTAAGCCCAGAATGCTTCTTCTCGCTCATCAATTGCTCCCATGAGTCCATACGTCTATTTAGCGTCCAGCAATCCCGGGAAGCTCCGGGAATTTGAACAGGCAGCTGCTGCCTGGGGAGTCCGCGTCCAACTTCTACCGGGGATGGACAATCTGACCCCTTGTGTTGAAGACGGCGACACTTTTGAAGCCAATGCCTGCAAGAAGGCGCTCTACTATAGCGGATTTACGGACGGGCCCGTATTTGTTGACGACTCCGGGCTGTGCGTGGACGCGCTGGGCGGCGCGCCCGGGGTGTTTTCCGCGCGCTTTGCGGGTCCTGAAGCGGACGATGGAGCGAACAACCAAAAATTGCTCAGATCCTTGGCCTCAATTCCACTCCCGCAGCGCTCGGCCCACTACGTATGCATCATCGCGCTCGCTCAACACACGAGGATCTTGACGACGGTTGAAGGCCGGGCAGATGGGTTGATTCAGGATGAGCCGCGCGGCACGGGAGGCTTCGGCTACGACCCTTATTTCTTCTATCCTCCCCTCGGCAAGACGTTTGCAGAGCTGAGCATGGAGGAGAAGTTCGCCGTCTCGCATCGCGGGGAAGCATTTCGGAAGTTGCTCGGATATGTCAAATCAGAAGCCGACCCTGCTTAATCCTTCGCTAATCTCCCCGCCCGCAAGGTAATGCCGTCAAGAAATTTTTACCGGTTCCGGCCCCTTCCGCGGCATCCACACCACGATTCCAAGATTCCATCTTGTTGATAAATAGATGCTTATACTTTTGAGTCTGTTTGGCATCGAGAGTGCAGTCCCTAGAACGAAAGTACCACGCAATCGCTAGGAGAAACTAAATGAACGCTACAAAATCTGCCAAATTAATTGCCGTTGGAATAAGCCCGCTGCTTTTCCTAGCGACGGGTTGTGTTGCCACGCGGAAGTTTGTCCGCAATACGCAAGCTCCGCTGGAAACCAAGGTCAACACGGTTGACCAGAAGACATCGCAGAACAGCCAGAGCATCCGTGACCTTGACAAGAAGACGGAGGCTGGAATTGCCCAGGCGCAAAACAGCGCAGACCAGGCCAACCAGGCAGCCGGTCAAGCTGACCAGCACGCTCAGGCTGCCAACCAAGTCGCTGAACGAGGGCTTTCCGCTGCCAATCAGGCGCAGAATATGGCCAACAACATGGACAACTATCAGGCGACTCAGCACGCAACCGTTCTATTTGGTTTTGACAAGAGCGAGTTGAGTGCTGCTGATAAGCAGCGCCTGGACAACGTGGCTGAAGCGGTCGGGGCGCTGAAGCACTATGTGATTCAGATTCAGGGCTATACGGATAAGACCGGCTCAAAACAGTACAACCTGGAGCTGAGCCGGAAGCGCGCTAACTCGGTGATTCGCTACCTAACCTTGGAGCACAACATCCCGCTGGTTCGAATCTATAGCCTTGGCTACGGTGAGGCTGCCCCGGTTGCTTCGAATGCCTCCCGGGCAGGCCGCAAAGAAAACCGGCGAGTCGACGTCACGGTGATGGTGCCGCAGATGGGGGCGCAAGAGGCGCAATCCGGTTCCAATCAGATGTCGGCAGTCGGGCAGAACCAATAAACTCTGGCTAATTGTTGCAAGGCGTCAGGTCTAAGTTTGGAGGGTGGGGGCTGCGGCCGGAGTCCGCATCCCCCCTCCCCAGGTCTCTAAAGGCCGTAGCACCCACTCTCCGGAGACGCCATCCGGGGTATCTCCCCCGGGAATTTTTTTAACTTTCTCAGGGCCCTTCCAGGCAAAGACCCTCATCATTCTATTTCCGATTCTTTCAAGTTGCCCTGCCGTTTGGGGACAGCTTGCGCAGCCTCCTCTAAAGACGCCTGGCGGGACGGTGGCGTGGCTGTGTTGCCAGCCGCGGCTGGATTCATGCTATATTGAACTTCTCACGTGCATCAAAATGTGGCGAGCGCGTTGCAGGGCGGAGGGCCTGCCTGCGGCCGACCGCTGAGCTGTTGGAGCATTCCAGGAGGACTTAAGGCTTTGGCTGATCCTAAGAACGCAGGAACTGATCAAAAAGAAAATCGCCAGCAGTACATCAACTTTGTCTACTACAAAGTGGACCCTGCGTGGCGGAGGCTGCCCGAAGAGGAACGTCAACGTGGCAAGCGCCAGTTTATCGACGTCGTGAAGAGTTACGAGCCCGAGATGCTGGTCATCCCGTATTCGATGGTGGGCATCCGTGGCGACTGCGACTTCATGCTCTGGCGCATCAGCTATGATCTTCTCCAAATCCAGGAAATGAGCGCGCGCCTTTTGGCGACGGACCTGGGGAAATTTCTTTCCATCCCATATTCCTACCTGGCCATGACCAAACGCTCGACTTACGTCCGCGAGCACCAGCACGCCGACCAGGAAGGCGTACGGCTTCGGCTGACTCCGGGGAAATTCCGCTACCTCTTTGTTTATCCTTTCGTGAAGACGCGAGCCTGGTACAAGCTGACTCAGCACGCCCGCCAGGGCATGATGAATGAGCACATTGAGATCGGCCACCGCTACCCAACGGTTCGTCTGAACACCACCTACTCTTTTGGCCTGGATGACCAGGAATTTGTGCTGGCCTTTGAGAGCGATAAGCCCGAGCACTTCTTAGATTTGGTGATGGATCTGCGCCATTCGGAAGCAAGCTACTATACGCTGCGGGACACTCCGATCTTTACTTGCGTGCATCGCGAGCTTCCGGAAGTGCTCGATCTGCTGGGCGGGTAAATCACAGCCGTTTCCACCTTCGGGACGTCCGGCATGGACGTGACGAGGCTGGGATTCCAATCTCCCGCGAACAATCCAGGCGGACCGCATTTGAGCGCTTAGCTGACTGAAGATCTTCAGGAAAACCAGGGGGCAAATATGAAGGCGGGATTCATCGGTTTGGGCCAAATGGGACTAGCGATCGCCCGCAACCTGCTTAGGGCCAAGCATACTGTGACTGTCTATAATCGGACCCGCGCTCGCGCTGAAATGTTGCGGCCGGAAGGCGCAGTAGTCGCCGACGAACCTGCGCAGGCCTGCACTGGCGAGGTGCTGATCACGATGCTTGCAGACGATCAGGCGGTGGAGCAGGTCGTCTTTGGAAACGATCTGATTGCCAGCCTTCCCCGCGGCGCCGTGCACGTTTCCATGAGTACCATCAGCGTGGCTCTCTCTGCGCGGCTTGCTGAAGCCCACCGGCGCGCGGGCCAGGAATTTGTCTCCGCGCCGGTTTTCGGGCGCCCGGAGGCTGCGGAGGCCGGCAAACTGACCGTTGTGGCCGCCGGACCAGCCGAAGCGGTCGCCCGCTGCCAGCCGCTTTTCGACGCTATCGGCCAGCAGACCTTTGTCGTGGGAGACGAGGCCCCAAAAGCCAACACGGTTAAGCTGGCAGGCAATTTTCTTGTTATGTCAGCCACGGAAGCGCTGGGAGAGGCTTATGCTTTGCTCCGCAAGTCCGGAGTCGACCCCGAGAGCTTTCTGGAGGTCATGACCAGCAATCTCTTTGCAGCCCCGGTGTATAAGATATACGGCAATCTGATCGCCAAGGAAGCGTTTGAGCCGGCGGGCTTCAAGGTTCAACTGGGGCTCAAAGACGCCAGTCTGGTGCTGGCAGCTGCCGGAGCGGTTTCCGCTCCCATGCCGATCGCGAGTCTGGTCCGGGATCATTTCTTGACGGCCATCGCGCGTGGCCGCAGTGAGCAGGACTGGTCTTCACTGGGGAAAATCGCGGCTGAAAACGCCGGTCTGAGTTAGGCTCGTTTCTCTTTCCGTACGGGCATCGCGTGAGGCGCCAAATGAAATCAACCTCGACCCGGAAAAAACGGCCGGCCGGCAAAACCGAAAAATCCGACGGCGGCTATACTTCACCCCGGCGGCTGAAGAAGATCTTTGCGGAGCTTGACCGCCTTTTCCCTCGCGCGGAGTGCGCGCTCCTTCACAAGAATCCCTTTCAGCTCCTGGTGGCGACCATCCTTTCCGCGCAGTGTACGGACGAGCGCGTGAACAAGGTGACCCCCGGCCTCTTTAAGAAATATCCCACCCCACAGGCTTTGGCTGCTGTTAGTCCGACAGAACTCGAGGGAGATATCCGCTCGACCGGCTTTTTCCGGAACAAAGCCAAGAGCATTGTCGGAGCTTCCAAGCGGATTATGGAAGAATTCGGAGGCAAGGTTCCGCGCAGCATGGAGGAGATGCTCACCCTGCCCGGCGTGGCCCGCAAGACGGCCAACGTTGTCCTGGGCACGGGCTATGGACTTCCCACCGGTGTGGTAGTCGATACGCACGTTTTCCGCATTACGCACCGTCTGAAGCTTTCCGGCGGGAAGACTCCGGAAAACGTGGAGCGCGACCTCATCCAGCTGGTTCCCCAGGACCGCTGGATCTCCTTCGGCCATCAGGTGATCTGGTTTGGCCGCAAGATTTGCCAGGCTCGCAACCCACGTTGCGCGGAGTGTCCCCTGGAATCCCTCTGCGATGCACCCGACAAGACCGTATGACAAGTTTTAAACGGGGCGGCGGCACAGGCCCGCTCTTCCGGCGGCGCCAGCGTCGTTCTTCTGCGGAAGTTCAGTTTCAAGGGAAACAAGACTGCCAGGCAGGGAATTAGGGTTCAACGCCGTGATTGAGAGTTTCTGAAACACCCATGGGCGGTGGGGTGAAGGTCACGCGTTCCGTCGCGACTTCAACTTCTTCCATTTCCTCTGCACCCAGGGTCTTGAGGTAAGCGACCAGATCCTGCACCAAGTTCTCCGGCGCCGAAGCCCCTGCCGTAATCCCTACCACCTCAGCGTGATCGAGCCACTCCGGCCGGATTTCCGAAGCATCGTCGATCAAGTAGGCCTCGGTTCCGGCGGCCTTGGCGACTTCACAGAGACGTTCGGAGTTCGAACTGTTATCCGAGCCCAGGACTAACACCAAGTCCGCCTTCCGTGCGATTATCTTGACGGCGGCCTGGCGGTTTTGCGTTGCATAGCAGATGTCGTTGCAGGAAGGAGTCACCAGCTTGGGGAACCTCCGTTTGAGAATCCGGATCACAGAGCTGGCATCGTCCATACTCAAAGTAGTCTGGGTCGTGACGGCCACCCGGTCGGGATCAGCGACTTGAACGCTTTCGGCCTCCGCTTCATTCCGGACCAGTTGAATGCTCGCTGGAGCCTCGCCCATCGTTCCGATCACCTCATCATGGCCTTCATGACCTACCAGGAGAATCGAGAGCCCTTCCTGGGCAAAGCGCCTTACTTCAAGGTGGACTTTGGTTACCAGCGGACAGGTGGCATCAATGACTTGCAAGTTTCTCGATGCGGCCTTGGCGGTCACCTCCGGCGCAACGCCGTGGGCGCTGAAGATGACGACTGAGCCTTCCGGAACCTGATCAATCTCATCAACAAAGATCGCGCCTTTTCCGGACAACGACTCGATCACAAACTTATTGTGAACAATCTGTTTGCGGACATAGACGGGGGAGCCATAGAGGTCCAAGGCCATCTTGACCACTTCAATAGCCCGATCAACGCCTGCGCAAAATCCTCGCGGATTTGAAAGCAGAATCTTCCTGGGGAAACTTCGCTCCATGGGTACGGCTCGTTCACCATCGCAACGAGAACTTTTTATGCTAACAAATGGGCTTTCCGGGCGTCAAAAAAATCTACCCTGCTTTTCCCGGTAAACAGCGTGATCTGTAGCTGGGGTGCCGTGTGTCAGCGGGGAAATGCTGAAGGCCTAATGAACTACTGCGGACCTCGCTCGCTTGTCATTCTGAGGGATGCGAAGGACCGTTGTTTGTCTGCTCCGCGCAAACTGCGCAAAGCGTCCGCGGCTTCTCCACGAAAATTGAAAAAAGCAGACCCTGCGCTCCCCTCAGGATGAACCTTTTCCTGTGGTAATTCTGGGACCCTCTTAGGTCACGATGTCTTCACCACCGTCCACGCGGATGACATTGCCGGTCATCCATTGTGTTCGGTCGTCCATCAAGGCCGCGATGGCCAGGGCGACATCCTGCGGAGTGGTCAGCCGGCCGCCCGGATTGCGCAGCTTGGCGAATTCCGCCAGCTTTTCAATGCCGGGAATCTTGCTGGACCCCGGAGTGATTGTGACGCCCGCCTGGATGGCATTGGCCGTAATACCCTGGGGCATCAGCTCAAACGCCAATTGACGCAGATGAGACTCGATCACCGCTTTGGCTGCTGAGACAGCCCCATAATTGGGAATCACGCTGTGTCCGCCCGCGCTCGTCAGGGCGTAGATGCGGCCCCCGGAGTGCATCATCTTGCGGCGCACCAGATCCTGAACCCAATAGACCAGGTTGCTGCCCATCACATCAATGGTCATTTCCATCTGGGCCTGGGTGAGCTGGTTCTTGGCATCCTCGCTGATGTAGGGGAGAAGCGAACCGAAAGCTACGGAATGCAAAAAGACTTTGACGGAGTGCTCGCCGCCCAGCTCCTTCCAATAGGCCTGCATCTTTTCGAAGGCATCGGTGCGCTTCGCGGCGTCGGCCGCATTGATGTTAAAGAAAACCGCGTCCTGTCCTGCCGTCTTAATCTCTTGAATGATGCCGTCGATATGTCCTTGCGCCGAGCGTCGGTCAAAGTGGACCCCGAAGACGCTTAGGCCCGCCCGTGCCAGTTCCAGACTCGTCGCCTCTCCAAATCCGCTTGAGGCTCCGATAATAAGAGCCCATTGTTTGGGTCCCGCCTGTGCCGTCATGCTGCTGTTTCCTCCACTCTCATGGGATGGCCCACGCCCCCGGGCCGCCTGGCATTCCACCACCACCGCCAAGCCGGAACCGGCATGGTGCAATTAAACCGAGTTGACCAGACTACCCCATTGATCAGGGTTCAGACAAGAATCAAGACAAGTTCCCGGCCCGCAAGGTCCTGCCGGCCGCCGGGCGGCAAGCAAACGGACTAACTCAAACCTTCAATGGTAATTCGCCGCTCCTCGCCCCCGAGCAGCTCCATATGAATTTTAACTTGCGCTTCAATATCCTGGTCGAGAAACTTTTCGCCCCACTCGATGATGATGGTCGCCGGCTGCTCCAGCAAATCATCCAGGCCCAAAGTTGCGAGCTCCCGCGCCCCTTCCACCCGGTAGAGATCGGCGTGATAGACCTTGGGGTCCTGCCCGTACTCGTGCACAAGCGTGTAAGAAGGACTGGTGACGTCCTCCTCGCGGGCCGCGCCCAGCCCAGCCACAATTCCTTTCACCAAAGTAGTCTTGCCGCTTCCCAGCTCACCCTCCAGCAGGACCAGGGAAGGCCGGCGTCCGAGGCGCTGCGCCAACTCGTGGCCGAAGCTGACTGTCTCCTCCGGCGAATGGGTTACGACTTCCCAACGGGTTTCTGAAATCATCGGCAATGAACAATTGTTGCGGGCAGGAGACTTAGAGTCCCTGGCCCATTAACGGTGTAACGAAGTCCTGATTGCTTGATACGCCTTGGGGAGCGCGTCGAGAATATCCCCGGCGATGACCGAAGCTTCTCCCAGCTCACGGGCCGCGATATCTCCGGCCAATCCGTGCAAGTAAACTCCTGTGGCCGTTACCTCCGTCGCCGGCCGCTCAGCGTATTGAGCCAGCAAGCCCGCCAGGACGCCGGTAAGAACGTCCCCGGAACCTCCCGTGGCCATGCCCGGATTGCCGGTGGGATTCACCCATATTTGACCTTCAGGAGATGCCGTCAGAGTGCGGAACCCTTTCAAGACCAGTTGGACGCCGTGCTTCCGGGCGAAATCGCGCGCTACTTCCTGGCGATGAGCAACGATCTCTGAGGTAGCCTGGTCCGCGAGCCTGCCCATTTCGCCGGGATGGGGTGTTAAGATTCGAACTCGTCCGCTGGCCCGGAGCGCCTCCGTGCCGCCGGCAAACGCATTCAGCCCGTCGGCATCCAGAACGACCGGCAGATCATAGTGGTTCACGACCTTGCGAATCAGTTCCGCGGTTTCTGGATGACGCCCCATTCCGGGTCCCACTGCCAGCACGGTTTTTCCTTCCACAAGCGAGTCGAGAAGACCGCCGTCCAGGGCTTGCATGGAGACCGTCCCGTTGTCTGTTTCCGGCAACGGTTCCGTCATAACCTCCATGCTATGTGAGGCGATAACCGGCAGGGCGCTTTTTGCAGTGGCCACCGTTACAAGGCCTGCTCCTGCGCGCAGAGCGGCTTTGGCCGCCATGGCGGCTGCGCCTGTCTTGCCGACTGAGCCGCCCAGAATCAGCACATGGCCGTAATTGCCCTTGTGCCCGGCAAGCTTTCGGGGGTGAACGAGCCACTCCAGGTCTTCCTGCTGCAAGATGTTGAGAAAGAGGTTAGGGTCGATCTCAAAGGCTTCCGGTGGGGTGCCGATGGGTTTGACCACCCAGTTACCCACGCGCTCGCAAGCTGGAGGAAAAACGTGGGCGACCTTGGGCGCCGTAAAGGTTACCGAAGCGTCGGCGCAAATGCTCTCCCCGATCAACTCCCCGCTGTCTGCTAGAACTCCCGTGGGCAAGTCTACGGCCACGACTTTAGCTTGCGGAAAGGCGCTCGGAAGGTCCTGCACGACTGCCAGGAGAAAACCTCCCAGCGGTTTGGTAAGCCCGGTTCCGAGCAGCGCATCGATCAGCAGGGAACAGTCCCGGAAACTGTTCTTGATCCGCTGCCAAGCCGCAAGGTCCGGCGCCACTTCCGGAGCAGAATTTTCTGCAAGCCGCGCATAGTTCGCGGCCGCGTCTCCGCTCAACTTGCCGGGGTCTGCCAAAAGCAGCACGCGCGGCTGAAGGCCCCGCTCACGCAGCAAACGCGCGACCACCAACCCGTCTCCGCCATTATTCCCACGACCGCACAAAATCACGATCTTCCGCCCTTCGAGCGGCGGATAACGCTGCTCGATGAACTCAACCACGCCCCGTCCGGCGTTCTCCATCAACGTCAGGCTGGGCACTCCGAAGTGCTCGGTGGTCAGCCGGTCGATCTCCTGCATTTGGGAAGCCGTGAGGATTTTCATGATTTTCTAGAAGCCCGCCAAGGATTCCAGTTCGCGCAGGTTCTGAGAATCGCCCATGACGATCAGATAGTCGCCTGCGGAGATGGTTGCGGACGGACTGGGGTTAAATTCCAACCGGCCATCCTGGCGGCGGACCGCGAGCAGGATCAGACCGAAGCGCTCCCGAATGTTGGCGTTTTCGAGGCTTTGCCCGGCCAGTTTGGAAGGAGTTTCAACCCGGACCTCTTCGATTTCAAGGCCAGTCTCACTCAGGGAGGAAAGGGCCATATCTAGAAAGCGCTGAACGTGCGGCCGCGTCATCACGCTCGCCATGCGCTGCCCAGCATAATTGTAAGGTGAAATAACCGTGGTCGCTCCAGCCCGGAGAAGCTTGGGTTCAGCGTCTTCCTCGCTGGCCCTGGCCACGATGGGAATATTGGGCACGATTCCGCGCGCGGTGAGGGCAATATAGACATTCTGAGCGTCGGATGTGACGGCGCTGGCAAGCGCCCGCGCAGACTCGATTCTGGCCTTGCGCAAAACCGCTTCGCTGGCGGCATCACCGATAATCAAGGGATAGCCTCGCTCTTGCGCCCAGGCGGCTCTGGCCGGATCGCGCTCGATGACGACGAGGGGATGCTTCCGGGCCGCAACTTCCGTGGCGACTCTTCGCCCCACACGGCCGACGCCGCAAACGATGAAATGGTCTTTCAGGGAAGACAGTTCCTTCTCCATGCGGCGCCTTCCAAAAAACGAACCTAACTCGAATTCTACCACCGCTTTGGTGAGGCTACCAATTGCGAAGCCCACCACCGCCACGCCCAGCAGAATGAGAATCACATTGAAGACCTCACCCCGGCCGCTCAGCTCATTTTCCGGCCCCGATCCGATGGTCGAGACCGTCATCAACGTGGCGTAAAGGGACTTAAACCACCCCCATCCCTGGACCAGATGAAAGCCTACGGTTCCCACGCTGATGAGAATTGCAACGAGGGCTAGGATTACAACGGTGGTTCGATTACGCTTCACCGCCTTGTTCCTCCGTTGGTCGCGGAGAGGCACACACCAAGCGCTAGGCACCAATCAGGATGAGGATGTCGGCTCGCGATCAGGATTCAATCTTTGCAGCGGCGCTTGCATCGGAGCGAGCCAACCCTGATGCTTTGCGGAGCGTGCTGTGGCGGCGGCTGTATGTGAAATAGATGACAAAGCCGATCGCCATCCAAGCAAAAAGCCGAATCCAGGTGTCAAATGGAAGGCCAATCATCTGGGCCAGGCAAACGATCATACCCAGAGGACCCACCACCCAGACCATCGGCGTGCGGAACGGCCGCCGGATCTCCGGCTGCCTCTTGCGCATCACCATCACCGAGCCGCAGACAATCACAAACGCCAGCAAGGTACCGATGCTGACCAGTTCTCCAACGATCCGGAGAGGGATTAGACCTCCGGCCAAGGCCACGCAGAAACCCACCAGGGCCGTACTTATATAGGGAGTACGAAAACGGGGATGAATCGAACTGAAGGCTTTGGGGAGCAAACCGTCAAAGGCCATGGTGTAAAAGACGCGGGTTTGCCCCAACATCATGACCAAGATCACTGCGGTGGTTCCCAAGATGGCGCCCAGTTTGACAATCGGTGAGAGCCAGTGGGCGGGGGTGGAGTCGATGGCTACGGCCAAGGGATCGGGCACATTCAAGAGCTTGAAAGGCGTGATCCCGGTCAGGACGAGGACCACCCCGACGTAGAGTACAGTGGAAATGGCCAGGGAACCCAGAATCCCGATCGGCATGTCGCGCTCTGGATTGCGAGCCTCCTGCGCCGCGGTTGACACTGCATCAAAGCCGATGTAAGCGAAGAAGATGACTCCGGCTCCTCGCAACACCCCGCTCCAGCCGAAATCCCCGAAGGTTCCCCGGTTGGCGGGAAGAAACGGAACCCAGTTGCCACGGGTTACGTAAAACGCTCCGATGGCGATAAACATCAGAATCACGCCAACCTTTACCAGAACGATGACGTTATTAAACCGGGCAGACTCGCGGATGCCGATAATCAGCAATACGGTAATCACTGCGACTATCAGAAAAGCGGGAAGATTAAAATACGAGTGGACCACGGTGCCGTCCACCATTGTGGCGGGGTCCCAGGGGCTCCTCGCTAGCTCCGCGGGAAAGGGAATATGCAGGGTTCGCAGGAAAGAGAGCATATATCCTGACCAGCCGATGGAAACCGTCGTGGCGCCGACGGCGTATTCCAGGATCAGGTCCCATCCGATAATCCAGGCCA
>JBJKQF010000024.1:0-16257 GCA_046705545.1 Terriglobia bacterium
CCTTGAGGGCGTGGACCGGCCGGCCTTGGCCCAGGTTTTTCCTTCCTCGAAGAAGGGGAAAGTCACGGTGCTGTTGGACGTCGGCGCTAACGTTGACTGCAAGCCCATCCACCTGGAGCAATTTGCGGTGATGGGGGAAATTTATTACCGGAATATGTTCGGAGTGAAAAAACCTTGCGTGGGATTGCTCTCCAACGGGTCTGAATCTCATAAGGGCAATGAGTTGACTCGAGAGGCGCTGGGCCGGCTGAGCCAATTGCCGGTGAATTTTGCCGGCAATGTGGAGGGCCGTGATCTCTTTAACGGGCGGGTGGATGTTATCGTCGCCGACGGTTTTATCGGCAACGTCGCCTTGAAGATCAGCGAAGGGCTGGTGGACGCGGTGACCACTCTCTTGAAAGAAGCGCTTTCGAGTACACTTTCTTCGAAGATGGGCTACGCTCTTTCGCGGAATGCTTTCCGGGCCTTTAAGAAACGTTTGGATTACTCCGAATACGGTGGCGCTCCTCTGCTTGGGGTCCGGGGGGTTTGCATCATCTGCCACGGCGGCTCGAATGCCAACGCCGTCAAGAACGCCATTCGGATGGCAGCGGAATTTGCGGAAGGCCGCATTAACGAGAAAATTGAGCGTGAATTAGCCGTCGCTTCGCTTAGCAAGAACTGAAAGGATTTTCCAGGAGCCACTACAACCATGGTTCATACGGGCATTGCAGGGACAGGTTCAGCGCTGCCGGAAAAGGTCATTACCAACTTTGACCTTGAAAAGATGGTGGATACTTCCGACCGGTGGATTACGGAGCGGACGGGCATCAAGGAGAGGCGGCAGGCGCGCCCGGATGAAACAACCTCCTCTCTGTCGGTTCTGGCGGCTCGGAAGGCCTTGGAGATGGCCGGGATTACCCCCGAGGATCTTGACCTCATCATCTGTTCCACGATTTCGCCCGATATGCCGCTGCCGTCCACGGCCTCGATCATTCAGCGTGAGTTGGGCGCGGGTCCCTGTTGCGCTTTTGACTTGGCGGCCGCTTGTTCAGGGTTCCTGTTTGGGCTTACCGTGGTGGACCAGTTTATCAAGACGGGAAAAGCCAAGCACGCGCTGGTGATTGGGGCGGAACTGCTTTCCAGGTACCTGGATTACCAGGACCGCGCCACGTGTGTGATCTTTGGGGATGGAGTCGCGGCCAGCATCCTGACGGCGACGAATTCAGGCTCCGGCATTCTGGCTTCGGAAGTGCATACGAATGGGACCTTCGCGGACCATCTTTACATTCCCGGCGGCGGCGCCGCGCGGCCTGCCAGCCGCGAGACGGTGGACTCCGGGGATCACTACATCAAGATGCGCGGAAATGAGCTGTTCAAGGTCGCGGTTCGCAGCCTGGAGGAAGTTTCCCGCCGGGTTTTGGAACAAGCGGAGGTGTCAGCCGAGCAGATCGACTTGTTCATTCCGCATCAAGCCAACCAGCGCATTACGGAAGCGGTGCGAGAACGGCTGGGATTGCCCGCTGAAAAGGTTTACTCAAACATCAGCCGGGTGGGCAATACTTCTTCCGCATCGATTCCAATCTGCCTGGACGAATGCGTGCGCAGTGGCCGGGTCAAGAAGGGCGACTTGATCTTAATGTCAGCTTTTGGAGCGGGGGTAACGTGGGGTTCCGTCCTGGTGCGCATGTAGCGAAAGAGAAAGCTTCCGGGCGCGGCGCCTGCTGCGGCGAGCGTGGTTTTGTCTCCGCATCCGGCGGCTGGCGGAGAGCCGGCATTGCCTAAGATTGCATTCGTCTTTCCGGGACAGGGGTCCCAGTCGCCCGGGATGGGCCGTGAGCTGGCCGAGCATTTTGCATCGGCACGCGAAGTTTTTGAGCAGGCGGATGCCGCTCTGGGGTTCTCACTCTCGAAACTGTGCTTTGAAGGTCCGGCAGAGGAACTGCAACTGACGGCCAATACGCAACCCGCCATCCTAGCGGTCTCAGTGGCTGCAATGCGGATTCTGGCGGAGAAGGGCGTGCGGCCTGATTATGTTGCCGGGCATAGTTTAGGCGAATATTCGGCTTTAGTGGCAGCGGGCGCGCTGGAACTCTCCGACGCGCTGCGCTTGGTTCGTAAACGCGGCCAATACATGCAGGAAGCTGTTCCGGTCGGCCAAGGGGCTATGGCGGCGCTGTTAGGAATTGATGGCGGAGTTGTTGAGGAAATTTGCCGTGAGGCGGCTCAAGATGAAGTTGTCTCTCCGGCCAACCTGAACTCTCCCGGCCAAATCGTGATTGCTGGCCATCGTGGCGCCGTGGAAAGAGCGGTTGAGATGGCGAAGGCTCGCGGCGCCAAACGCGCGATGATGCTCAATGTCAGCGCTCCCTTCCATTGCGTTCTGATGAAGTCTGCTGCAGACCGCCTGGCGGCTGATCTTGAAGCAGTACCGATGCGGGACCCGCAGGTTCCTTTAGTGAAGAATGCGGATGCCCAGATGGCTTGCTCGGCATCTGCGGTGCGCGAAGGCCTCGAACGCCAAGTTACGGCTCCGGTTCGCTGGACGGAGTCCATGCGATCTTTGAGGTCCCAGGGCGCGGACTTTTTCGTGGAGGTCGGGCCGGGAAAGGTTCTCTCAGGATTAATGAGACAGATCGACCCGGCGGCAAAAAGTTTCCAGACCGGAACTGTGGCTTCTGTGGAAGAAGCGATTGCTGCGCTGAAAGGCTAGCGGCAATTGCCGGCCGGTGGTTTCCGGGCTCTCTGAGGGAATTTCTTATTTGGGTTTCAGCTATGAAACTGGATGGGCGAGTTGCGGTTGTTACGGGAGCGTCGCAGGGAATCGGCAGAGCCTGCGCGCTGGTTTTGGCGGAGGCGGGCGCCAATGTCGCCCTCGCCAGCCGGAACGTTGAAAAGCTTGCTGCTGTCGCCAAGGAAATTGAAGGCCTCGGACGGCAGGCTCTGGTGCTGAGCGTTGACGTCTCTAACCCCGAGACTGTCAAGGCCGGGATCAGCAAAGTTTTGGAAACCTGGAAAAAGATTGATATCCTTGTAAACAACGCCGGCGTGGTGCGGGATAACTTGCTTTTGCGAATGAATGCGGCGGATTGGGATGCCGTTTTGCGGACCAACCTGGATGGGGCTTACCATTGCATCAAAGAGGTCCTGCCCGGAATGGTACGCCAGCGTTACGGGCGAATCATCAATCTTGCCTCAGTGGTGGCCCAGGCAGGGAATCCAGGCCAGGCCAATTACATTGCTTCCAAGGCGGGTTTGATCGGTTTAACGAAGGCGGTGGCGGCGGAAGTCGCCCGGAGGAACATCACCGTGAACGCAGTCGCCCCGGGATTTATTGATACGCCGATGACCGGCAAGCTGCCCGAGGGCGTGCATGATAAATTGTTGAGTGTGATTCCTCTTGGTCGCATGGGAACGGACCGGGAGGTTGCGTATGGGGTACGCTTCCTTGCTTCAGAGGAGGCGGGTTATATTACGGGTCACGTGCTGAATATCAATGGTGGGTTGTACATGGCTTAAAACTAACAGATGCCTGGTTTGCCCGCAAAAGGGGCGAGCCCACCGGAGCAAGGCCCGTGCCTTTCTCCGCGCAGGGACGCTTGACGCGCGCAAGGGCTAAAGTTAGAATAGCCAACCCCACGTAGAGTCAGGAGGATACATTAATGGCTTCGCCCGAAGTAAAGATCAAGCAGATCATTGTTGAACAGCTCGGAGTTGATGAAGCGGAGGTTACCGCAACGGCGCACTTTGTCGACGACCTTGGGGCCGACTCGCTGGACATTGTGGAGTTGGTCATGGCATTCGAGGAGGCGTTCGAAATCGAGATTCCCGACGAGGATGCCGAAAAGATTCAAACCGTCAAGGATGCCATTACCTACATTGAAGCCCACGCCAAGCCGGCGAAGAATTAAACACTCGTTCCCCGCAGGAGGGATCTAGGTTGTCGCGAAGAGTTGTGGTGACGGGTGTAGGTTTGGTGAGCGCCCTTGGGGTAGGAACTGAAGAAACCTGGAAAAACCTCCTCAATGGCAGGAGCGGCGCCGCGCCCATTACGCACTTTGACACGGAGGGGTTTCCGGTCAGGTTCGCCGCGGAAGTCAAGGGATTCGACCCTCTCACCTTTGTCGAAAAAAAAGAAGTCAAGAAGATGGGGCTGTTCATTCAGTTCGCCATGGCGGCCGCGCAGTTCGCCATGGAGCAGTCCGGACTGAAAATCGAGCCGGAATTCGCGGAGCGTACCGGCGTTTACATTGGGTCCGGGATCGGCGGATTCGATGTGATCGAGCGCGAGCACACGGCGCTCATGCAGGGTGGACCTCGAAGAATCTCTCCCTTTTTTATTCCGGCTTCCATTGTCAACCTGGCCTCCGGATTCGTCTCGATTCGCTGGGGCGCCAAAGGTCCCAATTCCGCAACTTGCACGGCCTGTTCCTCAAGCGCCCACGCGGTGGGTGATTCCTACAAGCTTATCCAGCGTTCCGATGCGGACGTGATGATCTGCGGCGGTGCGGAGGCTGCCATCACGCCCATGGGCGTGGGAGGCTTCGCTTCCATGCGCGCTCTCTCCACCCGGAACGATGAGCCGGAGAGGGCCAGCCGGCCTTTTGACCTGGAGCGCGACGGTTTTGTGATCGGCGAAGGGGCGGGCATCCTGATCATGGAAGAGCTGGGGTTCGCAGTCAAACGCGGCGCCAGGATTCTGGCTGAAGTGGTTGGCTATGGAATGTCCGGCGACGCTTTTCATATCACGCAGCCTTCTGAAAATGCCGATGGGGCGGTTCGCGTGATGCAGAACACCCTGCGGGACGCCAAGGTGCTGCCGGAGCAGGTGGAGTACATCAACGCTCACGGAACCTCAACGCCTTTTAACGACCGCCTGGAGTCTATGGCCATCCAGAAGGTTTTTGGCGACCATGCCCGCAAGCTGGCGGTGAGTTCCACAAAGTCAATGACCGGCCACTTGCTGGGGGGCGCGGGAGGGCTGGAGGCCGGCATCGCCACTCTCTCCCTGCGTGATCAGATAATTCCGCCCACTATCAATTACGAAAATCCCGACCCGGCTTGCGATCTGGACTACGTTCCAAACCAAGCCCGTCAAGCGAAGGTCGACTATGTGCTTTCGAATTCCTTCGGCTTCGGCGGAACCAACGCGGCTCTGCTCCTCAAACGCTATTCGGAATAGTTGATCCAGGCTCAATCTCTGCGGAAATCTGTTCTGGGGGATCGTTCTTACGTGAAGATCGTCATCTGCTTGAAGCAGGTTCCATCCCGGGACGCCCTGCTGAAGGCAAATTCCAAATCAACTTGGATCGATGAGGCCGGCCTCAGCTATGAGGTCAACGAGCCTGACATTTACGCCCTGGAAGCGGCGTTGCAGCTCAAGGAAAAGCACGGGGGAGAGGTGGTTGTTTGTTCCCTGGGTCCTGCCAGGGCTGGGCAGGCCATCAAAGAGGCTCTGGCGAAGGGGGCGGACCGCGCCCTGCACCTTGAAGACCCCGCCTTCGACACTCTGGATATGCCGGGGATTGCCCGGGCGCTCGCCGCTGCCATCAACAAGGAGAATCCTGATCTCGTGCTGACCGGCCTTCAGTCTGATGACAATGGTGACGCTCAGACGGGAGTGATCCTGGCAGAATTGCTCGGCCTGTCCCATTCCACGATCATCATGGAAATTCAGGTTGAGGATGGCCGCATCAAGGTCAAGCGGGAGCTGGAAGGCGGTTGGTTCGAGTGGATTGAGATGCCGATGCCTGCGCTGCTAACCATCCAATCGGGCATCAACAAACCTCGTTACGCCACGCTCAAGGGGATTATGGCGGCCAAGAACAAACCCATTCAAGTCCTCAACCTTCAGGATTTGGGGTTGGCCCCGGAGGTGCTGGCTCCCCGGCAGAGTATTTCCCGCATCTATGTTCCGGAGAGAAGCTCTCAGGCGGAGTTTATTGAAGGGTCGGCCCAAGAAATTGCCGCGCGGCTGGTCGATAGGTTGAAGAACCAGGCGAGAGTCCTTTAGCGAACCGAGAAAGATTTATTGTGCCGGGCGAGATCTTAGTTTTTGCAGAACACCAGCAGGGCAGGCTGGTGCGATCTGCGTGGGAAGCGATTGCCGCCGCGCAACGGCTGGCTCGTGAGATGGGATTAGCCGTCGCGGCCGTCGTTGCTGGAGAGACCCTCAGCGCGCCCGCGGGAGAAGTCGCTGGCGCGAACCTGACGGAAGTGTTGGCCCTCGAATCTCCTCAACTCGCCCGGTACACGCCAGACGGTTACAGCTTGGCCCTGCGGCAAGTAATCGAAAAGCGGCAGCCGCAATTTGTGATTTTCAGCCACACCTATCAAGTGCGGGACTTTGCTCCCAAGCTCGCCTCCTCACTCGACCGAGGGCTTATCGGTGACTGCCTCGGTTATCGCCGGGAAGGGGATCGCGCTATCTTCATTCGGCAGGTATTTCAAGGCAAGTTTCTGGCCGATGTTGAGTTTGAGGGCTCGCCGCCTTATTTTGTCTCCTTTCAGGCCGGAGCGTTTCGAGAGGATTCCGCCGAACGTGGCACGGCGCCGGCGCGCATCACTCCTTTTGCCGTTTCGATCCCCTCGGAATCCATTCGAACTCATCCGCAGGAGCGGTTTCAAGAAGCGAAGCAAGCTGTGGATCTGAGCCAGGCGGAAATCATCGTGGCAGTGGGGCGAGGCATCAAGAAGCCTGAAAATCTTGTGCTGGCAGAGAATCTGGCGGCGGCGCTGGGCGCGGAGGTTGGCGCATCGAGACCCATCTGCGACAACGGCTGGCTGCCCATGGACCGCCAGGTGGGGAGTTCCGGGCAGACCGTTGCGCCCAAGCTCTACGTCGCTCTGGGTATCTCCGGCGCCATCCAGCACCAAGTGGGAATGAATGGATCAAGAACCATCGTGGCCATCAACAAGGACCGCGAAGCCCCGATCTTTGAAATTGCCACCTACGGGGTGGCCGGCGACCTGTTTGAGATTGTTCCCGCGCTGATCGAAGAAATCAAGAAAGCCAAAGCCGGATAATTGGATGCTGAGCTCTGATTGGAAAGGGCCGGGGAAAACTCGAATCCGGTCAACTCGCGGGAACCCACTTGAAATCACCCCAGCCGGTTGCAAGCACCTTACAGCTTTGGCAATCGAATTTCCTCAGACTTTGCCCGCGCCCGGTAATGAGATCCTTGCTGACTGAATCGATTTCAATCTTCACCGTCAAATGGCAAGTGTTGGCGATGTGCTCTGACTTGCCTTTCCCCTCGGTGCAGGGCATGAAGATGCTGGAGGTCCCCACCCATTTTGAGCCGCTGCGCTGGCAGACGGTGTGAATATAGGCGCCGCGCTCGGCTGACACGGGCGGAAGATTAACCCAGTCGGCGTAGAAGCGGTCTCCTTCAATCCTGACGTGGTATTCTCTGCCGGTGGTCTCTGATTTCCAAACTTCCGAGGCCGTTTTGGCGTTTTGCCCGGAAGGCGCCGCCTGCTGCCCGGCTGGCTGATTGTGTTTATGGGAGCAGGCTCCGCAGCACAGCCCCACGATCAGGGCAAGCAGAATAGATTGAGACCTCAAGTTGGAACTCAACGGCATCTCCTGAACAGGGGAGTATCTTCGTCCGTTCAACCAGACGAGTTTAGGGAATTCTTCAATCGGCTTTTGCGCCCGCTGCTGGATTGCCGTTGTCTTGCGACGCAAGGAAGCCGGTGGAGCGCAGGCTAGATGAGCGCCGGCTGATTCGCATCCCGCTTGATCCAGCGGTAGGCCGCGATGGAATTCTTCCAAAAAACCTTCTCCGCGGCGGCTGCTCCCTTACCGGCCACGTAACTGCGAACGAGAGGGAATTCTTGCGGGAATTCTGCAATCAGGTCGCAATTCGGCCAGTCACTGCCGTAGAGCAAGCGGTCTTCGCCAAAAATCTCCCACATCTCGTCGAGGCGCGGGCGGTAGAAATCGAGATCCGTCGGGACGCGGCCGTCCACCCGGCGAAGGACCTCCGATATCTTGGCGAAGACTTGCGGCCTCATTCCCAGCTCGCGCAAATTGGCCTGGTATTCGCTGCGCGCTTTGCCCTCAGTGGGCGGGTTGTATTGCGGCAGATGGTCGATCACAATCCGTAGGTCCGGGACCTCATCGGCGATCCGTAAGAGCGCAGCGATCAGGGGCACGTTGGGGTTTGCGCTATCGAATCCCAGCCCGGCGCTTGCAACTTCCTTGAGGCCGGCCACAAACCTGGGATTGGCGACTGCGGTGCTCAAGTCCCGGCCCCAAAGGTTTCCGTAGCGGATGCCGAGAAAGAGCGGGTTCCTGTGGAATCGCTCGAGTTGCTTGCGGAAGTCCGGTTTGTCCGGCTCCAGATCTCCGACCATTCCCACGATCAGGGGATCCTTGGCGGCGACATCGAGCACCCACTGGTTGTCTTCCAGCCAGGCACTGCATTCCACCTCAATGGCGCCTACGATCCCACAGCCCTCGGTGACTTGCCGATAACGGCTGGGCAAGGCGGGCTTGTAAAGGATCGGATCATCTTGGGTCGGCCAGGGAATTCCCTGAGGGCGGCCGGTGTCAAACAGGTGAATGTGTGTGTCGATGATCGGAATTGAGGTTGTATTTGCGTTTGTGGTCAAACTCGCACCCTCCCGGATGGCGCCCATGTCGGCCGCCGGAAACGTTCGCGGATTTACCGCGGTATTCTACCAGGAAGCGTCAAGAGGCGTGCGCCCAATTATGGGAATTCAGTGTTCATTCCAACGAAAGGTCCCGCCGGGTTGTGGTATGTCTGGTGACGTTACGCCGCTTTGGGACGCCGTCGTTCCATTGGGTGGAGGCCCTGTAGCAGGCTGGGATGGCATTGCCGTTCGCGCTATGCGAGGGTGCTTTCTCCGAACCGTGTCTAATTCCAGTTCTTAACCCCAGTGCAAGGCCATTATACGGAAATTCCAAAGGCATGTGACCATCAATTTCCTGGCCTTGACCCTTTGGGTGACGGGAACCAAACCTAGCCCTCCTGCTGGAGCAACCACGTGTGGCAACACCGTGAAAGTCTTTCTGACGGTCGGCGAGCTTTGCTCTTGCACTTTGCTGAAACAGCACTCCCCGGATATGGCGCGGTGGGGCCCCTCTGGCGCCGATTTCACCCATTCTTCTCGTTTGCGTGCCACCTATGTTACGATAAACAATCACATAAGGTAGTTGGGAGCGCGCCGCGCGTTCCCTTTCTTTTTGTCGGGAAGCTGGGATTCCACGCTATGACGCAGCCTGAAAAGAACCGGCCGCGAGTGCTGAGTGGCATGCGACCCACGGGAAAGTTGCACCTGGGCAATCTGGTTGGCGCCCTTCAGAATTGGGTTCAACTGCAAGACCAGTACGACAGTTATCACTTTGTCGCCGATTGGCATATGCTGACCACCGATTATGCCGATCCTTCGGACCTGCAGTCCAACGTCCTGGAGATGGTTACCGATTGGCTGGCGGTGGGGCTTGATCCTGAGAAGGCGACGTTCTTTGTGCAATCACGCCTGCCCGAGCATGCTGAGCTCTTCCTGCTTTTTTGCATGATCACGCCGCTCGGCTGGGTGGAGCGCGTTCCCACTTATAAGGAGCAACTCGATAACATCCAAGGGCACGACCTTCACACTTACGGATTTCTCGGCTATCCCGTCCTGCAGGCTGCCGATATCCTGATGTACAAGGCCTATTACGTTCCTGTGGGCGAGGACCAGGTGCCCCATGTTGAGTTAACGCGTGAAATCGCCCGGCGATTCAACCTGGCGTATGGAGAGTTGATCCTGGCTGAAAGAGCCGATGAAGACTGGGGTGCCCTTGCCGATTCGGTTGGCATCAAGAGGGAACTCAAGGCGAAATTGGGCAAGGACCGCGCGGCGCGGGTGCGAACCTTTCAGACCCACTTTCGCAATTCTTCCATTGATGACCGCGCCAGTTATCTCAACAGCGGCATTGGAGACGTTCGACCCATCTTTCCAGAGCCACAATCACTGTTGACGCCCAGTCCGCGCCTGCGTGGCACTGATGGGCGCAAGATGTCCAAGAGTTACGGTAACGCGATTTTTCTCTCCGATCCTCCTGAGACGGTCAGTAAGAAGGTAGCCGGTATGATGACGGATCCCGCCCGCCAGCGGCGCTGGGACAAAGGTAATCCGGAGATCTGCCCGGTTTTCGACCATCACAAGCTCTTCTCGCCGACGGAGGTTGTGGAGCGGATGGATCGTGAGTGCCGGACGGCGGAAATCGGTTGCGTGGACTGCAAGAAATTGATGGCCCAGCACCTGAACAAGTTTCTTGAGCCAATTCAAGAGCGCCGCAAAGCTTATGAGCAGGCTCCGCAAATGGTTTGGGACGTGCTAGAGGCAGGAACCCAAAAAGCCCGGGTGGTCGCCCAGCAAACCATGGCTGAGGTGCGAGCCGCGGTGAAGTTGACCTGAATGCTCGAAGAGAATCGACCCCCAGAGCCCGAATCCGGCACGGACTCCGCCCAGGAGCCGAAGCCAGAGCCTGTCCGGCGAACGACCCGCGCCAATATACCCGTGCCTCCGGTGAAGCTGGAAGCTTATGAAGGGCCTCTTGATTTGCTTCTCGACCTGATTCGCAAGCAGCAACTGAACATCTATGACATTCCCATCGCGCAGATCACCCAACAATATCTCGATTACCTGCGGCTGATGGAAGAGTTGAATATCGACCTTGCGGGCGAGTTTGTGCTGATGGCGGCGACCCTGATTTACATCAAGTCCCGGATGCTTTTGCCTCCCGACCCGGAAGCTTCCTCCGAGGAGCAGGAGGAAGATCCGCGCGCCGAGCTCGTGCAGCGCCTTCTGGAGCACGAACAGTTCAAGAATGCCGCGGAGATGCTGCAATCCAAGAGGGTGGTGGAGGACGCGACGTGGTCTCATCCCGGGATTGACGAATTTACGGAGGCCGAGGATGAGCCGGGATTGGCGGTTTCCACTTTTGACCTGATTTCCGCCTTTCGGGAGATCCTCGAACGAGCCAAAAAGCGCCCGCCGATGGAGATCAAGCGGGAAGAGATTACCGTGCGCGAGATGCTGGAGCACGTCAAGGGGCTGATGCGCAAGCGCTCGGGGCCGGTCACCCTGGAAGAACTGATCGATGGTTACGTATGGCGGCAGGCTTTGATTGCACTCCTTCTGGCCCTTCTGGAGCTGGTCCGCCTGCGGGCCATCCAGATTCGCCAGAGTGATCTCTTTGCGCCGATTACGGTGGCGAAGAGCAAGCAATTTGACGTGATCGTTGAAGAAGTTGATGCCGCAAGCCTTGAGGAAAGCCTGGGAGAGGTTTAGGGTCGGAACGATATGCTGACGGATGAAACCTTAAAAGCCCTGATCGAAGCCATCATTTACGTGGCTCCGGAGCCCGTGTCGCTCGATGCCATTACCAAGTCCCTGGAAGGCGAAGAGCGGGAGCGGGTGAAGGCCAAGATCGATGAGCTGATCCAGGAATTCGAGCGCCCGGAGCACGGGGTTGAGATTCGCCCCGTGGCGGGTGGTTACCGGTTTTCCTCCAAGCCCGAGCATCACGAGGTTCTGCGAATGTTCGTCAAAGGCCTAAAGCCCTTGATGCGGCTTTCCAAGCCGGCCCTGGAGACTCTGGCTGTCATTGCTTATCGCCAGCCGGTCACGGTGCCGGAGATTGAGGCCATTCGCGGAGTGGATTGCGGTGGTGTTATCCACACCTTGCTTGAGCGGAAGCTTGTAGTGACTGCAGGCCGGAAGAACGTGGTCGGCCGCCCCATTCTCTACCGGACCTCCAGGGAATTTCTGGTTCACTTCGGGTTGAAGGATGTCGGTGAGCTGCCGAGCCTGAAAGAGTTTGAGGAGCTTGCCCGGCAGGCCTTGGGTTCGGATCTTCCTTCTGATGTGAGCGAACTCCCGCCAGATCCGCAAAGCCTCTCCGCCGGGGACCCGGAGCCCGCCTCAGAAGAATCCAAGCCTATGGAAACGGCTGCGCCGCCCGAGGATTCGGGCGCATAGCGCCACGGAAGCAACATGCAAGAGCGGCTGCAGAAGATCATTTCCGGAGCAGGAATCACCTCGCGGCGCAAAGCCGAAGAACTCATCTTGCAGGGGCGTGTCAGCGTCAACGGGCACACGATCCGGGAACTGGGCTCTAAGGCTGACCCTGAGCGTGACAAGATTCGTGTAGATGGCAAGCCCCTGCCGCGCATCCATGGCCACACGGTCATCCTGCTGAACAAACCAGTGGGCTATGTCTCCACATTAAGAGATCCTCAAGGCCGACCTACCGTAGTCTCGCTTCTGCGAGGCGTAAAGGAGCGCGTTTATCCCGTGGGCCGCTTGGATTACCACTCATCAGGAGTGATGCTGCTGACCAACGAAGGCGACTTGGCGAATTTTCTTCTCTCGCGAAAATCAGAAATTCCCAGAACGTACCACGTGAAGCTGGAAGGTCAGCCGTCCTCGGAAGACCTGGCTCGCCTGGAGCGTGGCATCGTGCTGGATGGGCGGCGAACCGCTCCTTGCCGAATTCGGCCGGTATCTGAACGCGAGAAGCCTTGGTATGAAATTACGCTTGTTGAGGGGCGTTACCACCAAGTGCGCCGGATGTTTGAGCGTGCCGGCCAGCGGGTCGTCAAGCTCAAGAGAGTCCGGTTCGGATTTCTGACGGACCGCGGCCTTTCACCGGGCCAATTCCGGCGCCTCAATGCGCCGGAAATCGAGCGGCTGAAGAACCTGAAACCCTCTGCCTCCGCCCGCTGAACCTATCGAAGGTTTCTCCAACCGAACCTGCGCCGCTCGAGGCGCACCATAATCCTTGTCCCGCAAGCCTGCCCGTGGTTGATGCCGGCCTCGCCTGGAAAGCTGTTCTATCCGGTTATTGCACGTGAGGGCACCCTCTATCGCGATTAAACTCTATGGCTTTCCGACCTCGCTTCGGGTTACAATCGGCAAACATCAGGACAACGAGCAGTTTTTGGAAGCCCTGCGCCGCTTTGCGGAGAGGTCCGTGTAAGGAATCGGAGCAGGGACGCAATCAGAGAGCCTGAGCGGGTGGATCGATATCCGCCCCGGTCCTCAAAGGAGTCTCGGATGGAAGACTGTATTCAGGAGATCCTGGAGCAATATCGAACGCTAGCCGTTGTCGGCTTGTCCTCCAAGCCCGCGCGGCCTAGCCACGGTGTTTGTTCTTATATGAAGTCCCACGGCTACCACATCATCCCGGTAAACCCCCATGAAAAATCTGTCCTTGGCGAAAAGTCCTACTCGACGCTCGAAGAGGTCCCTGAAGAGTTCGAGGTGGTCGTCATCTTCCGACGGCCGGAATATGTCTCCGAAGTGGTCGAGGAAGCCATCCACACGGGCGCGAAGGTCGTCTGGATGCAGGAAGGGGTTAGCGATGAGCGAGCCGCCCAGCGCGCCCGCCAGGCCGGGCTCCAGGTTATCCAGGACCGCTGCATCCTGAAAGAACACGCAAAACATTTTGTCTGCGAAGGGATCTAAGGTTCGAAAGTACTGAGCCCACGATGGTCCGGATCTGTTCCTGCCGGGGCCAGATTTGGGCTGGAGAGTGTGCGCTTCCATGACGGAGTGGAAACAACCCGGACACGTCCAAGACTATTTGGAATTGGCCGATCGAATTCCGCACCGAACAGAAGGAGAGGGAGTTTTGCTCGACCACGTCCCTGTGGCAACGCGGAGGATTCTCGATATCGGTTCAGGAAACGGGCGTCTGCTGGCGCTTCTCAAGAAGGATCGGCCGGAGGCGGAGTTTGTGGCGGTCGACTTCTCGCCGCCGATGATGCAGATGTTTCGGGAGCGTTTTGCGGACGATGCGAAAGTCTCCCTCGTTGAACACGATCTCGAAACTCCCTTGCCGAGCTTGAGGCGGTTCGATGCCGTCGTCTCCAGCTTCGCTATCCATCACTGCACCCATGAGCGGAAGCGCGCTCTCTATCAGGAAATCTTTATGCTTCTTGAACCCGGCGGCGTGTTCTGCAGCCTGGATCACGTAACGTCGCCCAGCGCCCGGCTGCACGACGCCTTTCTCCAGGCAATGGGTTTGACCCCGGAGACGGAAGACCGCGCCAACAAACTTCTCGATCTCAACACTCAACTTGAATGGCTCCTGGAAAGCGGCTTTGAAGACGTCGATTGCCATTGGAAGTGGCTGGAGTTGGCGCTGCTTGCTGGAGTAAAACCTTCTTAACCCTGGGAGCGGAGAGCTGATCATCAGCCCGCGGCGGCTTCCGTGCGGCAGAAACGCCTGGCTGCCGCTACTTCTTAGCGCGGTCGCGCTTCCACTCTTCGATGGCTTTTATTCTTTCCTTCAGCCTTTTTTCAAAACCTTCATCGGTAGGACGGTAGTAGCGCCGGTCTTTGAGATTATCGGGGAGGCAGGTCATGTTCGTCAGTTTTTCCGGCGCGTGGTGGGCGTACTGGTAGCCCTCTCCGTAACCCACGTCGGCCATCAGTCCGGTAACAGCGTTGCGCAGGTGCAGGGGAACAGACTGGGCGACGTTGCTCTGAGCGTCGCGCTTGACCTCGCCGTAGCCTGTATAGAGCGCGTTTGATTTGGGAGCCATCGCCATATATACGGCGGCCTGCGCCAGAGCCAGATTTCCTTCAGGCATGCCGACAAAATGCACCGCCTGCATAGCCGCCACTGCCACGCCCAGGGCGCCCGGCTCCGCCAAGCCGATATCTTCTGACGCCATGCGGATCAATCGCCGGGCAACGTAGAGCGGGTCTTCGCCCGCTTCGAGCATGCGCCCAAGCCAATAGAGCGCGGCATCCGGGTCGGAGTTTCGAACCGACTTGTGCAGCGCAGAGATCAGGTTGTAGTGTTCCTCTCCACTCTTGTCATAGAGGAACATCTTGCGCTGGATGGCGTCTTCCACCACTTTTTCAGTGATCTCGATCTCTCCGTGATCGTTGCGCGCGGCGGCTGCAGCAGAGGTTTCCAGGGTGTTGTAAGCGCTGCGCGCGTCTCCGTTGGAAAAGACGGCGATTTGCCGCAACAGATCGCTGGAAACAACGATGTTTTTGCCCCCGAGCCCGTTTTTCTCATCCTCCAGTGCGCGCGACAGCAGGCTTTGAATCTCGCCCGTGGAGAGCGCTGAAAGCATATAGACTTTGGTGCGGGAGAGCAGCGCGGCGTTCACTTCAAAGGAAGGATTTTCCGTTGTGGCGCCGATCAGGACAATGTCACCTCTCTCGACGTAAGGCAGGAAGGCGTCTTGCTGCGCCTTATTAAAACGATGGATCTCATCGACAAAGAGCGTTGTGTGGCGGCCGTAGTGGCGCGCCTTTTCGGCGGCGGCCATCACTTCCTTAATCTCTTTAATACCTGACAGGACGGCGCTGAAACGCACAAAATCGCTTTTAGTCCTGCGGGCCACAATCATCGCCAGGGTGGTTTTCCCGGAGCCCGGCGGTCCCCAGAGGATCATGGACTTGATCTCGTCCCGCTCGATTTGCTGCCGCAGGGCTTTGCCGGGACCTAGAATGTGGCGCTGGCCGACAAAATCTTCGATGACCTCCGGGCGCATGCGGTCGGCGAGCGGCCGGAGATCCGGCGTGTCCGGACGAGGGGTGGGAGTGGGCTCGAATAAATTCATGGTCTAAAGTGGAAACCTCTTTGCCGCGCGGTTTCGTATAGTAAGATGCCCGCAGCCGTGGCGGCGTTGAGCGAGTCTGATTCCGCGCGGATCGGAATCCGCAAAAGCAGGTCTGCCCGGCGCTGGAGGTCGGGCTCTAGGCCCGCGCCTTCTCTCCCTACCAGAATAGCAACCGGCCCCGCAAAATCCCCGTCGCATACCGCGCGGGAAGCGTTGGAATCCGCGGCAATAGTTTTGATGCCCGAAGCTCGCAAGGGTTCGAAAAGTTCGTCCGGCTGCAGGTTGGGAAAAACCGGCAGACGGAGGATTGCGCCCGCACAGGCTCGGACGGCTTTGGGGTTGTAAGGGTTGACCGTGTTTATCAGAGTCATCACGGCGGCAGCCCCCAGGGCGTCGCTGCTGCGAATGATGGTGCCCAAGTTGCCGGGGTCCTGGACCCCGCAGGCAACCACCAGAACAGCCTGCGGCCGTGCCAAGATCGACTTCATTTCCACCGGGTGCAGCTCAATCAGTGCCGCTATGCCTTGAGTCGCCCGGGTCTGCGAAATCTGCTGAAACAGGCGGTCTGGAATGGCGGCGAGTTCCGTCTCGCCAGGCAGTTGAGCCAGGAGAGGTTGCTGCTTTTCACAGGCCGTCTGCGACGCCAGAACGCTATGGATCGTGGCGCGCGCTC
>JBJKQF010000025.1:0-6930 GCA_046705545.1 Terriglobia bacterium
AGCGCGGCCCTGCGCAGGAAACGCTGGCGAACGTTGCTGCGCGGCAATCCCAGCGCTTGTGCCCTTGCCGCAATGACTTGATCGATGCCGGGACCTTCCACGGGCCCAGGACATACCGCGTTGACCAAGACGCCGTAGCGTCCCGCTTCCTGGGCTAAAGTTACCGTCAATCCCATCAGGCCCCACTTGGAGGCCGCGTAGGAAGCTCGCAGGGGATAGGCCATGCGTCCCGCCACGGAGGAGATGTTGATGATGCGGCCCCGGCGCTGCTTGATCATGTGCTTGACGCATTCGCGCGAGCACAAGAAAGCTCCGGTAAGATTTGTGTCCAGAACCTGCCGCCAGTCTTTTGCGCTCAGGCTGGTTACCGGCGTGGTGGGGCCGCGGACGGCCGCATTGTTGATCAGGATGTCGAGCTGGCCGAAGGTTTTAAGTGCCTCGCGCACCATCCGGCGGATGTCGGCTTCCCTGGAAACGTCTGCGCGAATCCACAGGAAGCGCTCGCCGAACTCCCGGAAGTCAGCCAGAAACCTCTTTCCGGAGATCCGTCGACCCACGCCCGCAACTTGGGCGCCCGACTTCAGAAAATCGAGGGCAATCTCTTTCCCGATTCCAGAGCCGGCTCCGGTGACAATTGCAACCTGGTTTTTGAAATCATAGGTGTGAGAATTCATAAATTGGGTTCTGAAGAGGAAAGACTAAAAGCGGGTTCGGTAGGAATCCTGCTTGGTTCCCGGGCCACCTCAAGGTTGTTCTTCGGATTCTCCTTTGGATTTGAAGACGACCTGCCGGTGCTCGACAGTTTCCTTGTCGGCGTCTGCATGGCGCTCGATGATTTGCAGCTCTCCCGAGAGCTGAAGGTAGTCCGGATCGCTTTGTTTGCGACCCGCTCCTCTCTGCACGGTTCCTGAAAAGCGATAGTACAACTCGTGAATTCTTCGGGTTCGGAACTCCACGTGATCGCCCTTGCGCGATCCGATGACGATCGGGTAGCTCAGAACGTAGTCGGACTCGGACTGGCCTTGCAGGACGTCAATATAGCCTTTGACGATTCCTTCCTCTTGCAGGATGGCAAGGTTATCGTTAGGGCCGAGGAATTGGTAATTCCCCGTGATATCTCCGATTTTCCCGGAAGAGCTTTGCGCCCGTAGGCCGCCAGCGGCAGCGAAACACAGCGCCACCGCGCAAAGCAAGAGGCCGCCGCTCCGGAATCCCGCCGATATTCGACTCGTTTTCACCCGATTTCTCACGCCTGTTAAGGTTCCGCCCCGAGGCTTTTCAGCTCCGAAAGACGCCTGGGCCCCGTTGCCCTTGAAAGCAAACGATCTTCTGCGCTCGTTGTTTGCAATAAACAGTTTATTCCGTAGAAGCGCCGCGGGCAAGTGGGGTGCTGGCGTGAAGGGGGAATGAGGAGTGCGGCCGCGGGACCAGGGGAGGGATTGGAACCTTGCAAACTATCCAGTTTCAGGGCGGACCCCTACCGCTTGCCGCTTTGATAGCAGCCCAGGACACGGAGAAACTTTGTGACTTCCTGCAAATGCTCCAGCGCCTTCCGGCACCTTGGCTCTTTCACGTTTCCGACAAAATCTAGGTAGAAAAAATATTCCCAGGGCTTGCCGCGTAAGGGCCTCGACTCCATTTTTGTCAAGTCGATGTCCCGCAAGGCAAACACGCTCAAGCACTTGTAAAGAGCCCCCGGAGTGTTGCGGGTTGAGAAGACGATGGAAACTTTGTTGGCCTTTGGCGAGACCCGGAATCTTCTGGAAAGCAGGAGAAAACGAGTGAAATTCTCGTGATGGTCCTCGAGGTGGCTCTGCAGAATTCGCGCTCCGTAAACCGTTGCGGCAATCCTGCTGGCGATGGCCGCCGTGCCGGAAGGTCTTTCCTGATCCAGCATCTTGACGCTGCCCGCTGTGTCATAAAAGGGAATTTTCTCAACTCGCCGATGATGGGAGAAGAAGCGGCCGCACTGGGCGAGCGCCACCGGGTGCGAATAGACGCGCCGTAAGTTTCGCAGCGTGGTGCCGGGAAAGGCGATCAAATTGTGGACAATCCGCAGATTCTCTTCGCCCACGATGTGAAGATCATTCCGGAGCAGGAGGTCATAGTTCTCATAGATGGACCCGGCCAGGGTGTTTTCGATGGGCACCAGGCAGTAGGTAGCCTTCCTCTTGACAACGCTTTGGAAGGCGGCGTCGAACGTATCGCAAGGCAGCACCTCGATGCGGCGGTGAAGAAGCTGATAGGCAGCCTCTTCGCTAAAGGCTCCCCGCTCGCCTTGAAAAGCAACCGTTTCCTTCTTCATCCTCGTGCATCATCTCCAGGTTCGAGTTTTGACGCTCGATGCTACCACGGCCTAAGAAACGGAACAACACTGGATAGAGTTATGAGCCTGCGGGACGCTGGGGAAGGGTGGCGGCGCCAAGCAATCCTCTAAAAAAGAAGTCAACGCAGCCTTGAGTCAGTTCACTCTGGCTGATGGCGCCTTCCGGGCGGTACCACTGGTACAGCCAATTGATAATTCCCAACAGGTTGAAGGCAGCAAGGCTCGGCGAGACCAGAGGCTTCTGGCCGGCCTGCTCTTGGACCTGGGCGATCAGATCCTCAAGGTAAAAGATATAGGATTTCTTGCGTGCATTGATCTTTTTGCGCAAAGGCCCTTTCAGTGAGCGGTTTTCATGCAGGATAACGGTAATTTCCATGTCGCGGGCCCGGACCACCAAGTCGATGTGGCCCATAATGGTTTGCCGCAACTTCTCAGCGGGATCCTCGATTCCTTTGACTTTTTCTAGAACCGTCTCATCAAGAATGTCCATCCCATAGTTCATGATTTCGAACAGGAGGCGGTCTTTGCTGCCCACGTGATGATAGAGTCCTGCCTTAGTAAGGCCTACCGCTTGGGCAATGTCCTGCATGGAGGCGCCATCGTAGCCTTTTTCATAAAAAACCCGGGCAGCAGTCCGGCATATCTCGCGCAGCTTCTGTTTGGAATTGGCGGCTTCAGGCATTGTCCTGGTCACAGGTTGTCATTGTGCGCACAGTCTACCACAACGCGCCGGGACCATTGGGAAAATGGTTTTATCAGGCCCACAGCGAGTGGCGGCCGGGCTTGGCGGCCAAGGAGAAGAGGAAATCCCGGGGGAGAAAGCGGGGGCTACGGTTCAGGCGTCAAAAGGCAAGAAACCGCCTGCCATGAGTTGGATAGATTTCGTGCCAGGTTGGGCGACCGGAACGCGGATGACAGAGAACGATCGCCTGGCGTCCGTGAGGAGGCAGTCTTTTGCTAACCGGCGGAAAGATGAGGAAGGTTGGAGTTAAGAGAGAAAAGAAGGTGGGTATAGAGTGACCAGAAGTTCCCGGCACTGATCGGATAAGTTTGATGCAAGCTTTCCCCTGGCTTCGGGATTGCCGTCAAAGTGGCCGGAACCCATATTTAAAGATAGGCTTCTCTCGGGGCAAGACCGGGTAGGAGGCCCTTTGCTCCACCCGGCGGCAGCAACTAGAGGTCTTTCTGAGGAATTTCCGGGGCCCTTGTTCCCTCGACGAACCAGACACGATTCGTCCAGGAATCCCCAGCGCGGCTCAGCAGTGGAAGACTTTCTCCCTGTGTTCGCGGACGTTCCGGGTAGCATTCCGAGCGTCAACCACCAAGGTTGCGTGGCGAACGACGAACTCGTAGTCGAGGCAGGAATGGTCGGTAGCAATGAGTACCGCGTCATACTGGGGAAGAGTTTCCTCACTGATCTCCACCGAAGAAAGCTGGAAATCGTGGTGGCGCATCTTACCCAGATGCGGGCAGTACGGGTCGTGGTATTCAACGCTGGCGCCTTGAGATTGCAGGAGCTCCATAATCTCCAGTGACGGTGACTCGCGAAGGTCGTCGACGTCTTTCTTGTATGCAACCCCCAGAACCAGGACTTTGGCCCCGCGTAGGCATTTTGCGTGGCCGTTCAGGGCTTGAGCCATGGCCTGCACCACGTGCTCCGGCATGGAGGAGTTGATTTCCCCTGCCAATTCGATGAACCGCGTGGGGAACTCATACTCCCTCGCTTTCCACGTCAGGTAGAAGGGGTCAATGGGAATGCAGTGACCGCCGAGGCCGGGGCCCGGGTAAAAGGCCGAGAACCCGAAGGGCTTGGTCTTTGCAGCATCAATGATTTCCCAAATGTTCAATCCCATCCGCAAGCACAAAAGCTTGAGTTCATTGACCAAGGCAATGTTGACGCTCCTGTAGATGTTTTCAAGGAGCTTTGTCATTTCAGCCGCCCGTGTGGAACTGACCAGAACGGTTTGCGAGATGATGGCCGAGTACAGAGCTTGAGCCGCTAAGGCGCTGGACGCGTTCACACCTCCGACCACTTTGGGAACTTGCTGTGTTTTGAATAACTTGTTGCCGGGATCTTCCCGCTCCGGGGAGAAGGCCAGGAGAAAATCCAGGGTGCCGGCATCATGGGCATCGACTCCATTGTCGCTCACCGTATAGGGCGAGATCGGGCAGCGCAGGCCGAATCTCTCCAGGGCCGGAAGAACAACCTCCTCCGTAGTCCCCGGATACGTAGTGCTCTCAAGTACGACAAGCTGCCCACGGCGCAAATAGGAGCTGATGGACTCGGTTGTGGCCGTGATGTAGGTCAGGTCCGGCTCCCGGTGTCCGTCAAGGGGGGTCGGGACGCAGACAATGATGGCGTCCATCTCTCTCAATTTCGCGAAGTCAGTCTCGGGCGAGAAGAAATTCCCTTGAACCGCCGCAGAGATTTCTTCGGCAGAAATGTGCTTGATGTAACTGCGCCCTTGGCGAAGTTGTGCGACCTTGGTGGGATCAATGTCAAACCCCGTCGTATGGAACCCCTCTCCGGCAAACAGCAGGCAGAGGGGAAGGCCCACATATCCCAAGCCCACAATTCCGACCTGAGCGGTCTTATCGTTAATCCGGGAGAGTAGTTTCGTAAGTACCTCATCCTGGAATTCGGTATGCTTTGTTACCGTCATCGGTGACATGGTTATCCTCCTGGTTTAATTGCGTTTAATGATAAATCGTTGATTTGTGCCAGCTGCAGGAAGTCCCTGACTTTTGGCATCCTTCAAGTGCGTCGAAGGGGATCGGATGCAGGGACTGTGTGCGGCTGCTATATTTTTTCGTCCGGGATTGCTCGGGATAGTGTCTTATAAGGTATTTACCTGATTACCTAAGTATCAATAACCCGAAAAAAATCCTTCGCGCTGTAAAAAGTTCCTAGCACTTTTGTGCCGGTCAAATTATTCGCCGCAATTTATCAGCAACTTAAAAATGAAGAAGTTTTGGCATCTGGATTGTTATAGATATTTTCTTGCATGTTTTGGAAAAACTTCGGGGGTTGGAGTCGTTGTGTGTTTTTCGAAATCAGGATGCCGTTTAGTAAAAGAGCACACGGTCCTTGTATTCTCGCTGCCCCTCGCAACTTATAGATCTGATGGAGGATGCTTCCCTCCAGGAAAGAGGTGGACGACGCGCCTTGGGAAGGAAACGGTGCAGAGTGCTATGGTCACTTGCCGATCTTGATAACCAGGAAAGACCGGAGAGAATTTGTCGCTCTACAGATCCCATGACTGAACGGATCATCCTCCCATAAGCCGTCTCGCTGCAGTTACCGCGAACTGCCCCCTCGCAGTAGGTTTTTGAAAGTCAGTTGAACCCCAAAGATTAGCGGGGTCGTGAACGAAGTCACACGCATCAGTGACGCCCGTCACAGCCTTGCAGTTGGTTGTTACCGAATAGTAACTACGTATAAACATGGTAATCACTCGCGCCATCTAGAAGTACGAGGTCCGCGCAATTAAGAGGTGTCCGATGAAAAAGAATCCAGCCCTTCGCCTGGCAGTCGTTGCGTCAATTCTTTCTCTGACCCTGGTTCTTGCTCAATGTGGAACCGCTTTCCCACGCAACGCCGCATCTCTTAACGCGACCACGCGCCTTTCCATCACTTCTACCGGGCTTCCACGTGGAACCATTGGAAGCTCCTACCGAGCGACCCTTCAGGCCACGGGCGGTGTGTCACCGTACAAGTGGAGCGTCGTTGGGGGAGCACTTCCCTCGGGCATTTGGCTGCAGAGTTCAAGAGGGACACTTAACGGAACGCCCACGAAGTCCGGGACTTATAGCGCTACTTTTGCGGTCACCGACAATACGGGGGACGTTTCGCAGCAAACCCTTGACGTTAGCATTGCGCCTTCCGGTTTGACCATCCAGACCACGAGCCTGCCCTCCGGCAATCTGAACCAAGCTTATAGCGCGCAACTCCAAGTAAGTGGCGGCACCCTTCCTTATACATGGTCGATTCAGTCTGGCTCGCTGCCTCCCGGGTTGTCCATGAGCGGCAGCGGTTTGATCAGCGGGACTCCAACGCACGCAGGCGTTTACTCAGCGACTTTTGGGGTTGTTGACTCCAACGGCCTATCAGCTTCTCAAACCCTTAGTGTTACCATTGCCACAACTAGTCTGGCGATCTTGACCACGAGCCTGCCCTCGGGCAATGTGAGCAAATCCTATGGCGCGCAACTCCAAGCGGGTGGCGGTACGACTCCCTACACCTGGTCTGTTAAGGGTGGCTCGCTGCCACCGGGATTGTCCCTCAGCAGTGGCGGCATGATCAGTGGGACTGCGTCAACCGCCGGTATTTACACGGCAACTTTTGGGGTTGCTGACTCGACGGGCCAAACGGCTTCGGGAAGTCTCAGCATCACCATTGATTCGACGACTCTCGCGATTCTGACCACGAGCCTTCCCAATGCTTCACTGAACAAGTCCTACAGCACCCAGCTGCAAGCCAGCGGTGGCGGGACGCCCTACACATGGTCTATCATAGGAGGAGGGTTACCGCCGGGTCTTACCCTGAGCAGCGGCGGACTGATCTCAGGCACAGCAACGGCCACCGGAACCTTTACGGCGACTTT
>JBJKQF010000026.1:0-9798 GCA_046705545.1 Terriglobia bacterium
GAATCCGGACGCAAGTCCGCGGATCAAGTCCTCTCGCTCTTGGTCGTCATGGTGTCGATTAACCCCGGTTGTATCAAGCGTCAGAATCGGTGGGCTGTCCATGGCGGTTCCCAATGAGCCAGCTTGATTGGCTGCATGCCTGGCCAACCGGCCAAACCATCGTGAGCACTTTGCCTTGGCAGTATCTTCCTGGAGAGGCTCTTTCGTTTTGAAAGGCCCACGGTTAATTCAAACTGCGATTTAGCCCTGGCTACCGACTAGGAATTATTCCGCTCGACGAGCTGGCGGGCGCGGGCTGCGGCGCGCACGACGGCCTTGATGAGGGTGACGCGCAAGCCGCCTTCTTCCAGCTCCAGCAAGCCGTCGATGGTGCAGCCGGCGGGCGTGGTGACCACGTCTTTCAGTTTGGCGGGATGTTCGCCCGTGTGCAGAACCAGCGCGGAAGCGCCCAGCAAGGTTTGCGCGGAAAGTTCCGTGGAGAGATCGCGAGGCAAGCCCAGCTTCACGCCCGCCTCCGCCAGCGATTCGATAATCATGTAGACGTACGCGGGGCCGGAAGCCGAGAGCGCCGTAATGGCGTCCATATGCTTTTCATCCGCCACCACGGTGCGTCCCATCGCCGCAAAGATATCCTGCGCCACTTTGGCGTCCGTCTCGTTGGCGTACTTGCCTCGGGCCAGCGCCGTCATGCCCTGGCGGATCAGGCAGGGCGTGTTGGGCATGGCGCGAATCACCCGGGCTGAATGCCCAAGCTCGCGCTCCACGAGCGTGGTGGTCACGGAAGCCGCCACGGAAATAATGAGAGCGTCCTTGGAGAGCGCGCTCTTCACCTCGCGGAGAAACCCTTTCACCTGCTGGGGCTTCAGCGCAACCAGCACGTGGCTGGCGCCCTTCACGGCCTGGCGGTTGTTGGTGTGGGCCTTGATGCCGTAGCGGGAGGCCAGGAATTCCGCGCGCGACGGATGCGCCACGGTGGCTTCCACGCGGGCGGGAGGCAGCACTTGGGATTGCAATAAGGCGGAAAGCAACCCTTCGCCCAGCTTGCCGGCGCCGATTAGGGCCAGCTTCTTGATCTGAGTGGGCGTTTTCCTCCCCGCCGAGGTAGGAGCGGCTGCTGCTGAGGGTGTCATGGGATTCCTTTCGGTGTTTGCCGGGGTGTAAAGGCAAGGTCCCGCGCCGGGAAGCGCGGGACCTTGCTGTTGATTGATCGATTCGAGTGTGGAAGGACGCTTAGCTCTTGGCCTGGGCTTGAGCGGCGGTGGCTTCTTCCTTGCCGCCTTGAATCCAGGGCATCATCTTCCGCAGCTCGGTTCCCACTTTTTCAATCAGGTGGCTGGCGGCCTTCTCGCGCATGGCCAGGAAGTTCTTGCGGCCCTGGGCGTTTTCATCCATCCACTCGTGGGCGAACTTGCCGTTCTGGACCTCTTCCAGGATCTTCTTCATGTTCCCGCGAACGTGCTCGTCGATCACCCGCGGTCCGCGCGTGTAATCGCCGAATTCCGCCGTGTCGCTGACGGAGTAGCGCATGTACTTGATGCCGCCCTGGTAGATCAGGTCCACAATCAGCTTCAGCTCATGCAGGCATTCGAAATAGGCGATTTCCGGCTGGTAACCCGCGCCAACCAGGGTTTCAAAAGCCGCCGTAATCATGTGGGAGACGCCGCCGCAAAGGTCAACCTGCTCTCCAAACAGGTCGGTCTCCGTCTCCTCTTTGAAGGTGGTGCGGATCACGCCCGCCTTCAGGCTTCCCAGTCCCCGCGCGTAAGCCAGGGCCGTCTGCTCGGCGTGGCCGGAGGCATCCTGCTCAACCGCCAGCAGCGCGGGCACTCCAATGCCTTCCGTGAATAATTCCCGCAGGCGGTGTCCGGGGCACTTGGGCGCAATCATAATCACGTCCACCGAAGGCGGCGGGGCAATAAACTTGTAATGGATGGCGAATCCGTGGGCGAACAGCAGCGTCTTGCCCGCCGCAAGGTTCGGCTCAATCGCGTCCTTATACAGCTGGGGCATGGGAGGATCGGGAACCAGCAGCGCAATCAGGTCGCCCCGCTTCGTGGCTTCCGCAGGCTCAAACACTTCCAACCCCTGCGCTTGCGCGCGCGGCCGGGACTTGCTGGTGGCCGGCAGTCCCACAATCACCTTGGCGCCGCTATCCCGCAAATTGAGAGCGTGCGCGTGCCCCTGGCTGCCGTAGCCGATCACGGCCACCGTCTTGCCGGCAAGATTCTTTACGTCTCCGTCCTTCTCATAATAAACCTTCGCCATAATGTCACCTTTTCCTTTTAGGAGTGAATTGGGGGTCCGTGATTTCAACTGGAGAAGGCGCGCCCGCCCCGCTAGCTTGATATTGCGCCAACCAGCTCTATCTGCGAATGCTCCCGGCTCATCTTGAAGCGCGAAAGCGGCAGGAAGCCGGATTCTCCCAGCCCCGCAAAGTCCGGGGGCAACTGGCTTGCCGAGCCGACTTCAAACAGATGCTTTCCGTGGCTTGCAAAAATAACCTTGGATTCCGGGAAAGTTTCCAGAAAGCGCTGGAGGTTCTTCGGGTTGGTGTCCGATTCGACAAAGAGAAAAGACGCCGCCGCAGAAGGCTCGTGCCGGTAGCAGGCGACGTTTGAAACACCTTCCGTCCGCCGCAGAAAATTGAAGATATGGTCAATTTCCGATTCAGCGGTATCCACCACCGCGGTCAAGGCGTAACCCTCCGGCTTCGACGCCAGGGCCATCGTTTCGATGGAAACCCCTTTGCGACGGAAGATGTTCATCAAACGGCAAAGCACGATAGGATCGCGTTCGCTTTCAAGAGTTAACAGCCATTGCATCGGAAGCTCCTCGGAACTAAAAGTATACAGCCATTGCGAACCTTGGGAAAACCCCTGTTGAGGAAAACTTTGGCCCCGCCGCCGCTTTGAAAAGCAGACTCCCCGGCCGGGCAGCGGCCTCAGAACGCGGCCTTTAGACGGCCCAGAGGTCGTCCAAAACTTCCTCTTCCATCACAAATCTCGGAGGGCCCACCACCATCTCGGCAAGGCTCGCTCCGGGCGGAACGATGGGATAGCAATTCTCCGTCGGGTCAACCGTGAAGTCAATCAGGCGCGGCTCCCGGTCGCTCAGGGCGTCGCGGATCGCATCGGAAACGTCGTTCTGGTGGTCCACCCGGGCGGCCCGAATCCCGTAGGACTCGGCCAGCTTGACGAAATCCGGAGAAAAATTGAGGTCGATATCGCAGTAGCGCTTCTCAAAAAAGATCTCCTGCCACTGCCGCACCATTCCCAGAGAGCGGTTGTTGATCACGATGATCTTGACCGGCACGCGATATTGCACGATGGTCGCCAGGTCGTTCAGGGTCATCTGGAATCCGCCGTCCCCGACAAAGGCGATCACCTGCCGGTCCGGGAAGGCCATCTGCGCGCCCACCGCCGCCGGGAATCCGTAGCCCATGGTGCCCAGCCCGCTTGAAGAGAGCCAGGCGCGCGGCTGCCGGAAGTTGTAAAACTGCGCCGCCCACATCTGGTGCTGGCCCACGTCCACGGAGATAATGGCGTCCTGGCTTGCGATCTCCGAAACCGCTTCAATCACGGCCTGCGGCTTGATGACGCCGGCATACTTGTCGTAATCAAGCGGGTGTTCGTGTTTCCAGGATTCAATCCGCTGCATCCACTGATGGCGCTCCGGACGGACCACAACCTTGCCGCGCCGCCGGATCTCCGCCACCAGCGCCTGGAGCGTTTCATGGGCGTCGCCCACCAGGGCCAAGTCCACGGCAACGTTCTTGTTCACCTCCGCGGGGTCCACATCGAGATGAATCTTCTTGGCGTGCGAGGCAAAGCCGTCGATGCGTCCGGTCACCCGGTCATCAAAACGCGCTCCCACGGCAATCAGCAAGTCGCTGTGGCAAACCGCCGTGTTGGTAGCGTAGGCGCCGTGCATCCCCAGCATTCCCAGAGAAAGCGGGTGGCGGGAAGGGAAGCTTCCCAGGCCCATCAGAGTCGTGGTCACCGGGATCTGCGTGAGTTCGGCCAGCTCCTGCAACTCACCGGAGGCGTTGGAGGCGATGACGCCTCCGCCCACGTAGAGCACCGGCTGGTTGCTTTCAAGAATCATGTCCACGGCGCGGCGGATTTCGCTTTCATTCCATTCGCGCTGCCTGCGGGGGTGGTCGGCCGCCGGGCCCGCCGGATAAGTGGCCTCGGCCGACTCCATCAGCACGTTCTTGGGCAGGTCGACCAGCACCGGACCCGGCCGGTCAGAAACGGCAATGTGAAATGCCTGCTGGATGACCGAGGGAATATCTGCGGCGCGGCGAACCATAAAAGCCCGCTTGGTGGCCGGCAGAGCCGTTCCCACGGTGTCCGCCTCTTGGAAAGCATCCTTTCCAATCAGGGACGCCGGCACTTGCCCGGTCATCGCGACGACCGGGATCGAATCCATAAGTGCGGAGGTGAGGCCGGTCATCAGGTTCGTCGCCCCCGGACCGGAGGTCACCAGGCAGACGCCCGGCTTGCCTGTCACGCGGGCGTAGCCGTCCGCGGCAAACACCGCGGCCTGCTCGTGGCGCATCATGAGATGGCGGATTCCCGCGCTGTAAAGAGCATCGTAGAGCGGCAGCACCGCGCCGCCGGGAAGGCCGAAAATGACCTTGACGCTCTGGCGACGGAGGCTTTCCAACAGGATTTCAGAACCGGTGATGGATTTTGGCATAAATAACTCGTTCTCTGGAATTCCGCCCTGCCGTGCAGGGGGTAGCCTGCCCCGAGATACCGACCAGTCGGTAGGTAGAATAGCATCTCCCCCTGGGCTCGTCAATCCCTATTTGGAAGCCGTCTTGAACTGTGATTGGGAGACTATCGGAAAGCTCATCGGCCCGCTGTTCGGCTTGCCTTAGCGAAGCAAGTCTTCCAGCCGCACCGCTTGGTCGGTCTTTTCGTCCCGGTACTTGATGATGACCGGCGTATAGAGTGAAAGGCCCCACTCTTTCCCGCGCCCTTTGCTGACCGCGCGCGATCCAGGAACCACCACGGCTCCCGGAGGAATCATCAGCGGACGATCCTCGGCGCGCCGGTAAACGGCGTCGCGAACCAGATCGTAGACCGGGGTGGAGCCGGTCAAGATCGTTCCGGGCGCCAGCACCGCCTCTTTGCCCACGATGGTTCCTTCATAGACGCCGCAGTTGCCGCCCACCAGAACGTCATCTTCAATAATCACTGGGAGCGCGCCGACGGGTTCCAGAACGCCACCGATCTGGGCCGCGGCGGAAAGATGGCAGCGCTTGCCAATCTGTGCGCAGGAGCCTACGAGAGCGTGGGAATCGATCATTGTTCCGTCATCCACGTAGGCGCCGGCGTTGACGTACATAGGCGGCATGCAGGTGACGTTGCGGCCGATGTAACAGCCGTCGCGGATGGAGCTGCCGCCGGGAACCACGCGCACGTTGCGGTCGCCCGCAAGCTTCCTGATCGGATAGGTGTGCTTGTCGCGGAATTGTAAATCCGCCGGCGGCATTTCTACCACCCGCCCAATGCGGAACCCCAGCAGGATTCCTTTCTTCACCCACGGGTTGACTTTCCAGCCGGTCGGCGAGCCTGGATCGGGCTCCGCGGCGCGAGCTTCGCCCTCATTCAGCGCCGCCTTGAATTGATCGAAGGCTTGGAAATACTCATCGCCGTATTCCGCCGGCGGGTGAGAGAAGAGTTCTTCGATTCGGTTTTGAAGTGTCATCGGGAAGTTGTTCTCTGTAACGCGCCGCAAGCTCAACCGGCCACTTCAGACTTTTTGCGGTTGGAGCAGCCCTTGGGCGGCCAGCGTCTTTTCCAGCTTGGCGCGATTCTCGGGCTTCAAGGGGCAGAGCGGCAGCCGGTAAATTTCCTTGATCTTGCCCATCATCGCGAGCGCGGCCTTGACCGGAATGGGATTCGTTTCAATGAAGCTCGCGCGCATCAAGGGAAACAGCTTGGCGTTGAGTTTGCGTGCCTCATCATATTTGCCGTCCAGCAGCAGGTGCACCAGGTTCGTCATTCCCCGCGGAGCCAAGTTGGAGATGACCGAAATGACCCCGGCGCCTCCCAGCGACATCAGGGGAAAGGTAAAGGAATCGTCGCCGGAGAGAATCCGGAAGTCGGGGCTGACCATGCCTAGCAGTTCCGTCTGCTGTGTGACGTTGCCGGATGCTTCCTTAATGCCGACAATGTTCGAAATCTGGGCCAGGCGCGCCACGGTGGCCGGCTCAATGTTTGAAGCCGTGCGGGAGGGCACGTTGTAGAGGATCACCGGAAGATCGGTTGACTCGGCGATCGTCTTGAAGTGCTGGTAGAGTCCCTCTTGGGTCGGGCGGTTGTAATAGGGAGCCACGGAGAGGATTCCGCTAACGCCGAGGGCGCTCACTTCCTGAAGCAGGCTGCAAATCTTCTTGGTACTGTTGCCGCCCACCCCGGCGATGACCGGGACTTTACCATCGGTTTCCTGAACCACCACGCGGATTACGCCCAGGAATTCTTCATGCTCGAGCGTGGGAGCTTCTCCCGTAGTTCCACAGGGCACCAGAAAGTCGATGCCCTCGCGAAGCTGGAATTCGACCAAGCTCCGCAACGCTTCCACATCCAGCGTGCCATCCCCTGAAAAAGGAGTGACAAGCGCGGTGCCGCAGCCTCGAATGTCCAAACTCATAAATCCTCCTCCCCCGACCAGGCGGTTTTCCTGGAAACCCTGATTATAAGAAACAAGTGCGCGGGTTGCTACCTTTGTTCTTCAAGAACCTGATCGAAACCGAAGAGCCCCTTCTTCCCTACCACCCAACGCGCCGCATGCAGCGCTCCCTCGGCGAAGCCCTGGCGGCTGCGCGCGGTGTGCCGAACCACCACGGTGTCCGCCGCGGAATCGAATCCGAATTCGTGCATGCCTGGAATGTATCCCGCGCGCACGCTGGAAGTTGCGATTTCGCGGGAAGGGAGATGTGCCTGAACCTGCCGCCGCAACTCCAGCGCTGTTCCCGAAGGCGCATCCTTCTTGGCCTTATGATGGGCTTCAACAATGTAAGGTTCATACATGGCGTAGGGCGCAAAGATTTCCGCCGCGGCGCGAGCCAGGCGGTAGAAGAGTTGGACGCCGATGGAAAAATTCGCCGCATGCACCAGGCCCACGCCGCTTGACTCAATGATTTCCCGAACCTCTTCGAAGCGGTTGCCCCAGCCCGTTGTTCCCACCACCAGATTCACTCCCAAACCCGCTACCAGTCGAATGTTATCCACCACCACGTCAGGCGTGGTGAAGTCGATGCAGACATCTACCCCGCGGAAATTCTCTTCGGTGATTGCCACACCGCCCGGATTGGATTCGATGGTCAGGATAAGGCGAACCTCAAAGCCGCGTTCCGGGGCCAGGCTCGCAATGGCGCTGCCCATTTTGCCGTGGCCGAGCAAGGCCAGGTTTATACGTTTATCATTTGCAGGGTCAGAGGAAGTTTCGCTCACTCGTTCACCTCCTTCGTTGGGATGGGCGGCCCGAAGGCCGTCGCCGCCCGCAGCCGCTAGTCCAGGTAGCCTTCAGACTTCATCAGCTCCGCATTGAGCAGAGCGGCGCCCGCCGCGCCCCGAATTGTATTGTGGCTGAGAGTGGTGTACTTGAATTGCAGCACTGGGCAAATCCGCACGCGTCCGATTACGGCTGACATGCCGTCTCCCGCCTGAACATCAAATTTGGCCTGTGGCCGGTCGCACTCCTCGCGCACGATGATCGGGTGCTTAGGCGCGGAGGGCAGATTGCGCTCTTGCGGCAGCGCCCGGAATTTTCTCCACGCTTCGATCAGGTCTTCCAAGACGGCTTCCGAGCGCAGGGAGAGCGAAACGGCCTCCGTATGCCCGTCTTCAACGAAGACCCGGTTGCAATGCGCGCTGACCACAAAGTTGCCTTTGGCTACGTGCCCATCGGTCAGCTTGCCCAGAAGCTTGTGCGCTTCACGCTCCACCTTCTCTTCTTCGCCGGAAATATACGGGATGACGTTGCCCATGATGTCCAGCGTGGGCACGCCGGGATACCCCGCGCCGGAGATAGCCTGCATGCTGGTCACCAGAACTTTCTCCAGGCCGAAGGCCCGCTCCAGCGGCGCCAGAGACATCACCAGGCCGACCGTCGTGCAATTGGGATTGGTGACAATCATGCCTTTCCAACCGCGCTTCTTGCGCTGTTCGCGGACCATGGCCAGGTGATCCGGATTGACTTCCGGAATCAGCAGCGGCACGTCGGGGTCCATGCGATGGTTGGAGGAGTTGGAAACCACAACGTGGCCGGCTTGGGCGAACTCTCTTTCGACTTCGCCCGCCACCTTGGAGTCGAGCGACGAAAAGACGAGTTGCGGCGCCTTTCCGGGTTTGCACTCGTGAACCATCAGGTCGCGCGCGGATGAGGGCATGGCGTCACGCAGGCGCCAATTGCACGCCTCGGAGTATTTCTTTCCAGCGGAGCGGTCTGAGGCTGCGAGCCAGGCGGCTTCAAACCACGGGTGGCGGTCGAGCAGGCTGATAAACCGCTGGCCTACCATGCCGGTGGCTCCAAGAATTCCAACTTCAACCTTCTTCATTGCATTGGTCCCTTTGGGTTTGGATTCCTCGTGACCCGTTCGAGGTGCGCTTTCTTAAACCCGATCCTTTAATTCTCTTGCCAAACGGGTGTAAAGCTCAACCGCGCGGAGCAAATCTGATTTCCGCACGCACTCATGGTCGGTGTGGGCGACGTGAATGGTTCCGGGTCCCAGCAGCAGAGGGCGTCCCCATTCGGTCAAGTTTGGCAGGTCGGTTGAATAGGCCATCACTTCAGCTTCAAAGCCGTCCATGGGCTCCATGCGGATGGGCAGGGTATCGCGGACAAATTCATAATGGCAGCGGCCTTTTAAGATTGCCTCAAGGTTTCGGCGCAGCTCCGTAGACGGGCAGACCGTCCGGTAGAGGATTTGTGCGGAAGCGCTGTCCGGGATCACGTTGGGAGCGTGCCCGCCTTCAATGACGCCGATATTCACAGTGGCCGATCCCATTACGGGGTCCGTGGGTAGAGGCACTTTGCGCACTTCAGCGAGAATGTCCAGGAGCTTGTCGATGGCGGAATCCCCCAGCTCGGGGTAAGCTGAATGGGCGGTCTTTCCCGTAGTGCGAATGTCCACCCGCAGATTTCCTTTGGTGCCGATCGCCAGCTTATTTTCCGTCGGTTCGCCGTTGATGATGAACTTGGATCCCGCCGGTGAAGCGTTGGCCCTGCGAGCGCCGTCGCTCAAGGTCTCCTCGCCGACCACATAGAGCATGCCGAAATCCGTTACCCCGGAAGCCTTCAATTGCAGCGCGGCGATCACCTGGCTGGCCATGATGCCTTTGGCGTCGCACGATCCTCGGCCGTGAATGAACTCATCATCCTCGCTGGCCGGGAAAAAGGGCGGTACCGTATCCATGTGGGTACTCAGGACGACATCCGGCCTGCCCAACGTGGCCAGGACGTTGGAGCGCCCCTCCGGGACGGCCTGAAGTTCCACCTGGAAACCCTGTTTTTCCAGATAGCCGGCAAGGAATTCGCCGCAAGATTTTTCGTTCACGGTAACGGACTCGATGTTGACGAGATTTTTGGTGAGTTCAAAGAGTTCTCGGTTCTGCTCGCTCATATAAAGGTATCCCGATTAAGCCGGGGAGTTATTCCCCCAGCTTGACGTGTCATGGTTCTGCTGCGTACGCGAAGGGAAATCTCCGGCGGCCAATGCCAAGCGTCAGCGCAGGCGATTCCGATTGCTGCGGGCCGGCTAAATAAAACGATGGTTGACTCTTT
>JBJKQF010000027.1:0-9831 GCA_046705545.1 Terriglobia bacterium
GTGACGCCCGCGCGCGGCGAGGTGGCACATTATCAGATGCAGCAGGAAGAGAAGCAGCTGGTGCTGGGCTTTATTCCCAATTATCTGGTGACCTATTACTCCCACACCTCCCCGCTGACTGCCAAGGAAAAGTTCCAGCTCACCTGGAAGACGGTTTTCAACCCCTTCACGCTGGGACTGACCACCGCGTTTGTGGGAGGCGAGCAGGCGGCGGGCATGTACGGAGGATACGGCACCGAGGAGAAGAGCTTCGTCAAACGGTTTGGCGCCTCTTACGCCACTCTGGGCGTGGGCGCCTTCATCGGAGACGCTCTGATGCCCTCACTCCTGAAGCAGGACCCCCGGTTTTACTACAAGGCAAACGGGAGCTTCACCTCGAAGTTTTTCTACGCGATCACGCGCTCAGTGATCTGCAAGGGCGACAACGGACACTGGCAGCCGGATTTTTCCTCCGTGCTGGGGCACTTTGCCGCGGGCGGCATCGCCAACTTCTACCTGCCGAACCAAAACCGCAATCCCTGGCGAACGACGGTCCAGAATGGATTGATCGGGATCGGCTTCGACGCCTTCGCAAACATTCTGCAGGAATTTGTCTTCCCGAAATTGACCCCGGCGCTTTCTCACCGCCAGTTCGGCAAGCCCTGAACCACGCGGAATCACGGACACTACGATTCATGTGTCCGCGCCAGCCGACGGTGCGTGAGGCCCTCACCCCGCCTCCGGTGCACCTCTCCCGCGCAGATCGATGCTTGGTACGAGGCACGGGAACCTTCTTCTGAGCCTTGAGCACGGTCCCACAAGGCTCCGCGCAGGATGGCGTTTTGCCGGAAGCCGTGTACAATGAAGGCGTGAAGAGCAAGGGACTTATCGTCATTTTGTGCGCGGTTTGCGCCGCGGGGATTATCGCAGCGCTTCTGTTGCAGCGCAGCCATCCGGGCGCCAAGCGCGCCTCCCGGCACGCGGCAAAGAAGTCCGCCCGCGCCCACCCCGCGCGCCCGGCCCTTGTGAACAAGGCGGCGTACAACACCAAGATGCGGGAAATTGCAAACCTGCCGCCGCCAATCCCCTGCATTTCGTCCCATGACGCCTCCGCGGCCGCCGCCGGCGCTTCCGCCAAGGTAGCGGTCGAGAAAGATCCCCGGAGCGTAGAGAAACTGAAGCCGGCGGTGTACGTGAAGAAGAAGCCCAAGCTCAAACTCAAGCCGTGCCGGGCGCCGCTCTGGCCGGTGCACGCCGCGTATCCGGACGCGGGGGCCCTGCTGCCCTTCAAGCGCGTTGTCGCCTACTACGGCAATTTCTATTCGAAGCGCATGGGAGTGCTGGGAGAATATCCTCCCGACAAGATGCTGGCCATGCTGGCTGAGCAGTCGGCCGCCTGGGCCAAGGCTGATCCCTCAACACCGGTGGTACCCGCCGTGGATTACATTGTGGTCGCCGCGCAAAGCAAGCCGGGCAAGGATGGAATGTACCGGATGCGCATGCCGAAGGGCCAGATTGAAAAAGCGCTCGGCCTGGCGGAGCGGATTCATGGGCTGCTGTTTCTGGACGTGCAGCCGGGCTGGAGCAGCGTGCAGTCGGAGCTGCCGCGGCTGGAGCCTTACCTGAAACGGGCGAACGTGGAGCTGGCGCTCGATCCGGAGTTCGCTTTGGTCAGCGGCAGGCGGCCGGGCGCCTATATCGGCACAATGGGCGCCGGGGAGATCAACTACGCCGCGCGCTTTTTGGCCAGGATCGCGCGGGAAAACCACCTGCCTCCCAAGATCCTCGTCGTCCACCGCTTTACGCAGCGCATGCTCACGGACTCACACGCCATCAGGCCGCTCGGGGAAGTGCAGATTGTGATCGATATGGACGGGTTCGGATCGCCCGTGCTGAAGCGCTCCACGTACGGGGCTTATGTCGCCAGCCAGCCGGTGCAGTTCACCGGATTCAAGCTGTTCTATAAGAATGATGTGAAAGTCGGCGGCCAGCTGATGACCCCCAGGGAAGTTCTGCGGCTCTCTCCACAGCCGAGCTTTATCCTCTACCAGTAACCTCCGCGGGATTCCACGGCCTGAAAGGCCCGAGCGGCTTTTGACTTCAGAGTGCGCGGGGCGTATTCTGAACATCTGCTGAAAACCCAAGAAGATCCTCAGGGTTTCGCCATGGGTGAAGAGGGTAAAATTCCACAAAAGTCCTCAGCGATCTTTCGGCATCGCTGGCTGCTGCTGGTCGTTGCAGGAGCCATGCTGGCGGCGGGAGCGGCGGTTTTCTTCCTGGCGAAGAGAAGCCAGGAGGGTCCGGCGGCGCCGGGGTTTGTGCTGCGCGACCAGCAGGGCCGCTTGACCTCACTTGCGGAGTTCCGAGGCAAGGTGGTGGTGCTGACGTTCGCCGACCCGGCATGCACGCAGATGTGCCCGCTGACGACGCAGAGCATGGTGGAGGCGCTGAAGATCCTCGGCCCGGCCGCGGCGTCGCAGGTGCAACTGCTGGGGGTGGACGTCAACCTGCAAAAGGCCAAAGTGGCCGACGTGGCCGCCTACACGCGCGCGCATGAGATGCAGGGACGCTGGCGTTTTCTGACCGGATCGAGCGCGCAGTTGAAAAGCGTCTGGCACAAGTACCACGTTTACGTGGCGAAGACCGCCGACGGCGACATTGAACATGCATCCGTGGTTTACATCATCGACAAGGACGGAAACGAGCGCTTCAGATATTCCACGCCGATGAGCTACGAAGCCGTGGGCGGCCAGGCTCAAGCCCTTGCCAAGGGCATTGCGCAACTGCTACCCAGCCACCCCGCAGTTCCCGCAGCCAGCAGCCAAGCCTCACAGCAACAGGAGGGATGGCTCGACCCGACCGAGACGGTGAGCCTGCAGCCGCTGGGGAAAAAGCAGAAGCCGGTGGTGCTTGGAGGCGCGCACCCGCACCTGATGGTCTTCTTCACCAGTTGGCTTGAGCAGCCGCCGGAACTCGAAAAGAATCTGGCGGTGCTGGACCGTTACGCGGCCGTGGCGCAGCGGCGGGACTGGCCATCTCCGGTGGCCGTCGATGAACTGACCATCGAGCCGTCGGCAGGCGAAGCGCGGAAAGTAACGACTCCCCATGCCGCAACACTTCACACGCCCATCGTCGAGGACGCCAAGGGGCGCCTTGCCGACGGCTATCTTGTCGGCGACCTCCCCTGGTTCGTGCTTAGCTCAACGGCTGGAAAGATCCTCTGGAGCCACGACGGCTGGCTCTCCGCTGACGAGCTCAACCACGACGTGCGTGCGGCGCTGGCCGCGCACTGAAAGGAATCCATTATGAAAAACGAAACCCGCATCCGTGCCTTGTTGGCCGCCGCTTCCATCCTCGCCCTCAGCGCCCCGTTCCTGCCGGGTTTTGCGGAGGCTCGGACCATCAGCGAGACGGTCGAGGCCGGCGGTTATTCTGTTACGCTCAAGGTGCTGCCCGCCGAATCTTTCAGCGGGCCCGGAGCTGAAATGGTGCGGGATGGCGGGGCCCAGCCCAATATGCTGAAAGGGCCAGCCCATCCCAACCATCACATGGTTGCCTTCGTAGCGAAAAGCGGCAAGCCGGTGGAGGATGCAAGAGTAGAAATCCGCTACCGGCGACTTTCTTCCAAAAGGGCTCGATGGATTACGCTCCCGGTGGTGCGGATGCACGTGGCAGGCCACGGGCTCAAGACCACCCACTACGGCAACAACCTGAGACTCGCCGCGGGACGCTACGAGGTCCGTGTGACCGTGAATGGAGAGGGCCCTGCCAGGTTTAGTTTTTCTCTGCAGGAATGATTACGGCTTGGGGCTGCCTGCTTCCAGCCTCGGAGGTTCAGCCGCGCCCCAGGTAATCCTGCTCGACGGGAAGCACGATGGCCTCCAGCATATTGACGCCGGGAGGAAGGCAAGCCATAAGGACGGCGACCTGGGTTAGATCTTCCACTTCCATCATCGGCTCCGCCGGCCCCATCAAGTCAGGGGGAAGCCTTTCAACCCGCACGTTGCCCGGGTGCAGGCAGCTTGCAACGATTCCGTATTGACGGCCCTCCAGCGCCGTCACGTTCGTCAATCCCCAGATGCCGAATTTGCTGGTGGTGTAAGCCGCGGAGTTTAAGCGGGGGCGCTGCCCGGAAATGCTGCCGATATTTAGAATTCTTCCTCCGCCCTGCTTTTTCATGATTGGGAACACCGTCCGCGTGCAGAGGAAAGGGCCGCGCAAGTTGGTGGCGATTACGCGATCCCAGGCTTCCGTGGAGAACTCTTCCAGCGAGCCGCTGTCAAAGACGCCGGCATTGTTAACCAGGATATCGACGCGGCCGAACATCTCCATGGCGCGCGCGAACAGCTCCTGGACCTGAGCTTCTTCCGTCACGTCCGTGCGCAGGGCGAGCGCCGTCCCGCCCAGGGCCTTGATCTCCTCCGCCGCAGCGTTTAACTTCTCTAGGCGGCGTCCAGCGATCACCGTCCGCGCTCCCTCCGCGGCCAGCCCTTTTGTAATGCCTTTCCCGATTCCGCTGCCTCCGCCCGTAATCACGGCGACTTTGCCCGTTAGCTTTCCCATGGGAATCTCCTTTGAATTTACCTGCGAGCGGGCGCGCCGCTACCGCTACCAACTCAGACGACCAGCTTCAGCATTGCGCATCCGCGCGCAAGCGGCACCTTGAAGCTGAGTGTCCCGCCTTTGGCGCGCGCCGCAAGCGCTTTCCACTGCGTCGCTCCCGGATGCATCAGCTCGCAGCGCGGCGTGCGGCCGGCAACGATTTCCGGCAGATTGCGCAACGTCACCGTGGCGCTCGCGGCGGAACCTGCCAAAACCACCGGAACCAAATAACCGTCCGCCACCCGAAATAGATTCGCCTTAGCAACCTTCCGGTCCACCTCAATGACGTCGGCGAGCAGCACCCACTTGCGCCCGCGCATCGCAATCATCATGGGGCCGTAGTCGGTGTAAACCTTCTCTCCCTCCGCGCTGGGCAAGATCGAGTGGTCGTTTTGCGGAAAGGGCGCCATGGGAAACATGCCGAGGAAGAGGAAGCGCTGCATAAAGGTGTCAGGGTCGGGCTTGAACTTGTCTTCATCGCGCACCCAGGCGATGACGGGTTTGAACATCCCAAGCATGGCGGTCAGGTTTTTCGACGGCCCCAAAGCGGTATTCTCGTCGAAGAGGCCGTCCACGTGGCGCAGGATGTCGAGGCGCTTTACGTGGTTGTTGACAAAGAGCGCCTGCCCCGCGTCGTGCTGGACTTTGCCCAGCTTGACGGAAAATTCTTTCCAGGAGTTGACCTGGGCGCGCGCGGGACCGTCATACCAGGTCACGCCGTCATCGCGCCGGAAATTGTAGAGCCGGAAATAATCCATGCGGTCGATGCACATGCCGGAGGAGTCGGGAATTTTCTCAATCAGCTTGCGCGCCTGATCCAGCAGGTGATTCTGGTAGGAAGGCTGGGCGCAATCGAGATTGGCTCCCCAGCCGTAGCGCACCACGCCCGGGTCCTCCCGGTCACCCCGGTGAACTCTCCGGTCCGGAGGAACCTTTTTGGAGTGCAGGACCAGCGCATCCTCCATCTTTCCGTAAAGAAAATCGTTGGCGTCTTTCCAGAAGTCCGGGTCGGAAGGCTTCCTCCGGGGAGGCTGGCCGGGATAGATAACGTTTTCGCCCAGCGCTGCGGCGTTGAAATAGTTCAGAACGTGGAAGCCCGCCTGGCGCATCTTGCGCGAGTATTCCGCCATCTGTGGAATCGAATAGTACAAGCCCAGGAAAATGCGCGGGGTCTCACCGAAGGGCGTGCGGCGCGCCCACTTCTCGCCGTCGGGCACGGGGGGAATGAACAACCCCTGATAGGGAAAATCGAAGCTGGCTTTCCAGTTGACCGTAAAGGCCATGCGCTTCATCTTTTCCACATCCAAGTCGCCTTCAAAACTCGAATAAGCTCCGGTGCCGCCCAGCTCGCCAACGCTCGCGAGCGGCGGTTGGAAATACTCCGGGTAGCGCTCCGACATCCAACGTACGCCGCCGCGCCAAGCGGGCTCATGCGCGGTCAAGTCCAGGGAATATCGAGCGGAGGTCGGCCCCGCCAGGCGGCGGAAGAGCCGGGAAAACTTCACACCGCCGGAAGAGGTGGTTTCGAGCGTCATCTCCATCAGAACGTCTTCGGGAGAGAGCGCCACGGTCATCGCAGTACCAGGGTCCGCCACCGTCGCCATCGGAAAGCAAAAGGCGGCACGGTAGTTGGGCACGATGCCGCGCCGAGGATTATCAAAGAGGTAGTAGGGCGCTCCATACCAGAACGTCCGGTCCGCAAAGGGAATAAAGGTGAAGGGGTCTTCCCAGCCGGGGTCTTTGGAGGTGTCCACCACCTTCCAGATTTTCTGGAAAAGCCCCGGGTCAGCGCTCATCTTCCATGCTTCGTCGGGCTTTGGACCACCCCAGGGAAGCCAGAATTTCCTGCCGTCAGCACCGCCAAATTCCAGTTGCGTCTCAATGGGTGTGCTCCAGGGAGAGCCCGAGGAGTCCACGCGGATTTCCCAGCGCACAGAATCCTTGGCGGGCAGAAACTCTTCCTCAATCATCGCCTCCCGGTGCGTGCCGTCGATTTTCCCTGCTAGCTTTTTCCTGAAGCGAACTCCGCCGCCCTTCAGTTCCTGCGCTTCCGGCGCTCCCTGGACCGCGCACCCGGCCAGCCGCGTACCGCCCTGCACCCGCCAGCGCTTCTTCCCCAGCACCACGCCCACCAATTCGCCATCGCTGGAAAGTTCAACGGTGAGAGCGGGCGATTGCACCTGGTATGCCGCCTTGGGACTCTTGGGAGCCCCACCGCCACCCACCTTGCTGGCCAAGCGGCGGGCCATTGCCTTGGCCGCCACGCCACCCGCCATCAGCGCGCCTAGAAATCCTCTTCGGTTCAGCGATTCCATGGCCGTGCTCCTCCTTGGCGTTCTTTTCCGACGTGAATCTAGCAGATAAACTTCGGCAACTCAATCTGTGGGCGCAGCCTTCTCACCCCGCGCTGCCGAAACCGGCGCCGCCAGCACGCAGCTCCCGCAGAAGACACCCTACAAAGGCGCAGGATTTTGGCTTATGCTATCCGGGGCAAAGGGGAACCCATGAATCCAACCAATCACACTCAACCCGCGCTGCACAACGCCATGTGGCCGGGCGTGGTGGGCAAAGGCGCCGGCTCCGAACCTCCTATCGGCGTTGACACCATGCTTCGCCTGACGGCCGAGGCGGAAGTGGACGGCACAAAGTTCGACGGCGTTGATCTCTTTCTGGCAAGCCCGCACGTCGATATCGATTCGAGCGAAGACGACCTGAAGCGGCTCAGCGAAAAAGTCACGGGGCTCAACCTGGTGATTGGTTCCCTGGTGGCGCCCGTCTGGGAACCCACCGGCGGTGGCTCCGCCATGGGAACGGAAAAGGAACGGCGGCGCTTCCTCGAGCAAGTCCGCAAGGCCTGCCATGTTGGGCGGAGTCTGCGCGAGTTGGGCGTCCGCCGCTACGGGATCATCCGCATCGATTCCGCCGCTTCGGTGGAGGAATGGCTGAAGGAGCCCGAAGCGAACACGCAACGCCTGGCGAACACCTTCCGCCAAGCCTGCGAAATCGCGGAAGACCATGGCGAGCGCCTGGCCGCGGAGGGCGAAATCTGCTGGGGCGGCATGCACAGTTGGCGGCGCGTCGTGGAGCTTCTGGCGATGGTCGATCGCCCGCAAACCCTGGGCTTCCAGGCGGACATGGCGCATACACTGCTCTTTACGCTGGGGTACAACGCCCCGGAGGACCGGCTGCTTCCGGACGCGTTCGATTGGAGCGAGCGGGGCAAAATCGAAGCCGCTTGGGGAAAGTTGACCGCCGCCTTGCGGCCGCTGACGATCGATTTCCACGTGGCCCAGAACGACGCCACGGTGAAAGGCTCGGGATCGCACGACAAGACCGGGCGCCATTGCCTGCCCAACGATCCAAACGGCAAGCTGGACATTGTGCGCGACGCGGGCGCCTGGATGCGGGATGGGAGCGGCGAGCCCACGCGCGCCTTCCAGCACATCTGCTGGGACGGCTGCATGTTTCCGAACAGCGTGATGATGGACCCCAAAACCTGGCGTGACATTTTAGGCGCGATGATCGCCGTTCGCGCGGCACACGGCTGGGACTGAACAGTCCCCAGGCCGCAGTCCTGAAGAGGAGCGAGATGAGCAAAAAGCCATTGAACATCGGGATGGTCGGGTACGGCTTTATGGGTCGAACCCACTCGAACGCTTTCCGCCAGGCCCCCAAGTTTTTCGATGTGCCATACGAGCCGGTGCTGAAGGCAGTTTGCGGGCGCGACCGATCTCGGGCGGAGGCTTTTGCGAAGAACTGGGGTTACGAATCCGTAGAAACCGACTGGCGAAAGCTCGTCGAACGCAAGGACGTCGACCTGATCGACATCGCAAGTCCCAATGACACGCATGCGGAGGTAGCCATCGCTGCCGCCGAGGCGGGCAAGGCGGTTCTGTGCGAAAAGCCGCTGGGGCGGAACGCCGCCGAGTCCATGCGGATCGTGGAGGCCGCGGAAAAAGCTGGCGTGCCGAACATGGTCTGGTACAACTATCGGCGAGTGCCGGCGGTGATGCTGGCCAAAGAACTGGCCGATGCGGGACGCCTGGGCCGCATCTTCCATTACCGGGCGCAGTTCCTCCAGGATTGGACGATCTCAAGGGACTTGCCGCAGGGTGGCGAAGGGTTGTGGCGACTGGACGCGCAGGTGGCAGGGAGCGGCGTCACGGGAGACCTGCTGGCGCATTGCATCGACACCGCAATGTGGCTGAACGGCCCGCTCGAGTCGGTGACCGCGATCACGGAAACCTTTATCAAGGAGCGCCGGCACAACCTGACGGGGAAGGTGGAACCCGTCGGGATCGACGACGCCAGCGCTTTTCTGGCACGGTTTGCAAACGGTTCGCTGGGCCTTTTTGAAGCCACCCGCTACGCGCGCGGGCACAAGGCTCTCTACACATTCGAAATCAACGGGGAAAACGCTTCCATCCTTTGGAACCTGCACGACCTTCACCGCCTGGAATATTTCGATCACAGCGATGAAGGCAACCTGCGCGGCTGGCGCTCCATCCACGTGACCGACCGCGAGCATCCTTATATGAAGCATTGGTGGGTGCCGGGGCTGCAAATCGGCTACGAACACACCTTTGTTCATCAGGCGTCGGACTTCCTGAGCGGCCTGGCTGAAGGCCAGATTCCCGGGCCCAGCTTCCGCGATGGGTTCAAAACCGATTGCGTGACCGACGCAGTGCTGGCTTCCGCCCGGAACGGCACCTGGATGCCGGTGGCCGGCGCCTGATCTATAAAATGCCTGGCGGTTCAAAGCGGGTTCTTCCCGAACGCTTGCCCTGGAGCGTGGGGAGAGGATGACCGGAGCAGCGGCCGGGTGAGGGGTTCGTTGGCCCTAGGGTCGCCGGATCGCCCGGTTCCTACCGCCAAGATCACTCAGAGGGAGACCGGGCCGGAAGGCGTCCCGGCATCCGCAGACGTCCTGGTTGGCGGGCGGCCCTGAAGCTGGAACGTCGCTTTGACGCTCTTGCGAGTGTAGAAGATCAGGAATCCCAGCGGCAGCAGCATGCCAAAGGCAACCTCCATGGCAATCGCGACGGCGAGTACAACGTGGGCGTCGCCCGGTGGCAGGTTGGGCAGGGATTGCATCGCATTGGGAAGCAAGATGAACAAGAACACCACCCCGAGGAGTCCAAACACCAGCCAGATACAACTCCCAATCAGCATGACGATGCGCGCCCAGTTCTTGCGCAGCAGCGTGCCGATGCCTCCTGCAAAGAAGAAAGCGGCAAATAGCACGTAGAG
>JBJKQF010000028.1:0-3802 GCA_046705545.1 Terriglobia bacterium
GGTAATGGTAACGGCAACGGAAATGGAAACGGGAACGGCAATGGTCATGGCAATGGTAACGGCAATGGGAATGGCCATGGCAACGGACACGGCAATAGCCATGGACATGACTAGAGGTAACGACGCCTCTGGTGCACGGGGGAGCAAGCAACACAGACTTTTGCGCGAAGCGCGCGGCTTGCTCCTTGATTGCCTCTGGATTTCCCCAGAACTTCTCTTCCGAATCTGAGCCCCCTCCCCCGATAGAAACCTGAGTCTCAGATCTCAAAAACGTGACCGCCTGCGGCGAGCGCCGCAGGCGGCTACGCAAAAGCCCGATTTACATTCTCGATAGCTTCGTCGATTTCGGCTTGATTCTTGTAGCCGACGGTGACGGCATCCACTCCGGCATGCCGGAAAGCGAACCGCATCGCTGCCTCGCGGTCCTGGCGCCGGGTGAACTGCCCTTCGCCCACCAGCTTCATGCTGACCACGCCCAAGCCGGCCCGCCGAGCTTCTTTCACATACCCCACAACCTCCGGCACGTCTCCTAAGCCGTTGGTCAGATAGTTTTCCGCGTCCATTCGGACGCCTTTTTGGTTCATGCGGATCATAGCCACTTGCAGCCACTTGGTCCCGGGAACCTGCCGCAGGGCCGGCAGGCCGTGCACGGAGGCGCCCCGAACGCGCACCATCTGTTTTGACTGCGCTTCTTCAATGCCCTCCTGCCAGCGCAGGCTGTCCGCGGGCCAGGTGGAAGTGTGCTGCCAGTGCAAGAGCATCACGTCAAAGTAATCGGTCCGGGCCAGTTTGCGCAGCTCGTCAATCTTCTCCACCGGGTTGACACCCTGGCGCGTGGTCACCTTCGACATCAGTTGATAACTGTCGCGCGGAACGCCTTTGAGCGCCACGCCCAGCATCCGGTGCATGTCCGTGTAAGCCTCTGCGGTCTCAAAGAAGCGGATGCCCCGGTCGTAGGCGTAGCGAACCAGCCGGGTGAACCCATCCTGCCCCAAACTGCGCTGCACTTGCCCGCCCATGGTCCCCGTGCCGAAAGCCAGGCGAGTTACTTTGATGCCGGATTCGCCGAGCGTGACCTGTTCGGTGGCGCTCGAACGCGCCGCCTTCAGCGGAAGGCTTCCCGCGCCAACCAGTGCGGCTGCGCCAATTCCTGTTTTCAAGAAATCACGTCGTGAAAAATTAGCCATCGCCCACCTCCGACTGGCCGCATCTTATCACGAGCGCGGGCGCCAAACTAGCGCCCATTAAGGGCTGCCGAAAGCTCCACGCAGCGCATTACGCCGCGGTTTTCCCTGTGAAATGCGTGAAGGCCGAGGCAGCGTCCCTACCCCGCCAAGTCAAAGAACATGTTATAGGGAGCCCTGTAACCCAGGCGATAGAAGGGAACAAAGGGCCCCTGCTTCTGGCCCGCAGCCTCGAATTCCAGTCCCTTTGTGGGGCGCGAAATCCAGCCTGAGAGGTCCCCCGGCTGCCAGCGCAGAGTGGCTCGCTCGACTTTCACCAGCACGACCGGACCAAACTGCAAGGCCACGCGGTGGGGATAAAACTCATCAATCGACTCCAAGGCCAACTGCATAGGAAGGTGAATCGTCACGCGGTCGCCGACCTTCCATCGCCGTGCGATCGTAGCCCAGGTTCCAGGCTGGCAGGGGATATGAAGGTCCGCGCCATTAACCTGAACCTTTGCGTTCTGCGTCCATCGCGGCACCCGGAACTTCAAAGCAAATTGCTCTTCCCTGCTGGGCCGGACCGTCAGCGTTGTGGAATCGGACTCCGGAAACCCCGTCTCCTGTTCCACCCGAACCTCCCTGCCTTCATGGTTCCAGGTGACGGAGGAAGGCACAAACAGATTCACGTAGAGGCTCGACGCATCCTTAAAGTAGACGAGGTTATAGTAGTCAGCAACCGACTGAGGAAGCGTGCCCGAGCAACAGGTCCATGTTCCCTGATCGAAGTAGAGCTTGCGCCCGCCGCCCAGCCGGTAGTTCGAATAGCAGAAGTCTTCTCCCCGCGGACCCATGGGCAGCGCCGCGCCAAGGCTGTTGTAAACGAGCTTTTCAATCCAATCGCCGTAGCGCGCCTCTCCGTTGAACCGCAAAAGGTAACGGGACAGCTTGAATCCCGCCCAGCTACCGCAGACGGTTTCAAAGCTTTTACCCGTGGTTTCAAGCGCCGCGCCCAGGCTGGGCGGCCCCACCCCGTTATTTCCGGGAACCAAGGTCTCGTCGGGCCCGTACCCGCCCGTAGGATAGAGTTGGGTACGTTCCAGCCAATCGTAAGCGTTCACAATCGTCTGCAGATACTCGGAATTGCCGGTCACCTGGTAGGCCATCGCCGCGCTGGAAAGCGTATTCACGTGGCTGTAGGCGTGGTGTCCGCCGCGCGTCATCTCCGACCCGCCCGTAAAGGCCTTCCAATATTCCGTATAGTTCCAAACGTCGCCAAATTTCTTGTACTTGGGATTGCCCGTCAGTTCGTAGGCGCGGTAGAGGTTCTCGCTTAGGATGTACCACTCGCCGTGCTTGTGGTCCCGGTTCAGGTTGTTAGCGGCCCAGTCCGTGATCTTGTCCAGATATCCCAGCGCGTCTTTGCGCCCGCCGTACTGGTAAAGGTCCACCAGGCCGCAAACCATCTTGTCGAAGGTGCAGTGGGGATCGTTGGGCTTGTGGGAGTAAAAGAAGAAGCCGTCGGGCTCGATGGTCTTCCCCCATTCAACCATCAAATGGACGGCTTTCGCATGGAGAGCCTGGTCGTTCGTGGCCCTGGCCATCCGCGCCATCCCGCTCAGATACTGCCCAAAGGTGTGATAGAAGTCTCCCCGGGCCCACACCGGGCAGCCGAGGTAAGTGTTTCCTCCGCTGTACCAGCCCCCCAAGTCTTTTCCCGGAGCGGGCAGCCCGGCGCGCGCTCGAAAACCCTTCAACAGGTTGTCATCAGAAATGTCGTAGAAGTAGTCTCGGGTCGTGGTGAACTGCTTTTTCAGCATTCCGTCCAGCAGGCGGACGTCTTGATACTCAAATGCCTCGAGATGCACCTCGGGCTCTTTGGCGGGTTTGGCGGCGGAAGCAGCGCCTGCATTCACTGCGCCCGCAGCATATGGCGCCGCAGCCGCTCCCAGCAGCGACTTCATGAATTTCCGGCGATCGGTCGCTTTTTCCATGGATTCCGTCCTCGATTTTCAATTTGCGCTGCTGGCCCAAGTGCTTGGATTGTAGCGTCCGCCCTCCCGCGCCGCAAGTGCGCCTTCCCTTCATCGTAGCCCGGAGCGGGTAGCCCGAACGTCATACTGGCATCCACTTTCCGTATATTTGTCACATGTCATAACCCACTGACGGCCGCGATTGTCGTTCACATCAAAGTGGACGGAAAATCCATAGACAGGCCCGCCGTCGACCTGCACGGAGGTGGGAAATCCTCGAGGAGAGTATTGAGCGGAAAATACCCGTTGGTGGGTCTGCTCGTTCACAACCGCCGTCAAGCCACCGGAGGAGTTGTAGTCATAAGCGAGTGTTTCGCCCACGGCATTCGTCGAGGCAACAAGGCGGTCTTGTTTGTCATAGGAATAGGTGGCCTTCTCTCCGGCGCTGTCTTTGATGGAGACCACCAGCGGCCCTTGATAGAAGAGCTTCATCCAGCGGCCGTCGTTTGACCGCACCTGGTGGAGATTGCCCTGGGGATCGCGCGCAAGTTTGAGGCTCGCGCCTGAGGGAGCAATCAATCCGGTCATTGAGCCTTGCTGGGCTCGCTGGGAGTAATACGAATCGGGAAAGACCAGTGTTCTGCCGTCAGGAAGGTCATAATC
>JBJKQF010000029.1:0-31905 GCA_046705545.1 Terriglobia bacterium
TTAGATTTTGAGGCTACAGGTATAGTGCCGTGAGAAGTGTTCCCTTAGTGGGGCAGGGAAATGATTATAGGTAAACACGGGCGGACAAAGGAAAATTCCCTGCCCCCTCCCCCTAAGGTAATGTAACCTTAATCGCATTGAAAGTATTAGTCAAAGGCCATTAGTTCTAGAACTTTTGGCCCCGTAAAATAGCCCTGGGATACCGTCCAGGCCACCGACCTGCTTCTTTCTTTGCCCATCAATGTTTTTTTCTATGAAGGCTGTTCTGCGTTGCCAGTCTGATTCGGTGGTTCGCAAAGATCGCTTTTTGACTCGGGGAGTCCGGCAGTTTGCTCTATAATACGAAAGCTTTGAAGGCGTGATGAGCCACAGTGCAAGCCGCAGGCGGAAGAAGCAGCACGTGATGCAACGCAGAAAATCCATTCTGGTGATCGTAGCGCTCGGCGCAATGCTGAGTTTCGGCGGGCAAGGTGCGCTTGCCCAGGTCAATACGCGGGTATTGCTCGCAAGCGGCACAGGAGTTCCAAACCATCCTGGCTTTACCTTTGGACCTTTTTCCGATCTGGCCATGAACTCCCGCAAGGAAGTTGTCTTCCGCACTACGCTGCAAAGTCCCCGCACAGACTCACCAGCCATTGTGCGATCGGTCGGCGTAACCTTTTCAGTAGTGGCATTCGGCGGACTCGTCTCTCCCGTCTCCCACGAGGTTTACGATGGCTTCAGCGCTCCCAGTATCAACAATGCGGGAGGCATAGCGTTCACCGCTACCTTCAAGGAAGGGGAGACCACCGCGGCGGTGGTGAAAGTCGAAGGCGACAATACACGCGTGGTAGCCGCGAATGGCAGGGAGGGCGCAAGCGAAGGCGGACTCGCCTTCAAAGAATTTTCAGCCCCGGTCCTCGGCTCGGATGGAGAAGTGCTATTCGGGGCGCGTACGGAGGGCGGCGGCTCAGGGCTGTATCTTTGGTCGCCACAGGGTCTTCATCAGGTGCCGCTACCCCAGGGGTTCCACCTGGGACCGCAAGACCTTCTGGAGCCGTTGTTTTCCAGCGGCAATGAAGCCGTTTTTGTGCGGCGAGGCGTTCCTCTGCAAGCCGCAAACGAGCAGCTGTTTCGCGCCGTAGCGATCAAGAACTTCCAGCAACTGAACCCGCCCCCCGCGCCTACCGACACGGTTCAAGTCCTACCGGGCCGGCCCCAGCAAAAACCCGTGCAGTTACTTTTGGTCTTGCTTGATGGCCGGAAGGCGCAGACCGCGGTGCTAACCGGCAATCCCTCCCAGGCCGTGACTGCCGAGCGCTCCATTGGAATGGACTCTTCCGCATCCGCAACCTTCAACGCCATCCAGGGGCAGACGGCCGGTCCCAACAGCGGCAGCATCATCTTCGCAGGACAGCCCGCGCAGCAGGAAGACGGCTTCGGAATCTTCTGTTTCTGTAAAGGGCAAGTAACCCGCTTGACCAGCCAGGAAGATTTCTCCATGGTCGTCCACGACCTGAATGGCAGATCCATTGTTTCGCTCGCCGGCGACGCCCAGCACGTTGTAGCTTTCATCGCTCCGGTGGGAACACAGCACGGCTCGAACGCCATCTTCGTTTCCTACATTCCCTAAGAAACCCCGGCTCGCGCTGATCCCGCCCAATCAGCCGATCTAGTAATCCCAAAGACTCCGGAGTCCCGGTGACCTCAGCGCCACTGCTCCCCGACGGACCTCACCTGTAAAACAGCAACCTAGTTGGTTTAGAGGAAAAGGGTAAAAAGGGCAATCGTGAGAGGATCGTGCGGAAGGCTATTCCCTGCTCAACTTGCTGGCCAGGGTTAGGATCAATTTTCGGTTAACCGTGGACATGTTTTCAAAATGCTTCGCCAGCTTTCGCATTGATTTCGACTGGTTGGAGCGGGCAGGAACGCGGGCCGCAAGAGGATGGCCGCTGCCGTGGAAAAGAAGCTGATAGGACTCAACCTCTAAAGCCTTGGCAAACTTATCCAGCGTCGTCAAAGAAGGCGCCGTGTAACCGCCTTCGACGCGGGAAATGTATGAGCGCAACAGGCCCGAGCGCTTTTCAATGTCGCCTTGCGAAAGCCCTTTGGCCTCGCGCAGGGTCCGGATTCGCTTTCCTATATCCACATTCTTATCAGAACAGAAACCCCGTTTATTGTCAATGTTGGCATCTTATTGATGTTGGAGGGTTATTGAATATTGAATAATCCAATATTAGCAGCCGCAAGAGGAAACGCCCTAGGAGGCGGCGAGGCGGCGGCTCCTTCGACGCGGTGATTCTTCCGTGTGCGCCGCTGCATAATGGGTCACGCAATCGAGAAACGCCAGTGAGAGCAGAGCTCCTCCGGGCTCCGCAAGGACGGGCAGAAGCACCGACATTGCCGCGCTCGCGGAAAGCGGCTGATCGTTGCTGTCCGTAATGGCGAAGAGCTTTCCACCAACCGTCTTCTTAGCATCTTCCGCCACTTGGCGAACCTCCGCCTTGAGCTCGCAGCGCGAACCGGAAAGGATCACAATCCCTGTGTCCTTTCCAAGCAGGTGAAGTCCCGCATCACGAAAATGCAGGAGTTCAACACCCTCCGCAGGCAAGCCCACCAGATGATTGAGTTGGTGAGCAGCCTGGAGAGCAGCGGGATGATATAATCCGCCGCCGGTTAGCACTATTTTCTGTAAGCCTCGAAGCTCTCCGGCCAAGACCCGGGCGGCGTCGGTGAATTGGTTTTGAACCCGCTCAATATTTTCCGGGAGCTTTTCAATCTCACTTTCCGCTGCTTGCAGATGCGACTGGGGACGCTTCAGCGCCCGAGCGGCAGCCAAAGCCAAGAAAATCATCGACGCGTGCTGGCAGAAGGCCGCTTGCATGCCTTCAGTCGCGGCTTCGTGAAGGAACAGCGGGGCCACACCATCAGCTAGAGCGGCGAGGCGACTCTCAGGATTAGCCGTCAGGCCCCAGACGATGGCGCCCAGACTCTTGGCTGCCTGAACGGCCTTCAACGTCCTTTCGCACTCGCCCGAGGGCGAGATGGCAATCACCAGGGACCGAAAGGAAAGTGCCGAGTGGGTATAAGCGCTAAACACCTCGGGTGTTCGTGCCACGGCGGGCAATTTCAGAAGCGATTCAAAGGCGTAAGTTCCGGTTAGTGCCGCCCAGTAAGACGCCCCGTCACCCGTGATGAAAACAGGCCTTTCACTCCAAGCGGCCTGGCGAACTAACGAGTCGTACTGAGGCCGGCCTTTTGCCAACATCAGCCGCAGCGCTCGCGGAATTTCAAGAATTTCCTGCCTCATCCTTGCTTCATACCTCAAACCCTCCCGGCGCTTAATTTCCAAGTTGTGGCCGGAGCAATCGCACAAGGGCCTTGCCGCCAGCGCGTTTGAAACAGCGGACCTCAGCCGGGGTACGTAACAGATATTTGTATCATGATCGGAGACTGGCGGGCAAAACGGCGGGTGTAGGCAAATGAATGACAGAACCCCCGGAAGCAGCAAAAGGATACAGAAAGATCCGGGCCTTTCCGGATTCGGAGAGGTCGGCAGAGCCCGGACTGAGGTCACGCCTTTCCTACGTCTTGAAACCAATCCCCTGCTCCTAAATCCAATAGTATTGTATCTGGGACAAGCGCGAATAGTGCCCCGGTGGCGCGTTTCAACTATAATAACCGGGAACATTAAAGGACAGGTCAGGCAAGGCAGCAGACATAGTTGCACGCGGATAGGGCTGGTTGCCAAACCTTAGGGACCGACCCCCGTGTGCATGGGTGTGCCAGCAAAGGGGAGAAAGTATTTCGATCAGTTCCTCAATAGCCCGAGTCCCCGACGCGGCGTCCTGACGGAGCCTCGACATTTAGGGGGCTCACTGTAACGCCTCCTCAGGCAGAATCGTCAAAATAGAGATGGAGCCTCAGAATTGAATAAATTACCCATTCGCAGACAGCTATGGATTGCATGTGCCGGTGCGGCTCTTGCACTCACCCTGTTTTCAATTGGCTGTACCGAGAAAAAGCCCGCCAGCGCGCCTTCCTCCCTGATGAGTCAAGCCGTGCCCGTCACCGCAGCGAAGGCGGTGGAGAAAGACGTGCCGGTCCAGGTCAAGGCGATCGGCAACGTTGAGTCGTATTCTACGGTCACCGTCAAAACTCTGGTGGATGGAGAAATCCAGAAGGCCTACTTCACTCAGGGGCAGGACGTACACAAAGGCCAGCTGTTATTCTCCATCGACCCGCGTCCCTTCAAGGCCACCCTTCAGCAGGCGGAAGCCAATCTGGCACGGGACAAGGCCCAGGAGCTCAACGCCCAGCAGCAACTCCAACGGAACGCCCAATTGGAAAAGTCCGGCATCATCTCCAAGGATCAATACGATCAATTCCAGACCAACGCTGCGGCCCTGGAAGCGTCCGTTCACGCCGACCAGGCCGCCGTCGAGCAAGCCAAGATTCAGCTCGGATATTGCTCCATCTACTCGCCAATTGAAGGCCGTACTGGGAGTTTGCTGGTCTATCCGGGTAACCTGGTCAAGACCAACGACACCAGCCTGGTGGTGATCAACCAAGTCCGCCCGATTTACGTCGAATTTTCAGTGCCGGAGCAGTACCTGGGGCAGGTCAAAGAGTACCAAGCTCGCAGCCCCCTTCATGTCCTGGCCTCTATTCCGAATGGCGGTGGAAAGCCTTCCGAGGGCCGGTTGACTTTTATCAACAATACCGTGGACAGCACCACCGGAACGATCATGCTGAAGGCAACGTTCTCAAACGGTGACCACCGCTTGTGGCCCGGTCAGTTCGTTAACGTCACGATTAACCTCACTTCCCAACCCAACGCGACGGTGGTTCCGTCGGAGGCCGTCCAGACCGGGCAGCAAGGGAAATACATCTACGTGGTAAAGCCAAACCTCACAACCGAACTTCGTCCCGTCGAAGTGGGCAATACAGTGAACGGCATGACCGTGATTGAACAGGGGATCAAACCCGGTGAGACGGTTGTAACCAACGGCCAGCTTCGGCTCTACCCCGGCGCCAAGGTGTCCGTCAAGAACGCTTCAGCTACGGCGCAGGAAAGCTCCTCATGAATCTCTCAGAACTCTTTATCCGCCGTCCGGTGATGACGACGTTGGTCATGCTGGGGATTCTGCTGTTTGGCGTGATGGCTTACCGGTATTTGCCGGTCAGCGACCTGCCGAGCGTTGACTACCCGACAATCACGGTGAGCGCCAGCCTTCCCGGCGCAAGCCCGGAAACCATGGCATCCTCAGTGGCGACACCTCTGGAACGGCAGTTTTCCACCATTGCCGGGCTCGATTCGATGTCGTCCACCAACACTCAGGGAAGCACCCAGATCAGCCTGCAATTTACTCTGAGCCGGAACATTGACGCGGCCGCCCAGGACGTTCAGTCCATGATCACCCAGGCCGAGGGCCAGCTGCCTCCGGGCATGCCGTCTCCACCGACGTTTCGCAAGGTAAACCCGGCCGACCAGCCGATCATTTACATGTCAGTCTGGTCCGATACCCTGCCGCTTTATACCACCAGCGAGTATGCCGACACCATGATGGCCCAGCGAATCTCTATGATCAGTGGAGTGGCGCAGGTCCAGGTGTTCGGTGAACAGAAATACGCCGTGCGGGTACAATTCAATCCCGACGCTCTTGCGGCGCGTCAGATCGGCATTGATGAGGCCACCCAGGCCATTCAAAATGCCAACGTCAACCTGCCGACCGGAACGCTCTACGGCAAACACAAGGCCTTTGTGGTCCAGGCCGAGGGGCAGTTGAATGACGCAGCGGCCTACCGGCGCGTGATTATCGCCTACCGGAACGGCGCCCCGGTCCGCCTGGATGCGGTTGCCAACGTGATCAACGGCAGCCAAAGCGACAAGGTTGCAAGCTGGTTTGGAGACCATCGCGCGATGGTGCTGGCCATTCAGCGCCAACCGGGAACAAACACCGTGGAAGTGGTGGACAACATCCGGAAGCTCCTGCCCACCTTCCGGTCCGAATTTCCAGCCTCGATTCATTTTGATATCCAGTATGACCGTTCCGCAACCATCCGGGATTCCATCAATGACGTCAAGTTCACCCTCTATCTGACCCTGTGCCTGGTGATTCTGGTCATCTTTATCTTTCTCCGCAACGTCTCCGCGACCATCATTCCCAGCCTGGCGCTCCCCATGTCGATCATTGGGACCTTTGCGGTGATGTATCTGGCAGGCTACACGGTGGACAACTTATCCCTGATGGCCTTGGTTCTCGCAGTGGGCTTTGTGGTGGATGACGCCATCGTCATGCTGGAAAACATTGTGCGGCATATGGAATTGGGCGAAGGCGTAATGGAAGCGGCGCTGAACGGCTCGAAGGAAATCAGCTTCACCATTCTTTCCATGACCCTCTCGTTGACCGCGGTTTTCATTCCGGTGCTCTTTATGGGCGGGATTATGGGCCGCCTGCTGCATGAGTTTTCCGTAACCATCATGTCCGCGGTGCTGGTCTCCGGCATTGTCTCATTGACGCTCACCCCGATGCTCTGCAGCCGTTTCCTGCGGCATCCCAAGGCCCAAAAACACGGCCGGTGGTTTGAGGCCTCGGAACGATGGTTTAACGGACTGCTCCGTGGCTACGACTGGAGCTTACGCGGAGCTATCCGCCACCGCTTTGCCGTCTTGATCGCCTCCATACTAATCCTGGTTGCGACCGGCTACTTGTTCATCCAGATTCCTAAAGGCTTCCTGCCCAGTGAGGATAGCGGAGCGGTTTTTGCATTTACGGAAGCGGCGCAGGGCACGTCCTTCGACGAAATGAAGAAGCTTCAGCAGGAACTCGTGGCAATCGTGCAAAAAAATCCCAATGTCGATTCCGTTTTTTCACTCGCGGGTGCGGGCGGTCCCGTGGGAGGCAGCAACTCCGGGATATTCTTCTGCCATCTCAAACCCCGCCCGTCCGCGTCCCAGGATTTCGTTGCCGGGTTCAAAAATTTCTTCCATCTTCCGCACAAGCCGTTCGGGTCGCAATACAGGCTGGTCAGTACAGACGAGGTGATTCAGCAGCTGCGCCCAAAACTCGCAAAGGTCACCGGGGTCATGGCCTTCATGCAGAACCCTCCGCCCATCCGGATTGGCGCGCACCTCACCAAGAGCCAGTATCAATACACGCTGGAAGGCCCCAACACCAAGGAGCTCTACCGGGACGCCTTGCTGCTCGAAGGAAAGATCCGCAAGCTTGCGGGATTCCAAGATGTGACTACCGATCTGCAAATCAACAATCCGCAGGTCAACATCCAGATCGACCGCGACAAAGCCACGGCTTTGGGCGTAACCGCCTACCAGATTGAAGACGCCCTGACCACCGCGTATGGCGCAGGGAGGGTCTCCACGATCTACGCTCCCAACAACGAATATTGGGTGATCTCGGAGTTGGAGCCCAAGTACCAGATGAATCCGGACGACCTGTCCATGCTGTACATTCGCTCCTCGAACGGGCAACTGGTTCCACTGAATGCTGTCGCCAGCCTCAAGGAAGGTCTTGGGCCCTTGTCGGTCAACCACTTCGGCCAGCTTCCTTCGGTCACCATCTCTTTTAACCTGAAGCCCGGAGTAGCGCTGGGCCCAGCGGTTTCGAGCGTTGATGACCTTGCCCGTGACACCCTTCCGGCGGATATCAGTGCCAGCTTCGAGGGCACCGCCCAGCAGTTCCAGTCGTCGCTGACGGGTCTGGGAGTGTTGCTAATCGCTACGATTCTGGTGATTTACTTGGTTCTGGGTGTTCTGTACGAGAGCTTTATCCACCCGATCACCATTCTGTCGGGTTTGCCGTCAGCGGCTTTGGGCGCCTTGGTGACTTTGATGGCTTTCCACCTGGAACTGGACCTTTACGGCTTTGTGGGCGTGATCATGCTAATCGGCATCGTCAAGAAGAACGCCATCATGATGATCGATTTTGCCCTGGACGCTGAGCGAAGCGGGGGCAAATCAACCCAGGAAGCGATTTACCACGGAGCACTGGTCCGCTTCCGGCCGATCATGATGACTTCCTTCGCTGCGTTGATGGGCATTATGCCCATTGCCCTGGGCTTGGGGGCCGGCGCAGAATCACGCCGGCCACTGGGGCTTGCGGTCGTGGGAGGACTCGTCTTTTCCCAGATCATTACCCTCTACATCACTCCCGTTTATTACACCTACCTTGATCAGTTTCAGCACTGGCTCGGAAGGCATTTCCACCCTCGGCCCGCGGAAGATACATTTGGGCCGCCGCCGGAATCCGTTCTCGCTGAGTCCGGCGACTCTTCCGGCGGCCGCTGAGTTCAGCGTCACCGTTTTCCCAGAAACCCCTGATCGAAAAATTTTTGATTGCTACAAGGAGAGTTTCACCGAACGCACGCTCTATGGCGTCGGAGCTTCGTCTGGAATGAGTTTTTGCGCGCGTAGGTCAGCCCAGAAATCAGCAGGAATAGGATGGCTCATCAGTTGAAAACTCTCCTCCACTTCAGCCACCGACCTTGCTCCTGGGATCACAGCGGCCACCGAGGGATGCGCCAAAGGAAATTGCAGCGCCGCGGCCTTCATCGGAACCCGGTGCCGGTCGCAAACGGCCTGGACCTTGCGCACTCTCTCCAGGATTTCCTGGGGCGCATCGGCATAGTTGAACTTGGCACCCGGCTGGGCTCCGGTGGCCAGGATTCCGCTGTTATAGGCTCCGCCAACGATGATGCTGATGTGCTTTTCAACACAGAGCGGCAACAACTCCGGAAGCGCAGTGTGATCAATTAGGGTGTAGCGGCCCGCCAGAAGGAAGCAATCAAAGTTCCCTGCCCGCGCAAAGCGAGCCAGCATCTGCCACTGGTTCATTCCTGCGCCCACCGCTTTGATCTGTCCTTCGCTGCGCAGCTTATCTAGGGCAGGGTAAGCACCTTCAATCGCCTGCTCGTAATGATCGTCGGCATCGTGAATGTGCAGGATATCCACGCGGTCCAAGTTCAGGCGCTTCTTGCTCTCCTCAAAGGAGCGCATCACGCCGTCGTAGCTGTAATCAAACTCCGGCTCAAAGGGTGCGGGATTGATGTAGCAGTCATCCTGAAGCTGCGTGGAGGGATCAGCCGGAACCAGCAAGCGCCCGACCTTCGAAGCCAGAACCCGGGAATCGGGATCAACTCCGGCAAGCGCTTTTCCCAAAAACATCTCGCTCTTGCCATGGCCGTAAAGAGGGGCCGTGTCAAAAAATCTAATACCCAATGCGAGGGCACGCCGTACCGTCGCGACCGCTTGCTCTTCCGGAACAGTATCGAAGAGGCCCCCAATCGCCGCGCCCCCCAGCCCCATCCGGGTGACTCTCAGAGAAGTCTTGCCAATTTGAGCTTTTGCCAATGGGTCCATGGTTTTCTCCCTCCGGGGGTCCTGAAGAGGATAAGAACCCTCGAAAATTCCCGCTATCAGGCAAGGGAGGGAATTTATCATGCTCGCAATGCCCACGACAAGGCACTCCAACGATCGGTATTGCCTTCCCCGCCCCGGCACAGGTAAACTGCTCTCATGTCTATGGAACCTATACCTCTGCAAGAAATCGCCGTTGTTATCCGTCCTGAAAAGGACAACCTCGCCGTAGCCACCGTGGATATCCACGAACCTGGAAAAGTGCTCTCCTACGGCAATGAACTCATCACGCTCTCAGGCCGCGTCGCAAGAGGGCAGAGTTTCGCGCTGCGTACCATCGAGGACGGCAAGCCTTACATCACCCTGGGTGACCCGATCGGGATCGCGCGAGGGACCATCTCGCCTGGAACGCCCATCGATACGACGAATCTTGAAAACCGTCTGCCGCGCATCCCCGTGCACTATCGCGACAATCCTAAACCCACGCTGCTCGATCCAAGCCTGGCGTCGCGAACCTTTGACGGATACGTGCGGCCCGACGGCAGCGTGGGAGTGCGCAATCTTATCGGAGTCGTCAGTTCCGGAATGTGTTCCTCAACGGAGTGCCGGGAAATCGCCGCGCGCGCCATGCGCGAGATTTATTCCCGAGAGCGGTTTCCAAATGTGGACGGCGTGGTTCCCATCGTGCACGAGTCGGGATGCGGCATGCCTGACGGCCGTGCGGTCGATACGCTCAATCTGCTGCTGGCGGACTCCCTCCGCCACCCCAACCTAGGCGCGGCCGTCTATATCGACCTCGGATGCGGGAAAACCTGCGTGGAGTGTTCCGCCCCGTTTTTCCAAACCCACGTTCCCGATTACAACCAGCGCGTCGTCAACATGACCATCCAGCATTTAGGCGGCAGCCTGCGCACGGTGGAACGAGGCCTGGAGATTGTCGAGAAACTTCTCCACTACGCCAATCAATTCCAGCGGCGGCCGCTCCCGGTTTCCAAGCTGATTGTGGGGACCGAGTGTGGTGGTTCCGACCGCTGGTCGGGAGTGACGGCCAATCCGGCCGTGGGAGTCGCCGCCGATATGTTCGTAAAGGCGGGTGCGGCGGTGCTGCTACCGGAGATTCCGGAGTTGCAGGGCGCCGCGATGGTGGACCTGGTCCGGCGGGCTCGTACTAAGGCCGTGGGCCGCAAGCTGATGCAGGCCTTGAAGCGCTACGAAAAGTACTCCCGCATGTTTGGAGAAGACTTCCGCGACAATCCTTCTCCCGGCAATAAGAAGGGCGGGCTTTACAACATCTACCTGAAATCGAGCGGGGTCAAAGCCAAAGGCGGAACGTCCATTGTCGAAGACCTGATTGAGTACGGGGAATGGTTGGGCGACCGCAAAGGGCTCTACGTCCATTACACGCCGGGATACGATCACCTTTGCACGCCCGCGCTGTTCCTGAGCGGGGCGCAGGTCGTGCTCTTCACAACCGGCAGGGGGACGGGCATCGGCTGCGCGCTGGGACCAGTGATGAAACTCGGCACCAACCCATACCTGGCCAAAACCTATGCAGATCTCGACATCGACGCTGGCGTCATCCTGGAGAATAAGGCCTCCATCGAAGACGTGGGCAAGAATATCTTTGAGGAGACCCTAGCCGTTGCCTCGGGCCAAAAGTTGGCGAAGGCTGAACAAACCGGATTCCACAATGAGTTTAAGATTTGGGAATCACTCTGGCCCGCCAATTGACCCACCTGTATCGGCTGGCACGCAGGGGGCAAGTCTGTGCTACAAAATTGCGCAGCGAAGGGTTTATAATAGGACCATATGGAAGGTATTCTAGTTTTCCTCCTCATCGCGGTCGTCTGGCTCGTGGTGCTGCCGCGGATACCGGGTTTATCTCGATTCACCTGAGCATCCAATCCCCGTCCCCTGTCGGGACCTAACTGCGCACCGGACAAACAGAAAAAGGATTGAAGGAGTCCGATGCCGATTTTCGAATACACCTGCCGCAAGTGCGGAAAAACCTTTGAAAAATTAGTCCTGGGCAAGCAGCCCGACGGGCCCAAGTGCCCGCACTGTGGTTCCCCCCGAACTGAACAGCAATTCTCCTCCTTCGCGACCTCTGGAACGTCTGTCAAAACATCCGGGGGCGGATGTTCCAGCGGCAGATTCACCTGAGGAAGATAAATGGGAAAGCCGGGAGCTTTTCCGCAATCTTCATACCCACCAAAGCTGAGCTATTGGGGGTTTCCACTCCCCAGGTCCCCAGCCGCCTAGGTCTGGCAGACTGCCGCCACGCCCCCCACCTAGGCCTCTTCTGCCCAAGATGAGCTGCCTAAACATTTGCTGCCAAAAGAGTTGCCTGCCGCCAGCAGAAAGGGCTTCCCATGGGCTCCTGAGTTGTGCGATCATCAGAAATTTCCCAGGGTCAGAGATTACCATGTCAAACGAAAGTTTATGTCCACGTCTCGGTAGAAACTCTCACTGATACCTATCCCATGGAAACCAATCCCACGCCTCAATCTAAGGGCGGCAGACGTACCGTAACACTACCACGCGTCATGGTGGCCACCACGGCCATGCTGACGTTCATCTCGTTCTGGCGCGCCGCCGCCATTGTACTGAACGACCTCGCGTCGTCAGCGTTCTACGCGGGCGGCATTGCCGAGCAGGCAATCGGCCCCTCGGCTCCATGGTTCATCCTGGCCGTTATGCTGTTCGCATACGCCGTCGCCCAGATGTACGTAGAAAGCTGCAGCATGTTCGTCCGGGGGGGCGTCTACCGAGTGGTCAAAGAAGCGATGGGCGGGACCCTTGCCAAGATTTCCGTCTCGGCCCTGATGTTCGATTACATCCTCACCGGCCCCATCAGCGGCGTCTCGGCCGGTCAATACCTCGTGGGTTTCGTCAATGAACTCCTGCAGCACGCTCATATCAACATGGTTCTGCCCACCAATTCCACCTCTGCCGTTTTTGCGGCGGCGGTAACGCTCTATTTCTGGTGGGAAAACATCAAGGGCATTGAGGAATCCAGCGAAAAGGCTATCCGTATTATGGAGTTCACCACGCTTCTGGTGATCTTGATGGTCGGCTGGTGCGGATACACGCTCTGGGTTCGGGGCGGACACCTTCCTCCCGCGCCCATCCCTGCCAACCTGCATTTTTCCGTCGACGCTGAAGGGTGGCTGCGTTCCAGCCGGCTTCCGGAGATCATCGGCGTGGTCGGAATTCTGGTAGCCTTCGGCCATTCGGTCCTGGCCATGAGCGGGTTGGAAACGCTGGCCCAGGTCTACCGCGAAATCGACCACCCCAAGCTTCCTAATCTCAAAAAGACCGCCTTCATCGTCTTCATCTTCAGCATGGTCTTCACCTCCCTAGTCTCTTTCTTCGCCTTCATGATCATCCCCAATGCCGCGACGCGCCTCAGCTATAAAGACAACCTGATTGGCGGGTTGGCCATGAGCGTGGTGGGCCCCCTGACACTTCGCTTGCTTTTCCACGGCTTCGTGGTTCTCGTCGGAATCATGATCCTTTCAGGAGCTGTCAACACGGCCATCGTCGGCTCCAATGGAGTTCTCAATCGCGTTTCCGAGGACGGCGTTTTGGCCGATTGGTTCCGGCAGCCCCATCGGCGATTTGGAACCTCTCACCGGATTATCAATCTGGTCGTCGCGCTGCAACTCCTGACGATTTTCCTGAGCCGGGGAAATGTCATTGTCCTGGGTGAAGCTTACGCCTTCGGCGTCATCTGGAGCTTCGCGATGAAGGGGTTGGGAGTTCTGGTCCTGCGCTTCACTAAAGCCGGGCCGCGCGAGTTTCGCGTGCCCCTGAATTTAAAATTGGGCAGTCTGGAATTTCCAGTTGGCCTGGGACTGATCACGCTGACTCTTTTTGCGACCGCAGTGATCAACCTATTCACCAAGCAGATCGCCACCATCAGCGGCGTCTCTTTCACTCTCTTGTTCTACATCCTTTTCGTCATCTCCGAGAAACACAGCCAGCGCCAGGCGGCCCAGGGCAAGTTGGACCAGTTCAATTTGGAACCGAGTGAGGAAATTACGGCCGAAGGCGTTGGATCGCGCCCGGGCAATATCCTGGTGCCGGTCCCGGACTATTTCAAGCTCTACCACTTGGCTTCAGTTCTGGAGCGCGTCGACATCGAGCGCCAGGACATTGTGGTTCTCCATATCCGGGTTCTGATGCGTGCGGGATCCGGAGAGCACGGACTGGAACCAGAACAGTTGTTTACGGTCTATGAACAAGAGTTGTTCACACGAGCGCTGGCTTTGTCGGAGAAATACGGCAAATCCGTCAAGCTGTCCGTCATCGCCGCAACGGACGTCTGGGACGGCATTTTGCGGGCGGCGCAAAATCTTCAGTCGTCGACGATCGTCCTTGGGTCATCGACAAAAATGTCGCACTCGGAAGAGGCGCGCCGGGCCGGCCTGGCATGGGAAGGGTTGTCCTACCCCAAGCCGCAACTGACCGTTGAGGTGTATTCGCCGCACGGACAGCAAGACGTCTTCTATCTGGGCCCGCACGCCCCTCACTTGACGCCCAAGGAAATCGACCTGCTGCACAAGATCTGGCTGGACTGTTGCGCCCGAGTGAATGCAGAGGAAATCCACCACCATGACATTATCCATTTCGCGCTAACGGAGTTGCAACGCAAGCTCTGCATTGAGGGTGACCATGAGATCATGGAGCGATTCAGGCGTCATCTCGAGGAGATCGAATCCCACCGCGTGCCCCATCTTTAATGCGGCGCGCAGGAATTCGGAGGGCTCTTTCCGCGCGAGCAATTCAGGCGCTGCGCCCTGTCGGCTCCGGAGGGGAAGGTTTAATGGAGCTTTCCCGGACTTTTGAAATCTGCAATTCCCAGTCGAAGAATCGTGTGGTGAGCCGGTAATCCGCGTTCACGCCCGCCTGAGCGCGGCCGTTCCTCAGTCCAAACCCCGTAAACCCTTCCGCCGTAAGCCGCAATCCCCGTGTAGTCTCCCAGGAAGTCCGATTCCGGATCAAACGGCTTGCTCGTCCAACCATAATTGAGGAACGACTTGCCGCCATCGGTGGACCGGGCGAGGACTACGAGGGCCTTCCGATTATCCGGATCCTGGCGCCGGTCGTAGAAAACCAGATTGGCCGCCCCGGAGATTGGATCAACCGCTAACCATTGGAAAAACTGATCGGCCCCATTGTGAACGGGATCCGTATTGACACGCACCGCCGGAGTCCAGGCAAGTCCCCGGTCCTTAGAGGTCGAACAAAAGATGTCCACATCACCGTTGCGGTAGTCGCTCCACGCTACGTACAGAGTACCGGCCCCGTTACCACCGTGCGGATCAACCGCGATAACCGGGAACCCATCCGTCCGGTCCACGTCGGTAATGTGGAAATAAGGCGGAGCGATACCGACGATAGGATGGGAAGGGGCGAAGGTACGGCCGCCGTCCCGCGAGGATGTAAAGACAACATGGGAGCCATCCGCCCACACTGCGTACACCGTGCCATCCGGCCCCACCGCTCCCGTGAAGCCCTCGACCGCGCCATTGTCGTCCCGAGGCAACCCCGCCTGCGTGCTGATGCGCAGGGGCTTGGACCAAGTTACACCGTCATCCTCTGAGCGCGAAAACAAGATGGTGGACCGGGTCAGGGTAAATTCCGTCCAGCCCACATAGAGCCGTCCTGAGTAGGGTCCTTGCGTGTTGTCAGCTACGATGTAAGGCTTGTCTTCAAAGGGAATGCCAGGCTCCGTGGGGTGTTCAATCACGGGAACATGATTGCGCTGCCAGGTCTTTCCCCCATCCAGAGAACGGCGCACAAAAACCCCGTTGCGAGTAGCATTGTGCCCCCAATAGTTCTCCGTTCCCAGCTTGTCAAACGCGATGTAACAAAGAAATGCGTGGCCAAGATTATCGTAGGCGACCGAGACATCCCCGGAAACCGCATAATTGGGTGGTGCGGTTCCGGAAGCGAGATCCCAGTGCATCCCGAAGTCACGCGAGTAGGCAATGTGAGCTCCCGTCTGGAAGGCGGCTACTAGCTCCTCCGGATCGCGGGGATTCACCGCAATGGAAGGTTCATTAAAATACCCAGCGTGGCGAGTAAGGTTGATAACCTTCACACCGGGCGGACGCGGCAGCGCAGAACTTTGCGCCCACCCCGGCAAAGCGCGAAACCCCAAGGCACATAGAATGACGACAGAAACAGCAAGTCCCCTGCGCCGGCAAGGCCTCATTGCAAGCTGCTTAATCACAATCTGCAATCTAACGAGAAGCATAGCGCCACATGCAGGATCCCTTGGACAATGAGGAGAGCGCCTTTTGACCGCAGGGTCGCTTTGCCGCGCACCTCAGGCCCTTCTCGGTCATTGCGGTGCGAGAGGCTTCAGGATTTGATCCAGAAGATCCTGGCGGCCGGATTCTCGAACCAAATGCGGATACCTTTCGCCGCCGTGGTAATCAATGTCGTAGGTCTTGTAATAGTCGTCGTTGACGACCAGCAGTCGGAGCGGTTGAGAGGAGGTTGTGCCGGCCTTCAGGGCGGCACGGAGCACTCCTGGAGTAAAGCTGCGCCCATTGACGGCTACCAGCCTCATCCCTGGCGAAATTCCCGCCTTGTACGCCGGCATCGTCATGATCGAATCCGCAATCGTTCCGTCATCATTGAGCAAAAGTCCGAGGGAATAGGCTGCGCTCATCGAATTGTGGACCTGCTCGGAAGCTTTCTGCAGGGAAGACTCCGTGTCTGTGTAAACCACCTTCCAGCCGCTGGCTTCGATTCCGCCTAAAGGAGCGTCAGGAGATGTCGAGTTAAGATGCTTGTGGAAGAAAGCCGCCCACGGGTACGGCGCAACCTGATTTAAAGCATCGACCACGTCCTGAAAAGTGTAAGTCTTCAACTGCGGCCCTTCGTTCGGACCTCCGTAGAACAGGCGGCAGAAATCATCCAGCGATTTCTTTCCGTGTGTCTGTTTGTTGATGATGGTATCGACGTCCAGCCAAAGCAGGACACCCTCATCATAGAAGTCCACGCTGCGCCGCCAGTTCGTCCACTGGCCGGGAGCAAAATAGAGGATTTGCGCTGCATCCGTTGTGTCCTGAAGCGGCCGCCAGGTGCGGCCCGGGCGGCCAGGGCCCATGCTAGCGGCGGTTAACGCCAGAGCTTCCCGGTATTGCTCCGGGGTCCATAAGCCGCTGCGAGCAGCCAAGAGATCGCCGAGGTATTCCGTTAAACCCTCATAAACCCAAAGCATGTCCGTCTTCTGGGGCGCCTCATAGTAGGGAGGGCTTAGGTCTTTGGGCCTGCGGAATTTTCCGTTCCAGGAGTGGACAAATTCATGCGGCAGCAGAAAAGCCATGAGCTCGCGCTGCTGAGGGTCCGTGAGAGAAAACTCGCTGACCCGGCTATCGTCGGATTCGTGGTGTTCCAGCCCAAATTGCGCAACATGATTGCTCAGGGTCAGCAGGAAATGATAATCGCGATAGTGGCGCGACCCGAACAACTTCCCTGTCTCGGCCACCAGATTGGTGTATTCCTGCTGGAGAGATGGGCTCATGTCGAGTGCCGCTTCGCTGTCCGCAGCCATATCAATCTCATGGTGGATCGGCTCGCCGGGAGGCGTCACGTCAACCACGCGGAAATACTGGCCGCTGATCACCGGAGAATCAACCAGCCGATTTAACGAGGCCGGCTTGAATTCCACAACGCTGCCCTCTTGATGAGCAACCGGGAGGGCGGTGCCAAACTTCCAACCGGCGGGAAGTTTTAGCGTGGCCCTGTAAATCAGGTTCTGAGCCGCGTGCCCGGCGGGATAAAGCAGATTCTGGTTCCAGCTAATCACCGCCAGCTTATCCGTGGTTGAGGTCCCAGCCGTAAACCCCGACGTGTCCCTGGGCTCAACGTAATCGAAGGAGACTTCCAGAGTCTTTACTCCCGCCGGAATGTTGGCGTGAAACGTGAACATGTCAAGCAGGTCGCGGCGCCAGGGAATAACCTTGCCGTTGGCGCGCAGCTTCAGGCCGGTCAAATCCACGATCGGCCCGTCGGGAGCGTGCTCCCCCGGAATCCACTTGGGATAGTAGAGCGTCAGGGGACCCGGTGCGACCGGCATGGTCATTTGCGTGTGGATAATGTCCTGCGGCGCCTGAGTAGCATCTACATTTAGAGTAATAACGGGCGCGGCCTGGGCCGTCAGGCTGAGAACCGCAAACGCGAAAGGAGCGATGAAAGCCATCAAAATTCGAAACCGCAATTTCGTCATTATAAAATCCCTCAGTCAGGCAGTGCTTTTACGGGAAGGCCGTCACTCTAACGTTCAGTTCCCGGAGTGAATTGCTCTCGGATTCCCAACGCTCCTTTTGCAGCAAGGAAAGGAAACACGCGGCGGGAAAGCCCCATCGAAGACGTTTAAATCATAACGCCGTTCGGGTCCGCAGTCCATGCGGGGCCGATGGCATGGCGGCGGGATGGCGGCTAGTCTAAAATTCCAGACTTGGCGAGTGTGGCTTTATAATCGTCCGCGCTTAACAAGACGGCCTTTCAGGGAGACGGGTCGGTTTTGGGGCGCGGATTGAAGTCGGATGGAATGGCATTTGCAATTTTGAGCTGGCGGTCGGTGGTAACAATTCCCAGCGCTTTGCAGCCGTAACCCGTTTTCCCCGGCAAATGACGAATCAATGCGGCAGGAATTTCCGCGTAGCTCGGGGGCAATGGCGCTGCCTTTCCCTGCAGTCGCGCGGGGCTGAAGGCTTCCGTAAGGTCGGTGATCCCCGAGGTGAGCGCGTCCTCCGGGCCAACATTCTTCTCTCCAAATCTCTCCTCGCCCAAGCGGCGCCCGCGCTCCTCGTCCGGCAGAAGCGCAAGGGGCGGCAGGTTGAAGATCGTGTTAATCAGTTTGACCACCGAGGCATGGTTTCCCTCAGCATGGGCAATATAGTGGGTCCGAGCATAGGGAGAAATCAGGATGAGCGGAACGCGCGGGCCGTCGCTGATGGGGGAACCGTCCGGCCCTTTGGCAAGGATGGGTGGAGGCACGTGGTCATAATCGCCTTCTGAGTCGTCCCAGGTAATGATAATCACACTTTCAGGCCAATAGGAGCTGGCAGCGATGCTGTTGACGGCTTCGGCCACCAGCGCCTCGCTGATCTGGGAGTCGGAATAAGCCGGATGGTCATCGTCGCCTTGGAAATCCTTTTGCACGGTGGGGTCGGGATTAGCGGGCTTGAGATGAAACGGATTCTTGTACCCGCCCTTCACAAAAAAGACCCCTCCGTCCGCCGGAAGCGTTTTTTTTCGGAGAGCGTCGAAGAAATTGTTCAGCCCATGCAGCTGCCGCCGCATTTTTGGATTGTTGGCAATGTACCCAAAGTATTGCGGACCGTTGTGATGCGTAATATAGGAGGCGTGAAGCCCCGAAGCATCGACGGGGCCGTCATCGGGATCGACGTTCTTTCCATCATAACCCTCCTGATACCACCCAAAAGCAACCGGAGATTGATCGCGGTTGGAAATAAAGGCAACATCCTGCCGGACGTCGGCCAGATCCCGCCGCGGGTTCTTGTCCTGCCGGGCAACGGACTTAAGACGGCGGCCTTGGAGCGTGAGCGGAATCGACGCAAAGGTCAGGTTGATCGCAACACCGTGCTTGTGTCCGGGACGAAAGTCTTTCGGGTTCACCGGCATCTTTTGGGCCTTGGGAGTCGGGTCCGAGGGCGAGCCCCAGAACGGGTCGTTGTCATTCATTACCGGCACGCCGGGCGAGTGAGCGCCGTTCCCCTTGTACGCCTCGTGAGGGTGCAGAGCCCACTGCGTCTGGCCGGTCTGTGCGGCGATGATGGCAAGGTTGCCGAGTGTTGAAGGCCCGGCCATCTCCTGAAAGATATGATCGAAGAGCACAAACCGATCGGCATACCGCCAAAGAAGAGGGATCGTATTGCAGTCTTCGTATGCCATCGCCAGTTCGCCCATCTGCTTGGCCTTGAGCGAGGGTTTGCCGGACTTCGCATACTTCTCCTCTTCTTTCAAGGCAAAGCGATTCATCCGGGGCACGCCGCCCTCGATATTCATTTTGGCGACGATGATGGGGTGAGAATGGTCGACGTCGTCGGTATCCGCCGCGAATTGCTTCGGCCCGATGCGAAAAGGATGAATGGTTTCCGTTGTCCCGTCGGTGTTTATCAAAGGCTGGTAGAACCCGGGAGTTTCAGACGGTTTGTGGCTGAAGATTCCTTCAGCGCCCGGAAATGTGCCAAAGTAGGAATCAAAGGACCGGTTCTCCTGGTAGATGACAAAAACGTATTTGATCTTCTTCCGCAATAGCTTCGTCATTTGCTGCGGGGAGAGATCGGATTCCTGAGAAAATGCGATTTGGTGCTTGGCGATGGCCTGCCGGTTCGCATTGGGAGCTTTTCTTGCCTGGCATGACGTTACCAATAATGTAAGGACGGCCGCGAGTCCTGCGCCGAAGATGGAAAGAGAAAGTTTTTTCATGGCCCCCTTAGTCTAATTCGAAACGACCGCAGGAATGATTACAAGCGTGTTACAAATCAATGTCTTCCCCCTTTGAACTCTCTCAAGAGCCGCCTTTCACCAAGCGGAGTCGTCTGGGTTAGCACCCTTGCTGGGGAGCACAGGTTGAGCCGGCATGCTTTCCCGTGGTATAAATGAATCTGACGAGAGGTATCAATGACCTTCGGGGCAGGGTGAGGGAGGAAGCAATTCTTCCCAATTCCCGATCGGCGGTAGAGCCCGCAAGGGGAGTAAGCAAGACGGCCGGACGCCAATTGCTCCAATCCCCACGACTCGGTGGAACTCCGGGGCCGACGGTAACGTCCGGATGGGAGAAGGTCAGGGTCCCGCAGCTTCTGCGTTGCGGTTGCGTAGCAACCGCGGCGGAGTGTAGTTGTGGGTAATCAGCAGTATCCTACCTTGCCCCGCGCACGTTTTCCCTGACGTTTTTGAACGCTTGTTCCCATCTCCATGCGGAAGATCTTGCGCCGAATCTTTCGTGCGTCGCAAACCGGCAGCTTCGCGGCGCGTTCCAAGCCGGCAGGCGCGGCAGGAAGAAAGCCCATGGGCCGGCCCGAATTTCAGTCCAGGCGAGATGACTTGTGTTTAGCGGCATCGTAGAAGCAACCGGCACGATCGTAGGCCTCGAAACCAAGCGGAAACAACGCATTCTGACCATCCGTAATCCCCCTGCATGGAAACTCCGAGAAGGAGAAAGCGTCTCCGTGGAAGGCGTGTGCTCCACGGTCCAGCAAGCCAAACGGAACACTTTCCGGGTGACGTATATGCCCGAAACTCTGCGTAAATCAACCCTCGGTGATTTGCGCCTCCATGACAACGTCAATCTGGAGCGCAGCCTCACGCTCAACGGCCTGATCGGTGGGCACCTTGTCCAGGGCCATGTCGACGCCACGGGACGAGTCCGCAAGATCAAGCCCGAAGGAGAGGCCAACATCTACACCTTTGAAGTTCCGGCGCGGCTTGCCCGATACCTAGTACCCAAAGGTTCGGTCGCCGTGGACGGCATCAGCCTCACGGTCGTCAATCCCCAGAGAAACGTCTTTGATGTTTCTCTGCTGGCTTACACGTTGAGCCACACCACTCTGGGAAAGAAAGGCGTGGGCCACCGCGTCAATATTGAAGTGGACATGCTGGCCAAGTACATCGAAAGGCTCCTTGGAAAATGAGACGGCGAGTTTCACAACCAAACTCCAGCGACTGGCAACTGCCGCGCAGCGGGGCGGCAAAGATCAGGTTGGCCATCATTCGGGCCGAATACAACGGCGAGATTACCCGGAGCCTCGAAAAGAAGTGTGTTGAGAGCCTGCTGTCCGCCGGAATCGCTGCAAAGAATATCAGCGTATTGACGGTTCCCGGATGCTTTGAGATTCCGATTATGGCCGAGCGTCTGGCGGCGCAAAATCGCTACGACGCGATGATCGCGCTGGGAGCGGTGATTCGCGGGGAGACTTACCATTTTGAACTGGTGGTAGACGGGTGCGCGCAAGGCATCATGGATGTTTCGCTCCGCCACAACGTGCCAATTATTTTCGAAGTTCTGGCAACTTACAATCGCCGCGACGCGCTTCGGCGCGCCGGCAACAATCAACTCAATAAGGGAATCGAGGCGGCAAGGGCAGCGCTTTCTCTGCTGGCTGAGCTGAGCAAGATCGAGGATTGAAAGGGACCCATGTCACAGTTTGTCAATGTCGATGAAGCAGTACAGGAAATCCGCCGGGGCCGGCTGGTGATCGTACGCGATAGCCTGGAACGGGAAAACGAAGCGGATTTGGTGATGGCGGCGGAGAAACTCACTCCCGCCCATATGAACTTTATGATCAAGCACGCCGGAGGGCTCGTTTGTGTGGCGCTTACCCGCGAGCGCGCCGTGAAGCTGGGGCTGCCGCCGATGGTGACGGCGGAGGAAAATGCCACGGCTTTCGGGTGTGATTTCACTGTCTCAGCTGACGCCCGCAAAGGCATCACGACCGGCATCTCGGCCCAAGACCGCGCCGTCACGGTTCGCCTTCTGGCGTCGCCCCGGACCCGGTCCTATGACCTGATTCGTCCGGGCCACGTTTTCCCCGTGCGGGCCCGCGCGGGCGGCGTGCTGGCAAGGGCCGGACACACGGAAGCTACAGTCGACTTGGCGCGTTTGGCAGGCCTGAAGCCGGTCGGCGTCATGTGCGAGATATTGGACAAGGATGGCAAGTCCGCCCAAACCCGCAGCATCGAAAAGCTGGCCCGGCAGCACCACCTGAAGATTCTCAACATTGAGGAGTTGATCGAATACCGGAAATACCGGGAGAAGCTGGTCTCGCGGGTCGCCAGCGCTCATCTGCCCACTAAATTCGGCGCATTCACCGTGCACGTGTACGATTGTCCTTCCCAAAACCGCGAGCACCTGGCTTTGGTCATGGGGAAAATTTCTCCCGACCGCCCTGTTTTGGTTCGCGTGCATTCGCAATGCCTCACCGGGGACACCCTACACTCCATCCGCTGCGATTGTCATGATCAGCTCACGACTGCCATGAAAGAGATTGCCAAAAGAGGCGAGGGAGTTCTGCTTTACCTCAGCCAGGAGGGTCGCGGCATCGGACTGACCAACAAAATTCGCGCCTATGCCCTGCAGGATAGAGGTTTGGACACGGTGCAGGCGAACGAGCGGCTGGGGCTGCCCGCGGATATGCGCGATTACTCCGTGGGAGCCCAGATTCTGGCCGACTTGGGCGTCCGCAAGATTCACCTGCTCACCAATAACCCTCAAAAGGTCTCAGGAATCCGGCGTTATGGGCTGCGGATCCTTCGCCGCATTCCACTGGAAATTCCCCCGACCCGGAGTAACCACAATTACCTCAAAGTGAAGAAGGACAAACTCGGCCACCTCTTGAGCAAGGTGCAATGACCGCTTATGCCAAAATCTCGCCGCTCCCCTGAGCTCTACATGCGAGAGGCTTTGCGCTTGGCGCGCCGAAGCCCCGCATGGCCTTACCCTAATCCATGGGTGGGTTGCGTGGTGGTGCGCGACGGGCGCGTCGTAGGACGGGGGTTTCATCGCGGGGTGGGCGCGAACCACGCTGAGGTGGAAGCCCTCGCGGAGGCGGGGCCGCGTGCTCGTGGCGCCACAATCTACGTCACGCTGGAACCGTGCTGCCACTACGGCCATACGCCCCCTTGCACCAACGCCATCCTTAAAGCGGGAGTCCGCGAAGTCTTCTATGCCTTGAAAGACCCGAATCCCCTCGTCGCCGGAAAGAGCGCCAGGACGCTGCGCGCCCACGGGTTGCAAGTGCGTCTGGGTCCAGGCACTCGAGAGTCAGCCGCATTGAACGAGGTGTATTTGAAGTTTCGCGCCACCGGCATGCCGTTCGTCACCGCCAAAGCCGCAACCAGCCTGGACGGCAAAATCGCCACACGCACCGGACAATCCAAGTGGATCACCGACCCCGAGGCCAGGAAGCGAGCAAGGCAATTGCGCGCTGAGCATCAAGCCATTCTGGTGGGGATTAACACGGTCCTCGCGGACGATCCCCACCTGGGCCCTCGAAGCTCAGGCGCTCCTGATCCTTGGAGGGTCGTTCTCGATTCCCGATTGCGCATCCCACCGGATTGTCAGGTTGTGAAGTCGAAGAAATGCATTGTGGCTTGCGCAGCGGGCGCCAGTTCCCAAAAGCGAGCCCGGCTGGAACGCGCCGGAGTCCAGATAATGGCCTTCCGCGGAAAAAGAGTTCCCCTAAAGCCGCTCCTGCGCGCGCTGGCCCGGCAGGGCATTATCAGTCTCATGGTGGAAGGCGGAGGCGATGTGCTCGGAAGCTTCTTTGATCTGCAGCTTGTAGACAGAGTTTACTGGTTCATTTCGCCGGTCGTGATCGGATCTTCACGGAGCCGCGCGGCGGTTGCCGGAACCGGCGCCGCCCTGCTTGCCGACGCCAATTGGCTGCGCGACACCAGCATCGCACCAGCGGGAAAATCCTGGCTACTACGGGGCAACTTGTCCCAGTGGGCCTTGGACTGAAACCTCCAAAGCATTGCTCTTTTGCGTTTATATCCAAAGCACGTCGGTGTTAGCAGCTTTCGGCTGAAGGTTTCGCTTTGAAGAAACATTTGTGTCGCGCCGTCGTACTCTGGAAGGACTTCTTAGGCGGCGAGCCGCGGAGCCTCTGCCAAACCCGCCATCTCGTTCACTAAATTAGGCCTTTGTAATGCGGAAATATTAGAGCTGAGAAGGAATTTTCAGCTTTCGACTACAACCTTCCGTTTCCGGGCAACCTCTTTACAGAGCGCCAGCCTCATAGCTAACAGGGGTTTTTACTTTAATACGGAGGTTGATTTTTTGCTATGAGAAGCAAACTTTACGTGGGTCTGATTTCATCTCTGGGTGTTGTTTTCTTATGTGGAGGGATGGCATTCGCTAAAACTAAGCAAATCAATGTGCTCTACCCTGCAACGGTCGGCAAATCGTTGAAACTCCAGCCCGGCAAGTATCGCATTGATGTCATGCAGAACATGAAGAAATCGGAAGTCAAATTCTTTAATCACAATGGAAATCTGGTGGGCCAAGTTCCCGTCAAGGTGATTGACAAGACTCAAAAGAATCAGCAAACGCGGATCGACTATGACAAGCTGGCTTCAAATCGCGAGGCTCTCACCCGTATCAGCCCTAGCGGCTGGAAAGAAAACCTCGTCTTCGGCCATTCAAGTTTAAAGACTGCCAAGGACTGACAAATCATGGAGTCCCAGGGTCGCCCCAGGCGATTCTGGGACTCTCCCTTGGCGCAGCGCAATACCTGGAGGAAGCGGTCGTCTCGCACGTCTCCAATCCAACTGCGAGATTTCGACACTGATTTATTAAGCGAGCGGAAACCAGCCTAGGATCGCAGGCGGTTCATACCGTCAAAAGCAGCGTTCTTATAGCACTCGGCCAGGGTGGGGTAATTGAAGACCGTGTTCACAAAATAGTCAATCTGCCCGTTGAACGCGAGAACGGCTTGACCAATGTGCACCAGGTCGCTCGCTCCCTCGCCGATAATGTGCACGCCCAGCAAGTCGCGGCTTTCCAGGTGGAAGATCAGCTTCAGCAATCCGGTAACGTCGCCGATAATCTGGCCTCGCGCGGTTTCCTTGTACTGAGCTTTGCCCACTTCATACGGCACGCCCTGCTGTGAGAGTTCTTCCTCGTTGCGCCCTACCATGGAGATCTCCGGAATCGTGTAAATCCCGTAAGGAAACAACTCGCGCACGCTGGCCGCCTCAACGCCAAAAGCATGGCACGCCGCCAGCCTTCCCTGCTCCATCGAAATCGAGGCCAAGCTGGGAAAACCGATCACATCCCCGACGGCGTAGATGTGCGGCGCCACGGTCTGGTAATGCTCGTTAACTTTCAAACGGCCCCGAGTGTCAGCGGAGAGGCCCGCCGCCTCAAGATTCAGCCGGTCCGTGGCGCCTGTGCGGCCGATGCTGTAAAGCGCCTTTTCGGTAACAATCTTCTTGCCGCTGGCCAGATGAATCGCTACCCCGCCGCCGTGGTCGTTGTCGTAGGGCTCGATTGCCTTGACCTCCTCGTGGAGCCATAGCGTCACGCGGTTTTCGCGCAAGTGGTAGGCCAGCGTGTCCGTAATCTCCGCGTCCACAAATGGCAACAGGCGAGGGCGCATGTCAATCAACGTAACCCTCACCCCCAACGCCGCAAAGATGCTGGCGTACTCGCAGCCAATCACTCCCGCGCCCACCACGGTCAGCGTCCTCGGCAGGCGGTCGAGCGTCAGGATTTCATCGCTCGTAAAGATACGCTGGCCGTCAAAAGGAATATGGGGGGCCTTGGTGGCCGTGGTGCCCACCGCGATCACAATATTCTCCGCCGTTACGTCACGGGCGCCTTGCTTTTCGACGTCGTTCAGGCGAACGGTGTGGGGATCAACAAACGATGCCTCGGCATTCACCAGTTCAACGCGGTTTCGAATCAACTGGTGCCGGGAAACGTCTATCTCGTGCCGGATCACATGGTCGGTGCGGACGAGTAAATCTTCAATGGTGATGTTCTGCTTGACCGTGTACGAGTCTCCGTAAATTTCATGCTCGTGATACCCCGAGAGATAAAGCACCGCTTCCCGCAGCGTTTTGCTCGGAATCGTTCCCAGGTTGATGCAAACTCCGCCGACCACGCCTTTGCGCTCGGCAAGAGCTACCCTCTTATTCAACTTGGCAGCCTGAATCGCCGCGTGGTGGCCGGCGGGACCCGAACCAATGACCAGGATGTCGTAATCGTAAGTCAGTTCTCCCCTCCTATCGGCTCAGAACATGAGCCGCAGACACTGTTCACCCCTAAACCACCACGGTCTGTAGACATGGGATGAGGGCGCGGATATTTAACAAGGTTTCTAGTAGGACAGAATTCTTGCTTTTCTTCAACACATTTGTTATACCCACATCCCCATGCTCCGGGAGACGGACAGCGATTGGCGGTGGAAGGGACTCAGGATTGTTCTGGGCTTTTCGGCCGCCTTCATGGTTGCCGTCACCCTGCTGCGCATCCACACCTGCTGGATTAATGACGCCTACCTCAACCTAGTTTCCGGGGTTTGGACCGCCTTGGCAAAGGACCTCACCCATGGAGTGTTTTACCGGCCTCTTTACGGGCCGCTAGGTTACGGTGGAACTCGCTACTTCCCGCTCGTCTTCGTGTTGCACGCCGGGCTGATGAAGTTGGGCGGTGGGCTCATCCTTACTGGCTATCTGCTGAGTTTTGCCTCGACCCTCGCCTTGCTGGCGGGGGTCTACGCGCTTCTGCGAAGGCTGGGTGTTGACAAGTTGCTCGCCGGCTGTTCGTCTCTATTCGTTCTCTGTTCCGAATCAACTCAGCTGGCACTGCTCACGATTCGTGGCGACGTCTTGCCCGCGGCGCTGGTCGTGTGGGGATTTTGGGCGTGTTGCTCCCCGGCACCTGGCTTCCGCCAGTTGATGGTTGCCGCCGCCTTTTTCACGCTGGCTTTTTCAGCAAAGGTTACCTCCGTCTATGCCTTGGGCGCGGCGTTGTTCTATTTTTGGTTTCGGGGTGGACGCAGGCAGGCCTTGCTGCTGGCCTCTCTCTGTGCGGGTGGATTCGCTATCGTGCTGGGCGCCATGCTGATTGCGAGCCATGGGCGCGTCATTCAAATATTCCTGGAGTGCGCCACCGCGGGAGCGCCCTGGACCTCATTCTTCCGGGTTCCGCAGCGCTTTGTCATGCTCACCAGCACCAAAGACGTGGGGGGATTTCCCTTTCTGGTACTGGCCGCCGCCGCGCTAGTGGCGTGGCCGGGGAAGTTTTGGCGCGAGTTGCCTGCCCTATTTTTCCTGTTCGCCGCCGCCATGCTTCTGCTGATTTTCGGAACTCCGGGAACGGACTACAACCACCTGATCGACCTCCACGCCGCTGCCGTGGTAGTGCTGGCGGTCTGGATCTCACGCTCCGGGCGGCAGCCGGCCCTCTTTGGCTTGGCAGCTCTGGAGATTGTTGCCCTGCTAGCCGTCTTCCCTGCCACACGCAATTTCCGCCACGGAGCCGATACATTTTCTCGCCAGCAGGAATTCCAAACGGTGCTCCGGATCGTTGGAAGAGATCCGAAACCGATCCTTTCCGATAACCCTTTAATCCCGGTTTTGGCCGGTCAATCCCCTTACGTTCTCGACCCTTTCATGTTCCGGGTCCTCGATGCGCGCGACCCGCGTTTTGACGAACCGCTTTTGGAGATGCTCCAGAAGAAGGATTTCAGCGCCGTGGTCACTTCAGAGGACGGCAATTCAATGGAAGGGGAAAGCACTGGCGGGCTCTGCTTTTATGGTCCGGATTTCCGCAAGACTCTGCTGGCAAACTACAAGTTGTATTTGGTAATGCACAGCGACCATATCTATCTGCCCCGGCGGCCTTGAGTCTTCCGCCCGGCGCGGGTCCACCTTGTCTGATGCAAACTCAGTGCCCTGATAAAACCACGTCAGTGGCGCAGCCATTCCTACGGCGGGCCTTGGGGTCCTCGGAATAGACTCGGTGGGTATGCTTCTCTTAACGAAACTTCGCGAGCTGTAAACCACCAGTGATTACAACTTCAGGCTCGCCCAGAGCGCGTCGATCTTTTTCTTGGTCTCGGCGTCCATAACGACCTCGTCCGGCCACGGCCGCGCAAACCCTTCGCCAGGCCATTTGCGGGTAGCGTCAATTCCCATCTTGGAACCGAAATTGGGCAGCCGGGAAGCGTGCTCAAGCTGGTCCACGGGTCCCAGAACAAACTGAATGTCCCGCTCGGGATCGATGTGGTTCAAGGCTTTCCACGCCACCTCCCCTACGTTGTGGACGTCCACCTCATCGTCCACCACCACAATGCATTTGCTGAACATGGCCCCAGGCAATCCCCAGATGGCGTTCATCACCTTGCGCGCATGACCCGGGTAGCTCTTGCGAATGGAAACAATCAGCAGGTTGTGGAAGACACCTTCCGCGGGCATGTGCATCTCCACGACCTCCGGCATCTGCTTGCGCATCAACGGCAGGAACAGGCGCTCCACAGCATAACCCATCCAATAATCTTCCATGGGCGGGACGCCCACGATCGTGGAGACGTAGATCGGGTCTTTGCGCCGCGTGATGCAGGTCAGGTGGAAGGCAGGAAACTTGTCTTCCAGGGAATAGAATCCCGTATGGTCGCCGAAAGGCCCTTCCACGCGGATGTCATCCAGGTCAACATAACCCTCCAGAACGATTTCCGCGGCGGCGGGAACCTCCAGGTCCACGGTCTCACAACGGACTAGTTCCACCGGCTCCTTGCGCAGGAAACCGGCAAAAAGAAACTCATCCAAGTCTTCCGGCAGTGGCAAAATTCCAGCCAGCATACTGGCCGGGTCGGCGCCGAGCGCGACGGCAACATCCAGCCGGCGTCCCTTTCCCTGCCGGTCGAGCCACCGGAAGTGCTCCGCTCCTCCTTTGTGAATTTGCCAGTGCATCCCCGTGGTCCGGTCGTCAAAAACCTGCATGCGATAGCAGCCCACATTGCGCCGGCCGTTCTTCGGGCTGCGCGTAATAACCATGGGGAAGGTGATAAAACGCCCTCCATCCTGCGGCCAGCACTTCATAACGGGAAACTCGGCCAGAGAAAACTTCTCACGCTCAATGACCTCTTTGACGGGGCCCGTCTTGACGGTTTTAGGAAAGAAGGAACCAACCTCGGCCAGCTTGGGCAGCATTTTCATTTTGTCAAAAAGGCCCTCGGGCGGCTTCATTTCCAGCAGGTCTTCGATACGCCGCGCCACGTCTTCCAGGGAAGAAACCTCAAGCGCCAGTTCCATTCTCTTTTTGGATCCCAGGGCATTGATCAAAAGCGGCATTTGATAATCGACGGAATCCTTTTGGGAGTGCGGCTTTTCAAAGAGCAGCGCCGGACCTCCCTGCTTGGAAACTCGGTCCGTAACCTCGGTGATTTCGAGGTCCACGTCGACTGCCGCACTGATCCGCTTGAGTTCCCGCTCTTGTTCCAACCGCTTGATAAATTCTCGAAGGTCTTTGTACGCCACGATTTTCCTCGCCTCACTTGTAGCGCCGGGCTCTACGCCCGGTATGACACCCCAAAGGACGGCGCTACGGATAAACATCTTCTCGGAATACAGCCTTTGGAAGAATTACAGATCGCGCCCGGCAAATCAAGCCGCCAGCCCACTTCAATGACTTATTGACAAGGCCGCCCCCAAGAACTGATACTTGGTTTGCTTGTTGATGGAAAGAGCAAAGGAAGCACGGAAATCAAATCATTTCATCCCTTGCCGCAACGCGTGGACTCCCCTTCCCCGGATTCTTCGATGAATTTTCATGTACAAGTCGCCTTGCCGCGGAAGCGCGCCGCTGCGCTTCGCAAGCACTTGGGATGCCTGTTGATCCTCGCCGCGTTCAGCCTTGCAGCCCAGGGGGCTCAGAAACATCGGGCCAAGCATCCTGAAGCCGGAAGGTCCGTTCCCAAGACCATCGTCTCCAGTACGCCGGCGCCTCCGGTGCAGATTTGTGTGGTGGTCCGTGCCAGGGGAGGCCGGGCGGTCAGAGACCTGCCCAAGCGCGACTTTCGCCTCTACGACGACAACCGCATTCAGCATATTGCGGACTTCGGTTCCAACTTGGTTCCCGTAACTTTTGATCCTTCGGTCCCCGGAACCATCCGTTACACAGCGCTTTATTTCGACGACCTTCATTACACTTTTACTGATACGATTCGGATCACCGACAGCGCCTATGCAACCTTTGGCTCAAAGCTGGGCCCGCGCCATCAGTTCGGCGTCTTCACGGCGTCGGGGGAAATTACCCTCAACTTTACCAGCGACCGTAAGAAGTTCCATCAAGCGCTACTTGCCATCCGGCCGCATCTTCCTTCCCCGGCAATGGCCAAGGCCTGCCCGCAAATTTCCGATTATCAAGCATACCTGCTCTATTATCTTCACGATCCTTTGGCGCTGAAAATCGCCTTCTACGACATGCAGCATTGCGGGCGGCCAGACGGCGCTTCGGATCCCCCTTCGCCAAGGCTGACTCTCGCGGAAATGAAACAGATGAAAGCCCGCGTGGATATTCAGGCTGCGAGGGTCATCGCGGAAGATGCGTCGCGTTCCACTCAAACCCTCGCCGGCCTTCAGAAGCTTATCGCCCAAGTGGGCACGCTCCCCGACCCGCGTTCCATCGTGGTGGCTTCCCCCGGATTCCTTACCGGGACTCTGGGGAGGCAAGTCGATGAATTATCCCGGCTCGCGACGCGCCTGCATATCATCGTGAATACCTTGGACACCACCGGCTACGTGCGGCAGATTCCCCTCCCTGCCTCGCTCGGGCGTGGCCGTGCGGCGCAGGAAGCGGAAGGAATCATCGACGCCAAGAATGAAATGATGGCAGACCGCGCGGGCGCCACTTCCGATCCCTTGGCGGATTTGGCCACCATGACGGGCGGCAACTTCATCACCAACATGGATGACCTGGACACAGGATTCGAGCTGGCTGCGCCCTTGCCGGAAGCTTATTACGTTCTGGGATACTTCCCGAATAACCTGCGGAAAAACGGCCGCTTCCACTCCGTACGCGTGACGCTCGTCCGGCACTACCGCGTGGAGGTTCAAGCCCCCGCCGGTTATTTCGCACCGGGAACACCGCCCGAAATTGCAGCCTCTTCGCTGCGTGACCGGCACGGACGCCGTCGCCACCGCCGGAAGTAATTTCCGTCATGCCGACTTTCACTCCATGTGAAGCCATATCCTTTCGAGCCGCACTGTTGCGCTGGTTCAACCGGCACGCTCGCCACCTGCCCTGGCGGGGCGTGAAATCCGCGTATGAAGTCTGGGTCTCCGAAATCATGCTCCAACAGACTCAGATTGCGACAACTATTCCTTATTACCAGCGCTTCCTGGCGGAGTTTCCCTCCGTGGAGCGTCTGGCTGCGGCTCCGTTGGAACGTGTTCTGGAATTATGGTCGGGGCTCGGCTACTACCGCCGTGCCCGCCATCTGCACCTTGCGGCTCGCCGAGTGGCGGAGAAATACAGCGGACGATTTCCAAAGGACTTCGCCCAGGTACGGAAGCTTCCGGGCGTGGGCGATTACACGGCGCGCGCCGTGCTCAGCATTGCGTACCGTCAACCTTTTGCTGTCCTGGACGGCAACGTAGCGCGCGTAATGGCCAGGGTGTTGGCCAAGCGCGGCAGCTTGGCTCAGCCAAGATTTCGCCGGGCCATCGAGAGAAATCTCGAGCTTCTACTCTCCCGGCGCAGCCCCGGCAACTTCAATCAGGCAATGATGGAACTAGGACAGACCATCTGCCTGCCGCGTGGGCCACAATGTTCCGCATGCCCGATAAGGACATGGTGCCACGCGTATAAATTGGGCAAGCCCGACTCTTTCCCTGAGGCCCGGCCGCGCCGACAATCAGAGCATTGGCACCTGGCAACCGCCGTCCTCCAAAAAGGCCAGCAAGTCTTGCTGTTTCGCGGCCTGGACGACGGCTTGTTGAGCGATCTTTGGAATTTTCCCTCGGCACTCGGCGAATCAAGCACGAAAGCCTTG
>JBJKQF010000030.1:0-4542 GCA_046705545.1 Terriglobia bacterium
AGCCCGCAAGGAGCAGCGGACACGCAAGGAAGCGGCTTTGGAATTTGCACATCAGAGCATCCTCTCGGAGCAAGTGTCCGCTCTACCGAAGTTCTAAAATGTCACACGCGGTGGGTCATTGCCGGGACACAGCAAATCACCCTCCATCAGGCTGGGCGGATGAACCTCGATTAACGACGTAAAATCAGCAACTTACCTTGAGAGTGGGAGGTTTCCGGCTCCTCGTTTCAACTAGCTTTGGGTAGCACATTGCGCTTTTCCGGCAAACAATGTACTTCGGCGCTTGGCAGGCATCCTTCCAGTATTGCCAGTGCCGAAGCCGTGAAGCTAAGCCACCAATGGATGTTCCGAGCCTTCGCGCCAAATCACCGTTGACCTGTACATCCATAGTTTACGTTTCACCCACCAGCCACACTCTTTGGATCGGGGTCGGTGCATCCTGATCTCGCGGACGGAACCGTCTCGAGATTTGAGCTGGTCGCTGGAGTCTTTGGTCTTCCTTGTGTGCGGTCAAGCTTTCTGGACTTAAATTATCGGCTACCTGAAGTGTGAGTTGTTGCTTGAGTATCATGAGCCGATTTAGCGTGCAAGAACCTTCGTCTCTCTCGCAATTTCCGCGGGAGTGGCCTACGGACGGATGGCAAGGCGCTACACAAGTTGTCTTCAGGGATCCAGCAGGCTGCTGAAGAATATCCAAAAGGAACAAATTCTTGCTCCTTGAACGAGAAGAAATCCATGCTTCGCTTCTCTTCCCCGGCTCTTTTTCGCCAACCCCGCCTCCGCGTTCGTCGTGGACCGGCGCGGCGTGTATGTGGAGACGCTTTCTTTCTAACGCTATCTCCTTTCTCTGCATGACCAGGAGCGTCAATCTCTGGCGGTTCGAGCTCAGGCTACGGCCAGGAAACCTTGGGTAGCGCAGTTGGTGAGAGGGTTGCACGGGGGAAATCCAACCAATTCAACGGCTTAGATTTTGTATCGTCATGATTCGGGACCAGGAGGCCGGTGGTTCCCTCCGACTTCGTTCAGGGTTGGCAAATCCACTCGCCTCGGCCACTTCATCAACTACGTATTGGGTCGCTCACAGGTTGAGTTCCCTCGCTGCTTTCGGGATTTCGCCCGCGGGCTCGGACGACCAAAAAACGGCTCAAGTTCAAATCCACTTGTCCCGGTTTAGCAAATTTTCTTCAGAGATGAGCAGGCGCGACGCGGCCCGGAAGCGGAATTCAGGTGAAGTAATTTCCAGCGGCCACGGAAAGGCCAGAATCAGGTGTTGGCGCCGACGGGGACCTGAGCGAGTTCGCGATCCCGCTTTCCCGCTTTGGCTTCGCTGCTTCCTTCGGAAGTCAGGTCCTTTGAGCCAAAGCCAACGCCGATTTTCTTCAGAAAAGCCGTGGGAGGTTCGCCACCAGCAAAAATCCAGACGAAGTCGTTTGGAATGCGCTGCACGGCGCCATTGACATCCATAACGACCTCGTCTTTGGTGAATTCCTTTGGACTGGAATTGAAGAGCACCTTCAGCTTTCCTTTGCGCACGAATTCCTGAACGCGCTGTGCATTGCGTTCCTTGATACGGGAGAAAGCCGCCTGGCGGTAAGAGAGCGTGACGGTGTTCCCAACTTGCTGAGCGAGGCCCATGGCCGCTTCGACGGCGCTGTCGCCGCCGCCGACGACGAGAATTCTCTTGTTGACGTAATGATCCGCCTCGATCAGGCGGTACATCACTTTGGGAAGATCTTCACCCTTCGCTCCGAGCTTGCGCGGGTTTCCGGTTTTACCGATGGCGAGGATGACGGCTCGGGCACGATATTTCCCCTTCGCCGAGGACACCGTGAAGATGCCGTCGGGGCCTTTCTCGACGTGCTCGATGCGTTCCCCTTTGCGAAACTTGAAGTCCACTCGCTGCAGTACCTGATTCCAGAAGGCGAGCAGGTCCTCTTTCGAGAGCTGCAGTTTTTTGAACTTGCCGTACATCGGGAATTCCACGGGGCTGGTCATCACCAATTTCTGGCGGGGATATTTTGCGACCGTGCCGCCGATTTCGCCTTCGTCAACGGTCAGGTAGTTGAGTTTCTTTTCGATGGCGCGAAGCGAGGCGGCAATGCCAGCGGGTCCTGCGCCGACGATGAGCAGATCGAGGACATCCGTAGCAGACCGCGATTTGGTTTGCGCCGCGAACCGGCCCGCGATCGTATCCACGCAGCTACTGCCCTGGTTAATGGCGTTCTTGATGAGTGCCAACCCGCCAAGCTCGCCGACTATGAACATGTTCTGGATGGTCGTCTCAAATGCGGAGCTCAAATGGGGAATATCGGCGCTTACGCCGGGCTTTGCCATGACCATGGTGATGGCGCCGACGGGACAGGCGTCCGCGCAGAGGCTGTGGCCGATGCATTTGTAGCCGTTGACGATAACTGCTTTGCCGCCGAACATGGCGAGAACGTCGCCCTCGGGACATACGGTGGTGCAGGTGGCGCAGCCGATGCAGTAGTTGCCATCAATTTGGGGGTGTTGTGCCTGCGGGCCGTCGGAACGCAGCTTTCCTTTCTCCGCTGCCGCGTGCGCTTCTAGTTCCTGCTTCTTCATGCTCCTCAAATGCTTGAGGAGGAAAAAGAGAATAATTCCCGCGGCAATCAAGAATGAATAGAAATTGTTCATCTCGTCCTCAAACCCTGTAGCCCATGATCAGCACGAGGCCAATGTGAATGAGTGCAAGAATGGCGAAAGCGTAGCTGAAAGGCCTGTGGATGACGTGCCAGAGGTGAAACACCTGCCGAGTGCGCGTGAGGAATAGGATGCGCTTGGAGAGAGCAACCTGCTTCTGAGCGACTCGAATGTTGCGCTCGAGTCTCAGGTCACCCGTGGCAAAAAGGCCAAAGAAAGAGAGCAGCCAGCGGCCGAATCCGACTTGCTGCAATCGCAACCACGACGCCCTGAAGGGGCGTTTGAAGTCGAGAAAGAGCATGGTCAACAAAGAACCGATCAGAGATGACTTGGCAACCTCCGCCTCCGTAGGCAAGATTGCCAGAACGTCCACGCTGAAGCCGAAAGTCTTCTTCTGTTCGGCAAGTTCCCGCTGCAGTGCCGCTTCCTTTTCTTCCAGTTCCTGTTTGGAAAGCTCGGCCTCGTTCAGGCTGCGTGGAATCTGCGAGTACAAATATCGCCCCACAAACCCGCTGAGGGTAACAGCCAGCATACTGAAGAAAGCCATGCCCGCGATGTTGCCGAACTTGAAGGAAGAATGGAAAGCGATGATAACGGGAGCGGTGGTCCCGAGGACGATGTGAAAATCGAGCCAGTGACGCGAATTGCCCTGCCGCCCGAGCCATCCCCATTTTTTGCGCAGAGGATAGAGATAGATCAGGAAAAACATGAACACGCCGAGCATGCCCAACTTCACGCCAATGGGCCCGCTGGGCCGCAAAAGCTCGTGCTTCGGCGAGAACGGCCTTTGTTCGATGCTAAGCGTGTAATAGTTGAACCCGTACCCGCCAACGACCAGCACGAAGGCGAGAGCGGTGAGCCAGGCAAGCCATAACCGTATGCGATGGCCGCGCTCGGAGTCCGCCTGTGCCAGGATTGCGGACCGTGTTGAGGCTTGTACACTCATGGCTCATTCCCCATTTCCACTTGGATTGTGGCGCGAAAGCGCCTGTAGGCGGTGAAGCGGTGGATATTGCGCCAGTGCTGAAGAGGCGTTTCCAGGTCAATCGTTGCCGAGACGGGCATCCAGTAAGCCTCTTCGGGATCATGGAATTGAATAAGCCCGTAATGAATATCCGTGCTCATCCCCTTCAACCCCAGATCGCTCATGCTGGAATCGAGCTTGGCGGTCAGACGGGTGACCGCACCCGTTTGTTTGTCAACCCAGATCGTGCCGGAAAAAGGCAGCGGATAATTCCTACCACGAAGCCGCAAAGCGGCCGGGGAGGAAGCTCCGGGTATGGATTTGTAGCTGAACTTTTCCAGCGTCACTCCGTCGTTCACTTCCTCGCCCGCGGGAGCAAACTGGTAGCTGGCCTCGTATTCCGGATGGACGATCAAGAGCATGCTGACAAAGCCGTTGGTGACCAGGAGGGTGCGAGCGGGGTCGCGGAAGGGCAGCTTGCGCGGCTCGCGAGATTCAACCAATTTCAAATTTCCGCTGGCAGAGCTGGCTTCCAGTTGGTAGTCGTACTTCGATTCTTCGCGATAGAACGGCTTGTCGTTCTTTCCGAGGAGGGTCTGGATGATGGATTCTTCGCAGACGACGTTCGACGATTGAGCAAAAAACTTTTCGACGTTCTTTCGGGCACGGGCCAGAAGATCCATAGGACTTCCGACGTCAGGAGAAATGGGAGTAGCTGTTTGAGGTCCTGGAGAAGCAACCGGATCAGATTGCGCCGCGGGCGCGACCTGAGAAGGCACCGGAACCGATTGCGCTGCTGCCGTCCCGGCGTAAACACAGGGCGAAATCAAGAGAAGCGCGACGATAGGGACGCGACGGTTCATCGCCTGCGGTAGCCTCCGAACCGGTAGCCAATCGTCGTGGTCCACTGCTGGTAG
>JBJKQF010000031.1:0-16334 GCA_046705545.1 Terriglobia bacterium
CGCTCAAAGGCTGCTTGTTTTCCAGGTCCTCAGCCTGTCCATCAGTGGGTGTAGGCTGATCGAGTTCCTTTTCAAGTTCCGCAGCCAAGGTAGGCAGAGCGCTCAAGCTGACTTGCTCAAGAGGTCCTGCAATCTTCAACTGGCGGTATTCCGGCAACATCCACGGCAGGAAGGTTTGCACGACGAAGCGCAGGCTCTCAATTCGGGCGAGTGTTTCCGACGCCCAGTAGGATAGCTCTTCCCTCGACGGCTGGCGCTCATTCGCGCCCAAGCCGTCCATACCATCCCCAAGACGGAGTGCCTCAAGAACTTCACACGCTTCTTGGTGCAGGCGAGGCAGGGAGTCGATCCAGTCCGAGGGGTCTTCTCCAATACTCCCGACATCATCCGAAAATTTTTGAACGGCCGAGGTGACTTCCACAGGAGGGAGCTTGCCCTTCAGGAGTTCCAGCATCAAGGTGACGTGATCGCGTATGCCCTGCGCCGACTCTTTGGATACGAGAGGCTCTTTGCGCAACCCCAGGCAGGCTTGCTTTAAGGTCCAAAGGCACGCCGCCAGATTTCCGCTGTCCACCGTGGAAACGAATACCGGCGAAAGCGGTTCGAGGGTATGGATGTCATACCAATTGAAGAAGTGTCCCTTAAAGCGCGGAAGGCGTTTCGCGGAAGAGAGCGTTTTTTCGCTCTTCTCGACCAATTCCATCAAGGTCAAATAACCGAGATGGTGAGCCGCGAGCGGGGCGTTCAGGAGGAATCCCAAGTTCGTCGGTGAAAGATTGCCCACCACGGCCGCCGGCTGTTCCTGGACGCGGTCCGGCACCAGCCAGTTCATCTCTCTGTTGCTAAAGTCGCGGAAGTATCGCCAGGTGCGGAGGGCCGCGCTCCTTAGGAAGACCCTGTCCTCGGCGGCCAAGCGGTTCTTTCGCCGCTGCGGAGCGCGGTTGACCCATTTGGTGAACGTTCCGGCCAGCATCCACAGCCCCAGAACGGGTGAAGCTACCAGCAACGCCCCAGGACGGAACGCGGCGAGCGCCAGTCCCACTCCGAATGCGAACCATGGAGTGAGAGCCAGATAAACTTCCACGGGTGTTTTCTTCCTCGCTCCCAGCTCAGCCTCAGCGGCCGTTTCCCATTCCAGCATGTTCTTGTGGGTGAAGGCCAGGCGCGCGAGCGTTCGAACAATGGCGTCGAGCATTACGAACGCCCGGTGGGCCAGGAAGACCAGCATGACAAAGACTTGCAGATGGCCCGCGAGAAAGTCGTTGGCCTGCTCCTTGAGAAATCGTTTCGAGCTGCGAAGCCTGTTAAAGCGCAGCAGCGAGAAGGCCAATTGAACGTAAGTTGGCATCAAGAGAAGGGATAGGGTAACGACGGTCCAGTACAGCGCTCCGCCCGGAAAGAAAAACCAGCCGGCCAGCAGCAGTAAGAAAAGGTTCAGCTCAATCAGACTCCGGCGGAGGTTGTCGAAAATCTTCCACCGGGAAAGCTGAGTCAGTGGGTTGGGCACCCTCTGGCTGGAGTAATCCGGAACGGTGGGCAAGAGCCAGCGCAGGATTTGCCAGTCGCCCCGCACCCAGCGGTGAATCCGGCGGCAATAGGAGCTGAAGTGCGACGGGTAATCGTCAATTACCTAAACGTCTGAAACTTGCCCCGCCCCCGCGTAGGAGCCTTCAATCAGGTCATGGCTGAGCAGAATGTTCGAAGGAAAACGGTTCCCCAGCACTTGCTGGAAGGTGTCAACTTCATAGATGCCTTTGCCCGTAAAGCTGCCTTCTCCAAACAAATCCTGATAAACGTCCGAGACGGCACGGGTATAGATGTCGCATCCGGTTTCGCCCGAATAGATGCTGGCCAGGCGCGACTGGCGGGCGGATTCAATACTGATTCCAACCCTGGGTTGCAGGATGCCGTAGCCTTCCACCACCGTGTTAGTTTCACGGTCAACCACGGCGCGGTTCAGCGGATGTGCCAGTGCGCCAACCAGCCGGTGCGCGGTATCGCGGGGAAGGCGCGTGTCCGAATCGAGCGTGATCACGAAACGAACCCGGGGCAGAATCGGCAAGTCTCCGACCTTCACCGGGAAATTGTCTTCCTCATTGCGAAGAAGTTTGTTCAAGTCCAGCAGCTTGCCGCGTTTTCGTTCCCAACCCATCCAGGTGTTCTCTTGCGGGTTGTAAACGAGACGCCGATGAAAGTGGAAAAAAGAGCCTTGCCGGTCCGGAGCGTACTTGGCATTGAGCTGCTCAACCAGCGTGCTGCACAGGCTCACGAGATCATCCTGGCGATCGTGAGGCTGGGGAGCGTCCGGGGAGTCGGTGAGCAGAGCAAAATGCAGGTTGGGATCGCGATTTCCCAGGTAACGGACTTCCAGCGCTTCAACGATGTGCCGCACCTCATTTTCATTGAGCAGCATGGAGGGCACGACCACCATGGTCAGAAACTCCGGCGGAATACCGGCGGAGAAATCCATCTTGGGGAGTTGGCGCGGGCGCAGCAGGCAGGTGGTCAAGTGATTCATCAAGCCGACGGTCGCCTGGCTGGCCGGGATCAATAAGAGCAAGCAGGGAAGAAGCGGAATGAGGGGTCCTAGGTGACGGAGGAGAAGGTAAACCATCAGAAGGGTAGTCAGCTCCACTCCCACCGTGTAGTAGACCTCGGGCCAATCCAGAATAAGGTCTCGAATCCTCTTCCCGAACGTTGGACGATACCCGATCGTTTCCTTCAGCGTTGCAGCGCCCGTGTCCAGGAGATAATAGCCGACTTCATTCCGGCGCTCGGCAGCCCGCGACCCGGCTCCGCGGTTTCTCCTCTTGGCGCTCCGGGCGCCCAGAATAGCCTGTCGGGCGATCTCTCCTTCGCTCAGCTTCGCGTAGGGCGCCAGGTCTGAAATGGCGTCCCGATACACCTGGCGGCTCTCGAAATCCATCTTCAAGTAAGTTCCGGAGGGATCTTCGCGCAGAATATAATCGACCAGGCTGTTGGCCTCAAAGAAGTCCTTCCATTCCATCCGGGAGATTTCAAGTAGGCTGGCAAGCGCCAGGGAAGCGGAAACCGAAGCGGCTTCCGTGGGATCTTGCCGTGTTTGGTTATCTCTTTCCGGTGAATCCAGGTAGGTTCCGGCAACTTGCCCGAGCTGTTCTAAAAGGGCGAGCTGAAGCAGCGGCTTCAGCGCCCAGAGCTCTTTCATCTCAAGAACAACCACCTGTTGGGCTCCGGCAAGGTACGCCCCGAAGGCCTCTTCGCTAAAAGCGCCCTCTGCCACTTGCAGAAAACCTGTCGCGATGTGGTAGGCGCGAGGCGTCTCCTGGGGCTGGCCCGGCGCCGGCGGCAGGCATGGCAGCTTTGGAAGCGTCTTCAAGGCTTGTCCGGTTTCTTTGGAGACTCCTCGAAGCAGGCGTGAGTTTTCAAGAATCCACCGCTGTTCTTCGGCGGGTTGGCGTTTTCCTGAAGTTGTGGCGTGCAGGTGCTGCTCGGCGCGTTGCAGAGCTTCGGAGGAGTTGCGCCAGGTCACTTTGAGGAAATTCGGGCACTTCTTCGGGGTGGCGGCGGTCCAATCTTCCGCTTGGCGGGCGCCAAGGGCCTGAAGGAGCGCCGGTTGCAACCCTGACGCCAAATTCCCGGCATGCGGCTCGTCCAGAGAGGCTTCCGCGGCGGAGTTGTTGTATTCAGCCATGGGAGGCGTTAGGAGGTTTTCATCAGACATCCCTGGCATCAGGCGCTCGTCGACCTTTCTTAGCGATAGTTGGCTGCTTGGAGTTCAAACATCTTTGAGTAACGCTCGCCGCGAGCGATAAGCTGGGTGTGGCATCCGTCTTCCGCGATCCGCCCGTCCTCCAGTACCAGTATCCGGTCTGCCATGCGGACCGTTGAAAAGCGGTGGGAGATCAGCAGGGATGTTTTTCCTTCGGTCAGCTCGGAAAATCGTTCGAAGACTTCACGCTCGGAGCGTGCGTCAAGCGACGCAGTCGGCTCGTCCAGGATCAGCAGCTGCGCATCCCGCAGATAGGCGCGCGCCAGCGCGATCTTCTGCCACTCTCCTCCAGAGAGGTCGACGCCGCCTTCAAAACGCCTTCCCAGAATCTGCTCGTACCCGTGGGGAAGCCTGCGCAAGACGGCGTCCGCCAGGCTCTTGCGGGCGGCGGCGGACACACGGCTCAGGCTGTTCAGGTCTTCGATTTTTCCCATCGCGATGTTCTCCCGCCCGGTCATTTCATAGCGCATGAAGTCCTGGAAGATGACGGCGATCTCGCGGTGCAGGTCTTCCAGGTCATAGTCGCGAAGATCGACTCCGTCCAGAAGAACGCGCCCGGAAGTCGGATCGTAGAGGCGGGTGATCAGCTTGACAAGCGTTGTTTTGCCCTGGCCGTTCTCACCTACCAGCGCAACTCGCTGGCCCGGCTCAATGCGCAAAGTGAGATTGTCAAGAACCGGCCGGGAGTTTCCGGGATAGGCAAAAGTCACCCGGTCAAATTCAAAGCCCTGCTGGATGGGCCTGGGACCTGGAATCGCCCCGGGCTTGGACTTTACGGTGGGCTGGAAGGCGAAGAGGTTCAGGAAATCGGTGAGGAACAGCGCCTGGTCCGCGATGCTTGTAAAGCTCGAGAAGACTTGCTGAATGTTGCTGCTGGCGCCTGCGATAGCGCCGGCCAAGAAGACCAGCTTGCCGATGGAAAGCGTTCCGGCAAGGGTTTGATAAATTACAAAAGCATAAGCGCCGTAATAAGCGCCTGCGCTGAGGAGCGAGAACATCGAAGTGGCCCAGAGCCGGCGCTTGAGGAGAGATACGTTCTGGGAATAAATTTCGTCCGAGAGGCTTGCGTAGCGGCCGGTCAGGTGTTTGCTCAATCCAAACAGCTTCAGCTCTTTCGCGCTCTCCTTGCTGGCGCCGAGGACTCGGAGGTAGTCGAGTTGACGCTTGACGGGAGTCTGCCGGAAGTTCAGGGAGTAGCCGAGAAACGCAAAGTGGCTCTCGCCGAGAAACGCCGGCAGCACGCCTGCGACCAGGAGCAGAAGGATCCAGGGCGAAAAGAAAAAGATGCTGGCGGAAAACGTGACGGCCGTGACTGTCTGTTGCAGAACGCGCCCCACGGCCTGAATCATGCTCACGCGGTCGGTGGCTTGCACCCTCGCGCGCTCCAGCCGGTCGTAAAAGTCCGGGTCCTCATAGGACGCGAGATCCAGCCGTGAGGCATGGTCCATTACTTTGATGCTGACGTGGCGGATGAACTTGTCAGCCAGAAGGCTGTCGCAGTAATCAATCAGGCGGGAAAGCACGCTGCCCGTCAAGGCCAGCCCAAACTCCAGCGCGACCAGCCACCAGAAGCTGGGGCTGAGCGGGTGGTGGTTCTTGACGACGTCAACCACCGCCGCGATGATGGCGGCGGAAACCGCCACGATCCCGATGGGGATCAGTGCCGAGACAACTCGCAGCGCGAAGCCGGAGATTGCGACTCGGGGGCCGGACTCCCAGACGATCCGCAGCCCGGGCGGGACATTCCGCAGGGCCTTAACGCGGTCGCGCCACGTGTTTTGAAATGGTTCCTTGGAAGAATTCGAGTCCATGGAAGCTCCACCCGCCGCCCCAAGGGAAGAGGCGGCGTTTCTCCTGGGTGAAAAAGATAACCCCTCCAGCGTCCTAACGGCCCAGCGATGAATTTCCGCTTGGGGGCTTCGCACTTAAACTCAGATCCGCCTGCTGATCGTCTGTGTAACGCGGAATCAGCAGATACCCCGTGCCACCCCGTTGATTGACCCGGGTCAGCACCAGTTCAAAGGCTTCGCCCCCGGCCTTGGGATAAAACACCACTGGGCGCTGGACGTTTTGACCCTTGACCCAGATTGTGCGCCGGCTTGCGGCAAGCCAAATCCACCCCTGGTAGCGCTGATGTTGGATATCGGTTTTTGTTAAGTGGAGCGAGACACCTGGGACAATTTCCTGCTCCTTGTTCTTTTCAACCTCAAAATCGATTTCATCCGTTGACAGCAGGTTATTGATGGAGGCAATGTCACCCCGATTGGCAGCCTGTTGCGCGCGCACGTCTGCCAGGTCCCGGTCATAGTTTTCCCTGACGGAAGCGAGTTCCTGGCGGGTGCGGGCCAGGTCCTGCTCAAGCTGCGCCACTCGAGTTTGCTCAACCTGTTGACGGGAGGCCATCTGAGCAATTTGGGCGTTGAGCGCCTGGGTGCGCTCGACCAGCTCTTCGTGTTCGATTTGATAGGCGTCCGTCGTGAGCTTCACCGCGTGTTGGCGTACTTCGCTCAGTTGCGACTTCCACGCTGCGTCCATCCGCTGGACCTGGGTTGCAAGACCTTTCTGGCCGGCCTGCCAAGTCTGGAGCTTTGTTTCCAGTCCGTCCAGGCGAGCGCGAACCGTTGAAAGTGACCCCACCAAGCCGGGCAGCCAGGAGAGTTGGGCATTATCCTTGCTTAGAACCGAATAACCGTACCCCGCCACGACCGCAAGTGCCACCGCGAGAGTTGCGACCGCCGTCCACAAGCCTGCGGTTCGGCGCTTGTGATAGGCGGGCACTTCCCGTGAGTGGTCACTCTCCCAGGTTTCGTCCTGCCCACCTATTTCGGTATCCTCAAGAGCTAACTTTGTTCCCACCCATTGGTTGTTGACGGTTGCCATCAAATCACCTCCCTGTGCGCTGTCCAATGTTGCCGGAAAGGTCGTTTAAATTAACAAGTTGGATTACCTAGTAGCCCTCCTATTCCAGGGCACGTTGAGTTCCATGTCATAACATTCATTAACATGTATATAAGTCAATTGCTTGCGGGATGGGCGAGGGGGTTGCGGGGCGTCCCGGAGAGAAAGAGATACCGCGATATGGCAAAAATTGCAGGGACCGCTAGCCCCTAGGCCAGCGAATCTACCAGGAATAGTGGAGGTTTGGGGTGATTTTCTGGGCTGGACCCAATAACCTGTGGGTTAGCTCATAACCGGCACCCTCCTGGGCTGTTTTGCGTAAAGCTGCCCTTGTCAATGAACCCGTCGGATTGCAGCATGAAGCAGCGGAGCTACGTTGACGGCTCTAAGAGGCTCATTTAGTATCAATATGGAAGTGCATGCGGGCTGGTGTCCGCCCGGGACTTCAAATCCTGTGGGTCTGCCTCTGGTGGACCGGTCGGTTCGATTCCGACACACTTCCGCCATGGCGCACCATGAGTCCCCGAAAACCTCCCAAGCGAGAACTCTTCTCCGCCTCAAAAGAGGTGAAGCGCCGGGCGCGCGAGGAGATTGGTTCTCCTCCGCCCAGCCAGCACCACGAAGACCGGCGCAAGAAGCCTCCCAAGCACAAAAAGCGCGCCCAGGAAGAAACTGAGGGGATGGGCGAGGAATAAGGTGGAGAGCACAGACGCTAATGGATGTGTTTGACCTTCTTCTGCATGTAATCCATCAGCAGATACTGGCCGAGCGTATAAGGCGTGGTGAAGTAGGCCTTGCCGCGGCAGATTTCCGTGACCTTCTGGACGAAATTTATTAAGCCGTAATCGGATGCGAGCATGAACGTGTTGATCAGAATTCCGTTCCGGCGGCAGCGGGCCACTTCATGGAGGGTTTCGGAGACTACCAGGGGATCGAGCCCGAAAGCGTTTTTGTAAATGCGGCCATCTTCCAGCGTCAACGCCGAAGGCTTGCCGTCAGTGATCATGATGATCTGCCGCATGTCCTTCTTCTGGCGAGAGAGGATGCGCTGCGCAAGGCGTAATCCTTCCCGGGTATTGGTGTAATAAGGCCCTACCTTGACGCGCGCCAGGCCTTGGAGAGGAATCTCTTCCGCTGAATCGTGGAACAGCACCATGTGGAGGCTGTCACCCGCAAATTGCGCGCGGATCAAGTGAGTGAGCGCCAGCGCCACTTTCTTGGCCGGCGTAAAGCGGTCCTCGCCGTAGAGAATCATGCTGTGGCTGCAATCGAGCATCAGCACCGTGGCGCAGGAGCTTTGGTATTCGCACTGGCGGACCTGGAGGTCCTGATAATCCAAATCGAGGGGCATCTTGAGGCCATTGCGCTAGATCGTAGAGAGCAAGGTGGCGTTCACATCAAGATTCAGCGTGTCGCCGAACTCATAGCGGCGGCTTGAGCCGTCTGACTCCACGCCCGTGGCAAGCTCCCGGGTATCATGGCGGCCGAAACTCGATTTGCCCAGTGATCCCAAGAGGTCCTTCAGAGTTTTGTAGCCGAGGAAATCGAGAGCCTTGTCCGTAATCTCGAACTTGGCCGACCCTTCGGCCCGCCCGGCCTGTCCGGGCCGTGGCGGCTCCACTGCTCCTTTGCCGGGCTGTTCGATGGTGACATAACCTTCATTGGCCAGTTGTTGCAGGAGTTGGTCGAGAGCCTGGGACAGGAGGGATTCTTCGGGATTTTCCAGCATCTCTTCCAGAAGTTCGGGAGGAATCTTGCCTTGCTGTTCAAGCGCTTCCAAAAGAGCCTGGCGCAGTTGCTCCATGGTGCGTTCGGAATCCATCTCGGTGAGGCCGTAGAACTGGTCGAAGAATCCGCTGTCCAGCAGGAAATCCTGGAGCATCTGCATCAGGTCTTCGGCGCTCAGGCCTTCAAACGGATCCGCAACGTATTTGCCGTACTTGATGAACTTCATGGGATGACGTCCCGCAGCAACCGAAGGTTGCGCCTTCCGAGATCCTAGTTCAGCGAGCGGCGCCGAGGACCGAACCGCTCCGCTTCCTCGCCCAGGGTTTCCGCGTTCTGGGCCTTGGCGTGGTAACCCAGTTCTTCATCGCGGCTGATCTTTTTCAACGCGTAAAGCCCTTCCAGAATGAACTCCGCGCCGGAAACTTGCAGCGACGGGTCGTCTTTAGCATGAATGCCGAGTTTCCGTGTGGCCTCCAGCAGCCCTTGAATCTTCTTGAACTGGGCGTAAATTTCGGCGGTAGAGCTTTCATCCTGGTACTTTAAAGTTCCGCCGAGTTCAAACCACTGGACCAGGGGCTGCATCGGTACGCCGTCAAAATGCTTTTTGAAGACTCGCGCGGTCGCTTGCCGGATGACGTCGCGAGCTACGTTTTCAGCGCCCCGCAGTTCTCCCTCGTACTCCAGCTCAAACTTTCCAGTCAGGGAAGTCAGCCCGGCGTAAATATCGGAAGGGCGGGGAACGGCGAGTTTTTCGCGCTTCACCAACGCCCGGCGCTCGGCGTTGGAGATCACGTTCTCCAGGCAGGTGATCGGCATGCGCTGGCTCACGCCGCTGCGCTTATCGATCTTCTTTTCCGCGCGCGCTTCGAAGGCTACGCTCTCGATCATCTCGCTGATGAATTCCGGGATCACCAGCCGAGGCGCGTCGCCCCGCTCGCTCCAAGCTTCCTGTGCGGTGATGGCGATGCCTTGCTCGAGCGTCAGAGGATAGTGCGTGCGAATCTCAGAGCCGATCCGATCCTTGAGGGGTGTAATGATCTTGCCGCGGGCGGTGTAGTCTTCCGGATTGGCGGTAAACACCATGGCCACATCGAGCGGCAATCGCACCGGGTAGCCCTTAATTTGCACGTCACCTTCTTGCATAATGTTGAAGAGGCCGACCTGAATCTTGCCGGCCAGGTCGGGAAGCTCGTTGATGGCGAAGATGCCGCGGTTGGCTCGGGGCAGCAGGCCGTAATGGATGGTCAGCTCGCTCGAGAGGGCGTGCCCGCCGCGCGCCGCTTTGATTGGATCGAGGTCGCCGATAATATCCGCAATGGTCACGTCCGGGGTGGCCAGCTTCTCGACGTAACGCTGCTCTCGCGGAAGATAATCGATCGGTGTCTTGTCGCCGGCCTCGGCGATCAATTCGTGGCAGGCGCGGCAGATCGGTTTCAGAGGGTCGTCGTTGATTTCACAGCCGGCCACAAACGGAACTTCTTCATCCAGCAGAGAGACCAGGGAACGCAGGATGCGGCTCTTGGCCTGGCCGCGCAGGCCGAGCAAAATGAAATTGTGACGCGAAAGGATGGCATTGGAAATTTGGGGGATCACCGTATCGTCAAATCCCACAATGCCGGGAAAGATGCTTTCCCCGGAATGGAGCTTGCGAATGAGGTTGGCGCGCATCTCATCCTTCACGCTCCGGCTGAGATAATTGGAGTTCTTGAGTTCACCCAAGGTCTTTGCTTTTGACATAGCCCCTCTTTCCCCCGATTATACGCGCCCCGCTCCAGCGAACTCAACGGCCGATTCGCGGGCGGCCGCGCTTGACGCCGCGACGCCTTGCAACCGCGTCAGAAACGGATTCCAAGCCCCGTGCTGAGCGTGGCGTTGTTCTTGTGGTTCCCCGGCAAGGGGTTGCTGAGGTAAAAATCCACAAAGCTTACCGAGAAAGAGAGCCGTTTGGTCAAGGGCACGGCCAGTGAAGTGTTCGTGTCAAAGCGATATTCACCGCTTTGGGTCAGGTTGGGATAGAAATTGATATCGTGTACAAAGGCCAGCCACTTCGTAAGCTGCGCCGTTACCTTTTCCCCGGCAATCGCCTCCGCGCTGCCCTGAAATAAAGCGGTGCCGGCGGGAAGCGGCGTTGTCGTGGTGTTCTCAAGGTTTGTTCGAACGTAAGTCATGCCGCCCAGCACGCTAAAGTCGAACTTCGGCCGGTGAAACATGTCCCTTCCGAAGCCGCCGCCGTACGTTTGCCGCAGTCTGATTCCCTCAGGCTGGATGTAATCGTATTGCGCAAGGGCAAAGACAAAATTCTTCTTGGTGAACAGAAGGTCCTGCCGGATGCCGCTGCTGAAGGTGTTGGAGGTGATCTCGGCGGTGGAGCTGGAGGATGTGGCGTGCGAAAAGAGCGCGGTCAGGGAGAAATTGGTTCGCCATTTTACGGCCAGCCCGGGAATGTCCGGCTGGTTGCGAATGGCGTTCACGTTGGCGGTGAAGCTGCGTGATTGGGTGTCGCCGGTGATCGCGCTGTAACCCAAATTGGTGGCTCCTTTCCAATCCTGCCAGGGCTTGGCGTGAACCGTCTGGTCCAACTTTTCAAAACTCTTTTCGGGGTAGGCGGCCACGAAATGTTCCTGGGGGGCCGCGCCGGGCTTAGTGGGCACCAGTTGCCATTTGCCTTGCGGCGACACTTCGAGCTTGCCTTCCACTTTCTGCCCCTCGGGGAGCATCGCGGCGGCAGGTCCCTTGGTTTGAAGGGACTTGATCTTGCTGATATCGACCTTGATTTCGCCCAACGTCTCCGATTTAAACACGAGAGTGTTACCTACCACTCGCTCCCACGTTCCATTGATGACGTCGCCGTTCTTAAGGCGCAGAACGTCGGCCTGGAGGGAGACGGTCCATCCGAGGATTAGCATGAGAAGAAAGATCGCCTTGCCCATGGTCTTGTACACTCCTGTTAACTGGATTGTTTTCCTTGGATCCCTGTAGGAGCCCGGCAGCGTAGACAGAAACCCCCAACTTTGCGGAAGACTCCCCGGAACTGCGGCATCCGCAGAATTCAAGCCGCGCTTCCTCGGTCTGGGTGCGGGACTTGAACCACTGGCTCGTCCAGCTTAATGGACGCCGTGGCGAGTGTTCCCGTTGCCTCGCGCCTTCTCCTGGGCCCTTTGAGAAAATTGAATCTGCCCGATCAGGATGTTCATTGCCTGGACCACCCTCGCCAGACGCGCAGCTTCCTGCCGCAGGGACAGCAGCTCCTGTTTGAAGCCGGGGTCCAGGGCCAGCGCGGCCGCCAAGCGGAAGGAAAGGTAACGATAGGGCGGCGTAAACTCAGGGAGTTCTTCCGAGGTCCGGGTCTGTTGGCTCGAGACTTGCCGGAACAGTTCGAGGGCGTGCGCCGCCTCAGGCTCGCCGGGCGCTTCAGGGCCGTCGTCGCTAAAGAAATTTACCCCGCATCGCAGGTAGGATGCTTCTTCATTGGTATAAAGTATTTCGAACCGCCGCCTTCCCTCCGCCAGGATGTCCAGTCGCCCGTCGGGGTAGTTGCGAACAACCTTTGAGATGCGTGCCGAACATCCCACGGATTGCATCTCCCCGCCTTCTGCCAGCACAATGCCGAACTCCTGTTGCACGGATTGCCGAGCCTGGGCTTCCAGACACTCTCCGATCATCTGTTTGTATCGCTCTTCAAAAATGTGCAGCGGCAGGATTTCTCCCGGCAGGAGCACCGTGTTGAGCGGGAAGACGGGAAGTAAAGTGCTGTCCATGGCATTGACTTTTTGTGCCTGCCGCCTCAAGGAACCCTGAAGTTCCTTCGTCAGCGCTTGTTGAAATCTTCAGCCCGCCTTGATTGTAGCATGTCACGGGCCGCGCTCGTGCTGGGTGGCGGCTCGCCTTGCGTGCCGACCGCTAGGCAGGCTCATCAAAGCTCTGATCGGCGTTGACGAACAGCCAGAAGCCTCCGCCGAGGGCGGTCAGCACGGCGGCAAAATGGAGGGCTTGGTTCCACCCAAAGTGGGTGGCAATAATGGCGGTCACGATGGGAGAAAGCCAGCCGCCCAGGTTTCCGAACATATTCATCAGTCCAGAAAGGGAGCCGGCGAAATCGCGGGTGAGGTCATTGCAGGTGGCCCACAGGGTTGCTGTGGCAAAAAGGTTGAAGCCGGAAGCCAGCGCCAACAGAATGATGGCAATGGTATTGTCCTGGGTGGCGCTGCCAATCCACATGAAACTTGCTGAAAAGGCCACGCCGGTCCACAGGGCAATCTGGCGGCCGCGAGGCCGTCCGAATTCGCCCACCGCGCGGTCGGAAAACCACCCTCCCACGGGGGAGAGAACCGCGATGGCTAGAAACGGCGTGGAGGTCCAGAGTCCGCCCTGGGTAATCGTCAAGCCGCGCACCTGGACCAAGTAAATAAAAAACCAGGTATAGAAGATGTAGGCTGGGTACCCGATGCAAAAGTAGCTGATCAACAAGCTCCAGACCGTGCCACTGCGCAGTATCTTTCTCCAGGGGCAGCGCTGGGCGGCGGGATTGGAATGGCCGCTTGGTGTATCGCGAGCAGCGCGGGTACGGCGAATCAAATCGAGTTCCGCGGCGTTCACCTTGGAATGATCTTCGGGACGGTCCCGGAAGTAGAGGAGCCAACCCACCGCCACGATGACACCCAGCACCCCGCAAATGTAGAAGGTTGACCGCCACCCCCAGCGCTGCATGGCGTCGGCGATGAAGATGGGCGTAACGACGCCACCGGCGCCGATGCCGGCAAACACCAGACTGTTCGCCAGACCGCGGTGCTCGGCATCAATCCATAAGGCGATCACTTTGTTGCCGTTGGGAAAGACAGCGGCCTCTCCCACTCCGATCAGGATTCGCAAGAGGATGAAAGAGCCGGCCACGCCCACCCATCGGGTGACCGGCAGGTCTGCGGCCAGTCCCGTGGCGGCCGTGAAAACGGACCACCACAGAATGGCAAAGGCAATGAGACGGCGAGGTCCAAAGCGGTCGCCAAGGCGTCCGCAGGGGACTTGAAACAGCGCATACCCCAACACAAAGGAGCTGAGAATCCAGCCCATGGTCTCGGTGTTAAAGGAGAACTCGTCTTGGATATATTTGCCGGCGATGCTGAGGTTCAGCCGGTCAAGATAAGTCAGGGCGGCGATCAGCGCCAGGATGGCAATGACTTTCCATCGGACCTTGGAAGGACGAATTCCAGGGGAATCTGAATTCATGATGGGATGGCTTGTAGCCCCAGATTCCGGGCGCGCGTTTCACGCGGTCGAATCACAATGCCCAGCTATTGTTCACAGAAACGAGGGGTTTGACAAACAAAAACGAAGCTGATTCTTAGGCGCTTCTCGGCGGGGCCCCGCCTGGGAGCTTATGGCGCTGCAGCGGCGTAGACTCGCTGCGGAGGTCATGTATAATAGTGGCCTGCCAAGGAATTGCAACGTGCGGGGCCTCGACCGGATTGCTTTCCGTCCGGCAAAGAGACCATAGGAAACAGTAATGTCAACGTTAACTACCGTATCTCCTGAGACGCTTTCCAGATACGAGCCGGTGATCGGGCTGGAGGTACACGTTCAGCTCCTGACTCGGTCCAAGATTTTCTGCTCCTGCGCAACGCGCTTTGGGGATCCGCCCAACCAGAACGTCTGCCCGGTGTGCCTGGGACTTCCGGGCGCGCTGCCGGTGCTCAACCGCGAGGCCGTGACGATGGCGATGAAGGCCGCGTTGGCGCTCAATTGTGTGATCAACCCGCGCTCCCGCTTTGCCCGCAAGAATTATTTTTACCCGGACCTTCCCAAGGGATACCAAATCTCGCAGTATGACGAACCCCTCGCCGAGCACGGCTGGATTGACATCCAGTCGGAGGGCGACTGGAAGCGCGTGGGCGTCACCCGCGTGCACATGGAAGAAGACGCCGGCAAGTCGCTCCACGAGGGATTCCCGGATTCGGATGAGAAGACTTATATTGATCTCAATCGCTCCGGGGTTCCGTTGATCGAAATCGTCAGCGAGCCGGACCTGCGCACTCCGGAGGAAGCCTACGATTATCTAACACGCCTCAAGACGCTGATGCTTTACCTCGAAGTTTCGGACTGCAACATGGAAGAGGGCAGCTTGCGCGTGGATGCCAACGTCAGCGTGCGAAAGAGAGGTGCAACCCAGTTCGGAACCAAGGCGGAAGTGAAGAACCTGAATTCTTTCCGGTTTCTTCAAAAGGCTTTGGCCTACGAAGTCGCCAGGCAAGTTGAAGTGCTGGAGAGCGGCGGCGAGGTTCAGCAGGAAACCCGCTTGTTTGACAGCCGGGAGCAAAAGACCCATAGCATGCGCTCCAAGGAATTTGCACACGATTACCGCTACTTCCCCGAGCCTGACCTGTTGCCGCTGGTAATCACGCCGGAATGGAAAGAAGAAGTGCTGCAATCGTTGCCGGAGCTTCCCGGGGCAAGGGAGAACCGCTTCCTCACCGAATACGGATTGCCCGCGCAGGATGCGGCTCTGCTGACACAGTCGCGAGCTGTGGCGGACTATTTCGAGCAGGCTGCCAAGGAATCAGGAGAGCAGAAGCTCGCGGCGAACTGGCTCTTAAACGATCTGACCTACTTGCTCCAGGAGAACAGCAAAACAATTCTGGATTCTCCCGTTTCTCCAAAGAACCTGTCCGGCCTGATCAAACTGGTGGCCAAGGGAACGCTTTCGGGGAAGATGGCCAAGGATGTCCTGGCAGAGATGTTCCGCACAGGAAAGAGCGCCAGTCAGGTTGTGAGCGAAAAAGGGCTCGAACAGATCTCGGACCCGGAAAAGATTGCGGCCGCGGCACGGGAGATTATTGCCGCCAACCCCAAGCAGGTGGAGCAATATCGCCAGGGCAAGACGGCCACTCTCGGATGGTTTGTGGGCCAGGTCATGAAGGCCACGCGCGGGCAGGCCAATCCGCAATTGGTTCAGGAAGTGTTGAAGAAAGAGCTCGCCTGATCTTGATCCTCGCAAGACTTGCGGGGTGCATTGGTGTATCGACCGGCTGGGCAATGGCCGCCTGGCGTATGATTTCTGGGGCCGAACTCGCATGATCTTAAAGCCTGTTCCGATCTTCCTGCTGACGGCTGCGCTGGGAGCGTTTCCGCTCCGGAGTTCAGGCCAATCCTCCACTAAGGTCCCCGCAGAGCATAGCCCTGCTCACAAGAAGGCCGTCCACAAACGGCGCGCAACTCACAAGCCCCGGGAGAAAGCTCGGAAAGCTGAGAAGGCTTCTTCCGAAGCGGGATGGAATCCGGCGGCTCGGGAAAATCTTGCGGAAGGCCAGAAGTTGCAGGCACAGGGGCTGCTGGAAAGTGCGATCTACCATTACCAGCAGGCGCTGAAGCTGGAACCCAACTGGGCTGAAGTCCATGATGCCTTGGGTACCGTGCTTGAACAAACTCACGACCTGGACGGAGCGATGCTTCAATATCTGCTGGCGGTTCGCCTGAACCCGGGTTATGGCAAGGGCCACTTTGACCTGGCAAACCTGTTGCGCCAGGAAGGCAAGCTGCAAGAGGCCGAGAGCGAATTCAAGAAGTGCTTGGACATCAATCCCACCGATGTGGAAGCCCGCAACAACTTGGCTTTGACGGAAGCCCTGGCGGGCAACTTGGGCCAGGCGATTGTGGAATTTCAGGAGACGGTCCGTTTGAAGCCGGACTGGGCCCTGGCGCACGATAATCTCGGCAACGCGCTGGCGCTCCAGGGGGACCTCAAGGGGTCGATAGCGCAGCACCGCATTGCGATTAAGTTGAAGCCCGACTGGCCTGAAGCGCACAACAACCTTGGCAATACTCTGCGGCAGTCGGGAGACTTGAAGGGCGCCGTGGCCGAGTTCCGCGAGGCGATCAAATTGAACCCCAAGTACGCGGCCGCTTACAATAACTTGGGTCTTGTGTTCCGGCTTCAGGGAAAAATTGATGATGCGATTGCCCAATA
>JBJKQF010000032.1:0-9119 GCA_046705545.1 Terriglobia bacterium
GGCGACTAACGCGTAAGCGGCAGAGTGCGACTTGTTAAAGCCATACCCGGCAAACTGCGCCATTAGATCAAAGAGCTTTTCCGCTTTTGCAGCAGGCACTTTTTTCTCTTTTGCGCCCGCGAGGAACTTCTCGCGCATCGCTACCATCACTTCGTGCTTTTTCTTGCCCATGGCGCGGCGCAAGACGTCTGCTTCACCCAGAGTGAAGCCTGCAACAGCGGCCGCAATCTGCATCACCTGTTCCTGGTAGACAATAACGCCGTAAGTTTCATCCAGGATTTCCTTAAGCTGCGCCAGGTCGTAAGTCACGCGCTTCTTGCCGGTCTTGCGGGCGATGAAATCATCGATCATGCCTCCCTGGATGGGACCGGGACGGTAGAGCGCGTTCAGTGCCGTCAGGTCGGCCAAACGGCTGGGCTTGACCCTGCGCAGGATTTCCGTCATGCCGCGGCTTTCAAACTGGAAGATGCCGGCGGTAAGCCCCTTCCCCAGCAGATCGTAAGTCTCCTGGTCGTCGCGGGGCAATGCGTCAAGGTCCAGCTTCTCGCCGCGCGCCGTCTCAATCAGCTTCAGGCAGTCGTCGAGGACGGTGAGCGTTGTGAGCCCCAGAAAATCCATCTTGAGCAGCCCGATTTTCTCGAGTTCGTCCATTGCATACTGTGTCGTGATTTCGTCTTTGCTGCTCTTGTAGAGCGGAACGATTTCCTGGAGAGGCTGCGGCGAGATTACGACTCCGGCGGCGTGAGTGGAAGCATGCCGGGCAAACCCTTCGAGCCGCCCGGCAATTTGCAGAAGGTCGGCGACGCGCGCGTCCTGGCCCTTCATCTGGCGCAACTCAGCCGACTGCTTGAGAGCATCGTCGAGCGAAATATTCAGAACGTTCGGCACCAGCTTGGCGATCTTGTCGACTTCCGCAAAGGGCATGTCGAGCACGCGGCCCGCGTCACGCAGGACCGCCTTGGCCCCCATGGTTCCAAAAGTGATGATCTGGCTGACGTTTTCGCGGCCGTACTTGTCCGTGACGTAGTTGATCACCTCGCCGCGCCGCCGCATGCAGAAGTCGATATCAATATCCGGGAAGCTGATGCGCTCCGGGTTGAGAAATCGCTCGAAGAGCAAGCCGTGCTGGAGTGGGTCAATGTCGGTGATGTGCAGGGCGTAGGAAACCAAACTCCCCGCCGCCGAACCGCGCCCCGGCCCCACCGGGATGCACTGCTCGCGCGCAAAACGGATGAAGTCCCAGACAATCAGGAAATAGCCCGCGAAGCGCATCTGCTTGATCAGTTCGAGTTCCCGCTCCAGGCGATCGTCGTAAGCTTCCATGGGATACTGCAGACGGCCGGCAGCCCGCAGCCTTTCCAGCCGGTCGCGGCGCAAAGCGAATCCCTGCCGCGTGACCTTCTCAAAGAAGCTATCCAGCGTTTCACCCTGTGGAACTTCGAAGTGCGGGAAAACGTGCTCCTTCTTTTCCAGGTGCAAGTCGCAGCGCTCTGCAATTTCCAGCGTCCGCGTGAGCGCGTCGGGAATTTCACCGAATACGGAGGCCATTTCCGCGCCCGATTTAAAGAAAAACTGGTCGGTGGGAAACTTCATGCGATTGGGATCGCTCAGCGTTTTCCCGGTCTGAATGCAAACCAGCACTTCCTGCGCTCGGGCGTCCTGTTGCGTCAGGTAGTGACAGTCATTGGTGGCCACCAGGGGAATGCCCGTTTCGCGCGAAAGGCGCAGGAGATCGGGGTTGATCTTGTGCTCCTCATCCATTCCCTGGTCCTGAATTTCCAGGTAGAAATTTCCCTTACCGAAGATGTCCTGAAGGTCATAGGCTGACTGGAGAGCGGCGTCGTAGCGGCCGGCAGATAGCGCTACAGCAATCTCGCCCCGCAAGCAGGCAGAAAGGCCGATCAAGCCCTCCGAATGGCGGGCCAGCAGGTCTTTATCAATACGAGGTTTGTAATAGTAGCCTTCTGTGTAAGCTGAAGAAACCAGCTTCACCAGGTTACGGTATCCTTGTTCGTTTTCACAAAGCAGGACAAAATGGTTGGGCCGGTCAGCGTCCGGGGAGCGATCAAAACGGCTCGTCCCCGCCACATAAACCTCGCAGCCGATGATAGGCTTGAGCCCGTGCTTGCGCGCAGCATCGTGGAACTTTACGGCGGCGAACAGGTTCCCATGGTCCGTGACAGCCACCGCCGGCATCTTGAGCTCAACAGCCCGCTCCATCAGCCGGGAGATCCCGCAAGCACCGTCGAGAAGGCTATAGTCCGTGTGCAGGTGCAGATGAATGAAATTCTCGGAAGCCATTAGCACTTATTTTACCAAAAAAAAGCACAGGCGGGCGCGCGGATCCCTCAGGACCCGCTGCCATCGATGATACCCGCTGTGGATTAGTCAAAGCCCGAAGAAACGTTCTGTGCCGGAACGGCGGCTGTGCAGCAGCCGAGAAACTACCTCCGCCGGCCCTTTGCCTTACTTGTCGGCTTAGAGGGCGGTGGCGGGGGCGGTCCAAATGGAGCGTCCAACGCCTGGCTGACGTCCGAAGGCACTTTGTCCGCGTTCGCTAGGAGCAGGCTGACGTTCCAGATTTGCACGTCGCTCAGCGAAGCATGAAAGCCGGGCATCCCTGTTAGGCGAATCCCATGCTTGACCTTCCAGTACGTGACGCCTACCGGGTCGTCCGTGACCATGTGGTCGGGTTCAAAAAGCTGCGGAGGAGGAGGAAATTCCCCCTTCGCAATGCCGGACATCGGCTTTCCCGGCAGGCCGTGGCACATCCCGCAATGATGCCTGTAGACTTGTACCCCGGCCATCAATTCCGCCGGGCTTGCGGTCGTGCTGTGAGTCTTTGGCGCTTCCCGGCGAATTGTGGCGTGTAAGGCGGTCTTGGCAAAAAATTGTTCAAACGGCATCGGCGGCGCCGAAGTCGCAACAGGCGCATGTCCGGATTGAACGTACAAGTAAAAACCAGCCGGGACCAGAAGAAATCCAATGATGATACCGAAGATAAATTTTCCCATGGACTATTCACCCCCTGTATGACAACGCTTCCGAGAATAGCACGTTTTCATACGCGCCACACCCACTCTCGTAGCGGACCTATCGCCAAGGTAAAACCACCTACAGAAGCGGTTCATTGAAAACCTGTAATCCATCTCCGCCTGTGTCACGCAGCGGAAGATTCATCATCTTTTCTTTCGCTTCTGCTTGGACGATCGAGCAGCTTTCGCGGACGCCGCTTTCCGCTTGGGCGCATGGACCTTGGGTGGCTTAGCTGGGCGAGCAGCCCCCGATGAGTGAACGGGCTTCGCCTTCTTAGCTTTGTGCCTGGAGAGCGCCGCTTTTAACCCTCCAGCCGTAGGCGCAGGAGGAGCCGCTGTAGCCGCCTTGGTTGGCTCTGGCTTCTTCTTGGGTAACCGGGCTTTGGAGGGCTTGACCACGGGCGGCGGTGGAGGAGGTGGCGGCGGTGGCGGTTCTTTGATCCCTGACAACGACCGCAGTTCCTTTTCGAGCTGTTGGTGGGTCTTGATCTTGCCATCCAACTGATCAAAGAAGACGCGCTCAAGGATCTTGTCAAATTCCCGGCCCGGCTTCATGCCCATCGCCAGGAGTTCCTGGCGGGGCAGACGTTCACGTACTTGCGTTGCCTTAACCAGGTAATTCTTGACGCGGCTTTGGATCTTGGCCTGGGGATAGTACGCCAGCAGAAACAGCAAGAGCGATTCGTCTTGGGTTGACAGTAGTTTGTAGGCATGGCTGGGCAAGGCGCATTTTGAACTGCTCAGGACACGGGCCACTTTCTTCGCATCCTTTTGCAAATTCAAAGCCTGCTTGACAGTTTGAGAGTCCCCCAGGATCTCTTGCGCCAGACGCTTCTGTTGCGCCGGGCCCAGTTTGCTGACAAGGCAGTGAAAGTTGAGAAGAAAAGGGTCCGCACCCGGGATTTTGTGGGAGATGGTACGGACTTTTCGAAACTGCTCGTAAGCTATCCGGCCAAGACGGCGGTCCAAGCCGCCCAGAATTCCCCGGTCAACGTACAGCTTGAGTACCTTGTCGGGACCCTCTTCGCGAAGGACGGCTTCCAGTTCCCGTCCCTGACTCGCTGCTGATAGATTCGTCCAAGCCCGTTCCTCAAGGGCGCCTTCCAACCAACGAGTGGTCTTTTCTTCCGGTTTGAAGCCCAAGCGCAACCCCAGACGCAACAACCGGTAAATTCGCCGCGGATCTTCAAGGAAGCTCCGGGAGTGAAGCGCTCGAATTTCCGCGCGTTCAATGTCACCAACCCCGTTTTTGGGATCGAGCAGCAGGCCTCGGGAATTCGGATGGAGGGAAATTGCCATGGCATTGAATGCAAAATCCCGCCTTTTCAAGTCCTCAAAGATCATGGAGGGAGAGGCCGCCAAGTTTCCGGAAGCAGTGTACGTTTCGGTGCGGCACTGCGCAATTTCGGCACGGACCCCGTTCGAAAACCACAGCCGCAACGCCCGGAGCCGCTTGTCCGCCGAGACCCGGACAACCTCGAGCCCACCCTGCTCGGAGCCCTGCCCCCGCTTGCCGGGCTTCTTATGACGGGTGCTGTCAGCTTGCAGCGCCCGGAAGAGCTTTTCGGGGTCCCCTTCCAAGGCAAAGTCCAGGTTGCGGACGGTGGCCTGCCCAAAGGTCATGTCGCGCACTGCACCGCCCACAAGGTACAAGTTGAGGTCTTTATCGTGAGCAGCTCTGCTAAGCCGGTTCAGCACCTGGAACTGCGCCGGGGAGAGCCGCGTTTCCATCAAAAAGTTGTAGTCGCTCATAAATTCCTGTAAGCGAGGCTGTCTCGAAGATCTTCAAGAGATTCAGGCTCGCGGGTGATGAGACTGATAAACCTGCCGCAATCGTTCCTTCAGGACGTGGGTGTAAATCTGCGTTGTTGAAATATCGCTATGGCCGAGCATACTCTGAATGGACCGCAGATCGGCCCCCCGCTCCAGCAAATGGGTCGCGAAAGAATGCCGGATCATGTGCGGCGTCAGCGCCGTGTGGATGCCTGCCCGCCGTCCGTAGGCCCCCAGGATCTTCCAGAAACCCACTCGGGATAGAGCTCCGCCGCGGGCGTTCAAGAACATGTGAGGAACCCCGGGTTTCTTGGCAAAGCTGGCGCGCCCGCTACGGACGTAAGCTTCAACGGCACGCAAAGCTGACTTCCCCACTGGGATCAGGCGTTCCTTCCTTCCCTTGCCGATACACCGGACAATCCCCAGGTTGGGCTCGAAATCCTCCCATCGTACCGAGAGAAGTTCTGAAACGCGCATGCCGGTCGCGTAGAGCAGCTCCAGCATGGCGCGGTCTCGCAGCCCTGCTGGTGTTGCAGGGTCGGGTTGCGCGAGCAGGCTGTCAACCTCGCCGGTGCTGAGGTACTTAGGGAGCGAGTGCTCGAGTCTTGGGGCTTCAACTTCCCGCGCGGGGTCTTGCGGCAGGTTCCCTTCCTTGACCTGGAACTGGAAAAAATGCCGCAGCGCTGCCAAGTGCCTTGCCACGGAGCGCGCCCCCAAGCCGTGTCGGTACAATGATTCAAGAAACTTGCGGATATCTTCGTGGCGCACACGGTCCAGTTCCAAGTGCGACTCTTGCAAGTAAATGAAGAACTTCTGCAAGTCTCGCCGGTAACCGGAAATGCTATTCGGGGATAAGCCCTTCTCAACGCGAGCGTAGTCCAGGAAGCTGGCGACCTCCGCTGAAGCGCTAACTGGAGGAACCAGTCGCTCTTGGACTGCGCCCCCAGGCCGTTTTGGCGCCAAAGTGTAGCGGGATTGCATAATGCAATCAATAGATTAGCACGAAGGACTTGTAGAATTACATTAGGCGGCACAATGAGCTGCCGACCGGCACAAACGCCAAAACAATGCAAGCTCGCTCACTGCGGCTTAAGCCCGAAATCTTGCCACCACCTATCCAAAAGGCTAATCTATTTACTTCCAATAGGATAGGAGATTTCTCAAGTGCTCACTAACCTTGAGCCTTCAAGATTGATAAGCTCGAATCGAATCGCATCTTAGCACAAGCCCATTGACAAGACCAAGCTGGATTTTATTGGCGGCTCAGGGCTGTGGCCCCGAATGGCCCCACGGATGATTGAAAAAGGGCAAGCTTTACGCGGATCGAGGCAGAAATTTTCCGCTCGCAGGTCTCCAGACGGCCTTGAATTTAGATAAGCACATTAGAATCATTATAGTACGGGAGGAAGCTCCAGCCTTTGATGGATCGCATAGAGAACCAGCTCTAATCGGTCGGAAACACCTACTTTGTCGAAAATTGAGCGGAGGTGGTTCTTAACGGTCTGTTCCCTAATTTCCAGGCGCGTTGCGATTTCGCGGTTTCGGCACCCCTGCGTAAGCCAGCTTACAATCGTCCGCTCGCGATTCGTCAACGTATCCACAGGGCGCAGCCCTCGATTTCCACCTCCTGTAATTCTGACCGATTGACGCGCCAAGGGCTCCTGTGGAAATACCTTCTCACCGAGGATGACCTTGCGAACTGCTTCGCCAAAGACCTCCGGCCGCTCCGCCCTGCAAAGCAGTCCCGAGGCTCCCGCCTGAATAAGTTCCTTCTTCGTTTGTTCTGAAAAGAGGGTTGCAATGGCGATGATCTTGCACTTTTCAGCATGGTGGTGAATTTTCCCGACCAGATTTTGACCCTCCGCGAAGACGATTTCTTCCTGAATGATAGCCAGGTCCGGGCGGAAGGTCGCAATCATCGCCAGAACTTGCGGAACAGTTTCTGCCTGTGCAACCACCCGCAAGTCATCCTCAGCGCTAAGAACCTTCTTTAGCCCTAAACGAAAAATCGCTTCGCGGTCTGCGAGTAGGATCTTTGTCTTCTTCCTATTTTTCTGCCGCGTTCTTTGACTCATGACGGAAGCCGGGTCTGCCATGGACCCCTTCTGACCCAAGCTATCGATATCGAACCCTGCCGCGCAGCGCGCGTTGCGAGGAGGCAAGCAAATTGTAGTCATCGATCACTACTCCGACGCCAGCCGCCTGCGTTCGCGCCTGTTGCCGGACCACGCGGCCTTCGCAGTACAGATGGATCGGCACATTGGTAACCTCCGGGGGAAACAAAACGGTCAAATGGAGCTTTGTATCCGGACGCCAGCGTCGCTTGGTTCGAATGAACAGTCCATTCCCGCTGATGTTTCCGATTTTGGCTTCTGCGCGGCGCTCAATTCCTGCCTGGCTTCTCCAGCGGATACTGACTGGAAGCTCGATAGGAATTCTCGTGCCGCCGCGAATTCCCTTTTGTGGAGTGCGCATTGGATTCACCTCGATTTGGTCCCACGAAAATTGTCCTTCTCCCTCTAGGGATCGCGCTAATTCTTGGCTGCCAGCCACGATAGGACAACAGGACAGCGGTACCGCCCCCTGCCCGTCGGGCGTTGCCTATCCTTGCCACCCCTGATAACCTTGCATCTTGGGATGCCCGGCATGGCCACCGCCATGCGGTGAAAAGCCGCCGGTATCCTGCTAATCCGGAAGGAGTTCGACTCATGAGACTTGGCGACATTGCGACGAAGCTGGGCGCGAAGCTGGAAGGCCCCGCAGATTTGGAGATCACGGCGGTTGCCCCCATCGAAATGGCGGCCCCCACTTCTCTGACCTTCCTCTCCAACCCTAAGTATCGGCTGAAACTTCGAACCACTAGAGCGGCAGCAGTTATTCTTTCTCCTGGGGAACCAGACCCGGGACGTCCCGTCCTCCGCTCGGACAATCCCTACTTGGCCTTTGCGAAGGCTTTGGAGCTATTTTCCCCGCCGCCCCGCCCGGCTCCAGGCATTCACCCCACCGCTGTGATCGCTCCAGATGCCAAGATCGGCCGCAACCCATCCATCGGACCCTACGTAGTGATTGAAGAGGGCGTGGAGATCGGGGATGACTGTGTCATCAAGGCGCATGTCATGATCTATTCGGGGGCGAAAATTGGGAACGGCCTCTTTGCTCACTCACACGCTGTCATCCGGGAGAACGTCACAATTGGGAACAACGTCATCTTGCAGAACGGGGTCGTCATCGGAAGCGACGGCTTCGGCTTCGCGCGCCAAGCCGATGGTTCCTACTACAAGATCGTGCAAGCCGGGACTGCGGTGGTTGAAGACAATGTTGAGGTCCAGGCGAACTCCTGCATTGACCGCGCCACCGTAGGTGAAACCCGGCTGCGGAATGGCGTGAAGGTTGATAATCTGGTTCATGTTGGGCACAGCTGCGATCTTGGCGCCAACACTCTGCTCTGCGGACAGGCGGGGCTTGCAGGAAGCTGCAAAGTGGGAGCGAATGTAATTCTGGCAGGCCAAGTGGGAGTGGCGGGGCATCTGACCATTGGAGATAACGTAATCGCAACGGCGCAGTCCGGCATTCCCTCCGATGTGCAGCCGAACAAGATCATCTCCGGATCCCCGGTGGTGGATCATGACCGCTGGCTCCGGTGTTCGGCAGCTTATGCGCGCCTGCCGGAGATCTACGCAGCGGTGCGCAAGCACTTCACCCGCCCCAACTCCTAAAGCTCTAGTGGTTAGGAATGACCGGGGCCAATCAACTTTGGTTGGGTTCTACTGGTTGCTCATTGGCCGCAAGCCCGGCGCCGATGGCGGCACGTACCTGGGCGGCAACCCTTGAACGGTCTTCCGTGGCGCAGCCGGCGGTGGGGACTGGATCGTGAATTGTGATCCTGAGAGTTCCCGGATGCACGGTGAATTGTCCCTTACGCATGATTCTGATTCCGCCGGATACTGAAATCGGCACAATCGGCGCTCCAGCTTTGATCGCCATCACAAAGACGCCCTTTTTGAACGCCTGGAGCCGGCCGTCGCGGCTGCGAGTTCCCTCAGGAAACACCAGGAAGGAGTTTCCTTTTTTAAGTGAATCCGCGGCTTGGTCCACAGCGGCAAAAGCTCGCTCCCGGCTTTTGCGGTCAACGGGGACAAATCCCCTCATCCGCATGCCGCGGCCCAGGACCGGAATGCGAAAGACTTCCTTCTTAGCCAGGATTAATACCGGAGGAAGCATCACGGCCAGCGCCGGAGGATCGCAGTTGCTCTGGTGATTGCTCATGAAAACAACGGCCTGCGAGGAAGGAATTTTCTCGGTCCCTTGAAC
>JBJKQF010000033.1:0-5501 GCA_046705545.1 Terriglobia bacterium
CGCCAACAGGAATTGTGTTCTCAGCGGGAGATTCTTTTTGTTCACGCTGGACAAGCTTTCGCTGTGCGCGCCGTTCGGCCTTCTGGCGCCGCTTTTCGAGTCTCTTCATTTCTTTCTGGCGTTTCTCGTACGTAGCGGCCATCAGGCCTCCTTCCAAATCTGTGCTTGTCTCGTCCGGCAGAAAGCCATCGCATTTCTTACCTGAGGTAATGACGCTGGGCCGCAGTGCCGGCTCTCTCTGAAGCATATTCCACAAAAGTTCCTCCCCTAACGAAAGGGCCCCGTTTGTTAAGCTCTTTTATGACTCGCTGGATGAAGGCCCGGATGTCTTATCGAATGGTCCGCGCCGCGACACGACCGGAGGTTCGGACGGGGTGGCGTTTCCCGGCAGGGTCGTGGCCTCCCGGCCGCCTGGTCCCCCCCTCGCCCGCATCTCGAAAATGCACCGGATCGCGGAGGTTTTGTAATTCACGGTAGTAGAAGAGCGGAGTGGGTTGTCTTCCGTTAAGTCTTAGAGCCCGTAAGTACTCAATTTCTTCTTCGGTGGCTCCTTTATTGAAAGAAGCATCTTGAAGGAATTGTTTCAGCCCCGGGGCATCTTCGCCCAGACTTCCAGGCTGTTCAACGAAACCAAACCGCTTAATGTGCCCAGGGACCACCCTCCGGTTCAGAGTAATTTCAAGGTCGAAGTTGGCAAGGTCAATGTCCCAGGATTCAATCAAGGGATCCAGGAAAGAGGTGCAGTGCTCAAGTGAGACATTGAGCACGTCTATGTCCAGAAATTCCAGAACCGTGACTCGCGTCTCCTCGTAGCTTCGACCGTTGAGGCTACCCACTAAGCGGAGCCAATCTTCCTTTTCGAGTTCTTGCATGGCGATGCCTTTGACCACGTCCAGAAGTTTTTGTGTGACCAGGAATTCAAGCTCACCGAAGGGCTGTCGTTCAAAGATCATCCTCACTTGTTTCTGCTTGGCTGGTATGCACTTGTGGAGTACCAGTTCCCGAACTTCTTTGAACAAAGGCGGAGGCGGATCCACCAGCTTCCGTTTCAACTCTTCGTGGCGCTGCAACTGCACCAGCTTGACAATTTCTCCGCGTCGTAATTTCAAGAAATCTTCGATCTTTCCATAGATATCTGTTCGCGCCGGCTCGGGAGGCGCTTTCTTCCTTGTAAGTAATTGCGAGATATAAGACTCCGTGACTTCGGCGGCTATCGCCAAGTCCTTCTGTTCAAGGCCTAATTGTTCGAGTCGCTGCCGGATGATCGCAGCCAAATCCATAGAAATCGCCCTCAGTTAACTTGTTAAGTTCATTGCGATGCTACTTTTGACAGCATGCCATATTATTCTTGACAGGTAAAGTGAATTAACTTACTCTCGTTAACGAGACAAACCTCTCTCATCCAACCATTTGGCGACCTGAGCTGGGTCTGGTTATCTCATTGCCTCAGAGGCCGTTATCGACGGCAGGGGTGGCTCGCCCGTGCGCGCGGCGTTGACTTCTAAGCGGAGTGTCGCGTCAAGCGTTTCATTCGATGTTAGCGCATATGGGTCTTAAGGATCACGGCATGTATATTCAGTATGTAGATCGAATTCAAATTGCGGCCAGTTCTCGCATCGATGCGTTTCACTTCGCCAATGCGAACGCTGATGCACGCGACTTCATGGTTGCAGTTCAAGCGGAAGTGTTTCGTCCAGTCGCGCTGAAGCTTCAGGATGGTCCAGGGATCTGCTCCGTGCGTTTATCGCAGGAGTTCCGAGGCGAAGCGGAAGATTCCCGTGTGGAGCTCGCCTCTTGATCAGATTCCGCAACATCAAGAAGTATTTGGGGCAGCATCATTCCCAGATAGAGCATTCCAAAGAAGGGGTAAGTTTAACCTGAAATAGCGATATCGGAGCAAGTCTCCCCAGGACGGCTCCAATTTGGAGGAATAGAGAAATATGGCAACCAAACTTTTCGTGGGCAATCTACCGCATAGCGCCACCGATACCTCGCTCGGCGAATTTGTGACAAACGCGGGCTTCCAGGTAGCCTCCGCAGTTGTGGTGCGTGACAAGATGAACGGAACCCCCCGAGGTTTCGGCTTTGTTGAACTTGGCGATGGAGAAGACATTCAGCGGGCAATTGCCGGGTTGAATGGACAGTCCCTGGTGGGCCGTGCCTTGACCGTCAATGAAGCTCGCCCGCAGCGGACGGACTCCTCCCGACCGCGTACGGGCGGCGGCAGAGACAACTTCCGACGACGGCGAGATTATTAAGGCCTGAGAATCCTCCCTGAGGACATTTCCGATCGCGTTACGCGCATCCTTCGATTAGCATCTACCGCCCGCACTTGGACTCAGCCAACGGACTGTGTTGAGTTGTGGAATACGTATAGGCTGCTCTTGGAGAGGGCGGTTTTTCGTATCAGCAATTGCCGATTGTAGAAGTCTGTAACTCGAGCGGTGCCTGCCAGATCTCGTTGGTTGAGGCCCAGTTCTTCCAGGCGATACTTGATCACTAAAGAAAGGTCCACCACGATTCTCCATGGATTAACTTATTTGGGTTAATATGGGTCAAATTTAAATTGATTTAAATTGACAATTACAGTTAATTAACTCATGCTAGTTATTGAGACAACTGCTCCCCTTCAGTCTCCAGACAGCCTGGACTAAGTCGGGTTACCTGCAATCGCACCTCTTAGGCGGAGAACCGAGGTGGTTGTTATGTTCGCACAATGTGTCTCCATCTATCTAGAAGCAGACAGCCTCGCGCTGTTTTCTCGAACAATCAACGAAGAAGTCATTCCGTTACTCCAAAAGCAAAAAGGTTTCATGGACGAAATTGTTATTACGGTTCCCGGTGGGACGGAAGTGGTGGGGATCAGTTTGTGGGACAGGAAAGAGAACTTGGAACTTTATAGCCGCGACATATTTCCCCAAGTGCAGAAGACCCTGGCGAATGTCATTGAGGGGACTCCTGTAGTTCAGACCTACGAGGTCACTAGCTCGACCTTCCACAAAATCGCTGCTCAAGCAGCGGCCTAGGCCACGATGCGTGGTGTTTATTGCGGGCGGCAATTCCGCCCTCTTCCCTCTCGGGCAAAAGACGATCCATCGATTGTCGGAAGATATGAGGTGTGCGATGTTGTTTACGAATGCGATGTTTACGAAAATCATGAAGCTTGTTTGTGCTAGTGTGTTGTTGGTGACAGCATTCTGGGTGGCCTCGCCAGGTGTTATGATTCTGCTGGACATACTGATCTGTGTGGGCGCTATAACGGTCGCCACGGAGGCAGTCGCCCGACCGAAGTACCTTTGGGCAGCCGGGTTCGTAGCTATCAGCCTGCTGTTTAACCCCATAGAGCCGGTCGCGCTTTCTCGGGATGTGTTTTTCGTTCTGGATGTGGCTTGTCTGCTGGCGTTTCTGATCTCGCTTGAGACTCTCAAGAGTCAGCCGGTCCTCTCCATTCCCTCCATTACCAATCGAACGCCGGGAAGCCAATCACTTTAAGTGGACTTGCGTTGAACTTTGGAACGCCCCCACCGGTCGCTTGCCCAGCGCCTTCCGGAGTCTGGCAAACTAGTTTCCTAAGTAAGTGACCAAAGGACCACAGGAAGACGGATTTTTGCCTTCGTTGAGAGGAGCAAGTTTGCCCGCTCCAAGCTGACGAAAAGGGATTGGGTGCACGTAGAAACGAGGTGTCAAATGCTTAGGAAAATGATGAAGTGGAGTTCTATTCCGATATTGTTCCTGGTGCTGTGGGCGCTGTTATGGCCGTTGTCAGCCAGCTATCTCATGCTTCTGGCATCTGCGGTTTGCTTAGGGGCCATGTTGGGCTTCCAGGCAGGCCGCACGGAGAAATCCTTTTGGGAGGCTGGGCACACAACGATTTCGTGCAAGGTGAAATATGAGAATTAGAATTCAGCGAACTCGTTGCTGGCGGCTCTGCGGCCCAAGCAAGCCTGTAATCGTATGGCTGGACGGACCCCGTCGGCACCGCGTGGTCCACGTTCATCGACGCGACTCGTTGGAGAGGAAGATCCAACCTGAACTTGCGCAAGACCTTTCGGTTTGCAAGGGGTTCATCCAAGCCAACATTCCGTACCTAACTAATGCATGAAAGGAGACTCTAGATGAATATCAGACCTCTCCACGATCGAATCCTGATCAAGCGGGTTGAAGAGAAGGAAGCCGTGAAGGGCGGCATCATCATTCCTGATACGGCCAAGGAGAAACCGCAAGAGGGCAAAGTCATCGCCGTCGGGCACGGCAAGAAGACCGAAGAAGGAAAGGTGATCGCCCTGGATGTGAAAGCGGGCGACCTAATCCTTTTCGGGAAATATTCGGGTGCAGAAATCAAGATGGAAGACCAGGAATATCTAATCCTGCGCGAGGAAGAAGTGCTGGGAATCCTTGAAGGCAAGGCAGCCGCCGCGAGTGGGAAGAAGTAGGTCGGGAGTCAGTTAGCAGCAGCCGACGATGGAGGTGTTTGGTGAAAACGGGCAGCTGACAACTGCCGCACCTGGCCACCGGCAACGCAAAGCCTTTATCGAATGTCGTGGAGGAGTTGAAAATGGCAAACGCAAAGCAAATTGTATATGGTGAGCAGAGCCGTCATGCGATTCTGCGCGGAGTGAATCAACTTGCGGACGTCGTGAAAGCTACGTTGGGCCCCAGAGGCCGCAACGTGGTCCTGGACAAGAAATTTGGTCCCCCAACAATCACCAAAGACGGCGTAACGGTGGCGAAGGAAATCGAGCTGCCGGACACGCTCGAGAATATGGGCGCGCAGATGGTTCGCGAAGTGGCGTCAAAGACTTCCGACGTTGCGGGCGACGGCACCACCACGGCGACCGTCCTGGCCCAGGCAATCTTCCGCGAGGGTGCTAAGACGGTGGCCGCCGGCGCCAACCCCATGCACGTGAAGCGCGGCATCGAGAGGGCGGTTCGCACAATTTGCGGTTACGACGAGACCAGCAAGGACGGCAGCAAGAAGCACATCAAGGGCGAGATCGACAAGATCTCGAAGCCGGTCGAGGGCGCGATGATCGCCCAAGTGGGCGCGATTTCCGCCAACAACGATCTTACCATCGGCAATATCATCGCCGAGGCCATGAAAAAGGTCGGCAAGGACGGCGTCATCACGGTCGAGGAATCAAAGACCCTGGAGACGACTCTCGAAGTCGTGGAGGGGATGCAGTTTGACCGCGGATATCTCTCTCCTTACTTCGTCACCGACCCCGAGCGGATGGAGTGCGTGCTGGAGAACGCACTGGTCCTGATCCATGAGAAGAAGATCAGCTCGATGAAGGATATCCTGCCCCTGCTCGAGCAGATTGCCAAGTCCGGCAAGCCGCTGCTGATTATTGCGGAGGAGGTTGAAGGCGAGGCCCTGGCTACCCTGGTGGTGAACAAGCTGCGTGGGACGCTGCAGTGCTGCGCAGTGAAGGCGCCTGGGTTCGGCGATCGCCGCAAAGCCATGCTCGAAGACATCGCCATCCTGACGGCCGGCAAGGCCA
>JBJKQF010000034.1:0-28060 GCA_046705545.1 Terriglobia bacterium
GCTATAGTGGGAGAGTCGCTTGACCGCTTAAACACCACAGTGTTGCCGGCCACGATGGATGCCGTCGTCAAGCCGGCCAGGATGGCCAGGGGGAAGTTCAAGGGAGGAAAGTCCACACCGACGCCCAACGGCAGGTACTGCAGCCGGTTCCGTTCGCCCAGCACCGGCGTGAGCGGCTGGGGAGCATCCAGCCGCAACATTTCCCGGGCATAAAACTCGCAAAAATCGATGGCCTCGGCGACGTCGGCGTCGGCTTCCGCCCAAGACTTCCCAACTTCGTAGATCATCCAGGCAGCGTAAGTGAACTTGCGTTCCCGGAGGATCTTGGCCACTGACAGCAGCAGCTTCACCCGGGTTTCAGCGGGCGTGAATCTCCAACTTTCGAAGGCGGCCTCGGCTTTTTGAATAGCCAGCTTTGCAAGCTTGGCGTCAGCCTGAGAGAACGTGCCAACCACTTGGCCTTTTTTTGCGGGGTTGTAAGAATGGAACTTCTTTTCCGTATCAACGCTTTCCGAGCCGATCACCAACGGGTAAGTACGTCCAAGCTCCTTTCCAACTTCTTCCAGAGCTTCTTTCATTCGGCGGAATTGCTCGGGATTATCATTAAAATTGCATAAGGGTTCGTTACGAAATTCAGAAAGGTCCATCCTTCTTCTCCTTGGCATGTTCAAACTCAAAATGAAATCGGCAGTTTTGCTTCTTTATACGAGCGCGCCCAACGCAAAGGGGCCGGCTGACGTCGCCCCAACGTCCCCAGCTTTCATCCAGTAGAACTGCGCGGTGAGATTCTGGCGCCAGCCCGTGCTTCTTCCGCCGGCGCCTACTGGCCGGGCTTATAAGGGTACGGTGAGTAAAGCCTGCCCCAGGGCACGTGGTCCAGATAAGGCTTCCCCTCCTGGAAGTTCACAACGTCTTGCATCCATTGCTGCGCCAGGCTGAAGCCCAGAACCGCTCGTGCGTTCAGATGATACAGGACGCCCAGGTCTGAAGGGCTGTCCATGATTTCTGCGTATTCCCGCGTTGCAGCCTTCACTTGGTCCACCCCTGCTTGGAATTCATTCATGCTCTTTTCCAAAGCGCTCACAAATTCCTCGTGCGACACCTTCGGCTTCTCCTTGAAAGCCCGGTCGAACAAGATATAGGCCTTCCGCATCGTTACCAGCGACTGGATATAATCGTGATACGATTGCGTCCGGTTAATCATATAGCGCAGTTCGTACCGGCCGCGCGGCGCCGTCTTGGGCAGGGCGGCTTGCATCTCGTGCAAGGCTTCCTTCAACAGTTGCATCGACCCCTCGTAGCGATTGATCGCGTCCGTCGAGTCCATTATGAAATTGTTCCAGCCTGGCAGAGTGGGCCCATCGTAAGGGTCAGGCTGCTTGGAATAGGCGTAGGCCTGGCCCGCCTCCGGCAGCGAAGTGCAGCAGTTCATCGGCGAAAATCCGTAGTTGTTGTATCCCAAGTACGCCTGGTTCTTTTCCAGGGTCATGAAGGCCTTGTACATCTCCGGAGCCGCAGCTTCGCCGAACAGCCGCCGGGAGTAATCCTTGTAAAATTCCTGTGCCGTCAGGTTGGGATTCCATCCCGCTTCCGCCAAATAGAGGCTGTTCGTTTCCGTGCCGCGAACGCGATTGACCTGGCCGGCAAAGCCTGCGAGGCCGTATTTGAACCCGTCGTTCAAGAGCTTGTCTTTCTCCGTGTATTGCGTGACGTTGAACTGCATTCCCATCATGTCGCCATCGTCGTCCACGCGGGGTTGAATGGTTCGCTCCCGTTTCCCCATGCCGCCGAAATCCTGCATGGGAACTCCCGCCGGGGTCCACACGCCGCTCGATTCCATGTCCGTAAAGGGAATGTCTTTGGGCAGCATCTTGTCAAAAACCGGCAAGGCGTAGCCGCGTCCCACTCCCATCAGGCCGATCTTGGCCTTAGGGTCAATCTCATCACGCTGGTGAAGGAGGTATTTGAAGAGGTCCATAAACCCGGCGTTCGAATCGACCACGCGGTCGGAGTCCTGGGCGATGTCCCACACCCACGGCCAGCGCAGCTCGCGCAACTCGAAAAACTTCGGCCGCTCGCGCTCGTAAAAGCTTCGATACTCCGGCGTATTGAGGTCCGGATACATCTCCGCAAAAACCAGAAAGTATCCATCCGCGTGCGGGTAGGTAGTGAACAAAGCACGCAGGCGGTTCGTCTGGATTTCCCGGTTGATGGGGTCGAGGGGTTGAACAAAAGTCCCGGTGAGCCCCATGAAGGGCAGGTCTCCTACTCGCTGGCAGTAGCGGGCAAGATTAGGAGGAAGCGTGGCCATCTCAATCGCCAGCCACACCTTAATCCCTCTCTTGTGGGCGTGCTGGATAATGCGGCGCAAGAGATCCTGGGCCACGGTAAATGCCTGGTCCGGCGTCTGGACATCTTGCATCTCCGGCGGAGCCATTCGGTTCCCCTCGTTGAATTGCTCGAACCAATGCTTGCCGATGCTCAAGTCTTTCGTGGTCCGGGTCCCGAATTCTCCGTGGGCCCAGGTCATGTAGCCGCTTTCCTTGGTGGAAACGTCCCCCATATATTTCGTCTCGCCCTTGTAGGAGTATTTCAGCCAGGGCTCGAACGAAAACCACCAGACCTGAAGGTAGTCGCACTTCATCTTAGCCATCTGATCGATCAGCTTGGCGTAGTCCTGGTAGGAGAACATCGTCAAGTTCTCGTAGCCCACCACAGGCAAGAGAAAGCCCCTTCGCGTGAAAGCAGGATCGCGGCGAACGTCCAGGCTCGGGATTGCGAGTGAGGCGCGCGCCTGGGGAACGATGTCGCCCGTAAGCAGAAAGGTCACGCCCAGCCGCTTGATCAGCTCGTACACGCCGTACATGGTCGAGAAGCCGTCCTGTCCCGCAATCACCACCGCCGGATGATCTTTCACGCGGCCGGTCTTGATGACAAACCCTCCGGCTTTGAGCGTGTCGAGATTCAAAGCGAGCTTTTTTGCTACTGAAGCGACCGACGGATTAACTGCCGGGCCGCCGACAAAAATCAAAGTCTCTCGCTGCGGTTGGGCGGAAACCTGCGAATCCGTAATGATGCTGATTGGAGCGCCGGAAAGTTTGCGCAGATATTCCTGCAATTGGCTCGCGGCATATTGATAGGCAGGGCTTGTACCTTTGCCCAGAACGATCGCCGCGCGCGCCTGCCCCGACTCCGCGACCGGCAGAGACGGCGACGACCGCGCAAAGGCTCCTGCTGCGAGCCCGATCGCCAAAACTGCGGTTCCCAACAAATTCCGTCCAAACTTCATCCGGTGTGAACGCACATCAACCTCCTGCTGCCAAACATAACGCATTCCATCAAGGTCAAATCTTTGTGAAGGACCCGAATGCAGCCGCGGGAACGCCCGTTGCTGGGGCTTCCCGGTGCCTCAGCTTGGCTCATGGAACAACGACAGCGCGAACGTCCGCCTTCAGACGAGTGTCCCACGGCACGTGCTTCAAATAAGGCTTCCCTTCCTGGAAATTCACCACGTTCTGCATCGTTTCACACACCAGGCTCATGGCCAAAATGCCACGAGCGTTCATGTGATACAGAACTCCCAGGTCAGAAGGGCTGTCCATCATCTCCGCGTATTCCCGCGTGGCGGCCTCGGCCTGCGCCTTCGCCGCCATGAATCCGCTCAAGCTCTTCTCCAGTTCACCGACGAATTCCTGATGCGAGAGCTTCGGCTTCTCCTGGAAGGCCCGGTCAAACAGCAAATAGGCCTTTCGAATGGTGACCAGCGACTGCATGAAGTCCCGGTACGACTGGGTCCGGTTGATCATATACCGCAGCTCGTACCGGCCGCGTGGCGCCGTCTTGGGCAGGGCGTCTTGCATCTGCTGCAAGGCCTCATTCAGCAATTGCATCGATCCTTCAAAACGGTTGATCACGTCCGGAGAGTCGATGATGAAGTTTTTCCAGCCGGCAAACGTGGGCCCGTCGTAGGGGTCCGGCTGCTGAGAATACTGATAGGCCATTCTCACTTCAGGCATCGGCCCGCAGCAGTTCAAGGTCGCGGTGCTGTACTTGTTATAGCCCAGATACGTCTGGTTCTTTTCCAGGGTCATGAAAGCCTTGTACATCTCTGGGGCCGCAGCTTCGCCGAACAGCCGCCGGGAGTAATCCTTGTAGAACTCCTGGGGCGTCAATTCCGGCTGCCATCCCGCCTCCGCCAAAAAGAGACTGTTGGTTTCCGTTCCCCGCACCCGGTTGACCTGCCCCGCAAAGCCCGAGAGCCCCAGCTTGATGCCTTTGCTGAAGATTTGGTCCCTCTCGGCGTATTGGGTGACGTTGAACTGCATGCCCAGCATGTCGAAATCGTCGTCCACGCGCGGCTCGATGGTTCTTTCACGCTTTCCCATGCCGCCGAAATCCTTCATGGGCAAGCCGGCGGGGGTCCACACGCCGCTCGATTCCATATCCGTAAAGGGAATATCTTTGGGCAGCATCTTGTCAAAAACCGGGAGGGCGTAGCCGCGGCCGATGCCCATCAGGCCAATCTTGGCCTTCGGGTCGATTTCGTCGCGCTGGTGGAGCAGGTACTTGAACAGGTCAAGAAAACCGGCGTTGGAATCCACGACGACATCGGAACTCTGGGCGATATCCCACACCCACGGCCAACGGAGTTCTCGCAGCTTGAAAAACTTCGGACGCTCGCGCTCGTAAAAACTGCGGTACTTCGGCGTGTTGATATCCGGGTACATCTCCGCAAAAACCAGGAAATATCCATCCGCGTGCGGATAGGTGGTGAACAAAGCGCGCAGGCGGTTCGTCTGGATTTCCCGGTTGACGGGGTCCAGAGGCTGCACGAAGGTGCCAAAAATACTGTTGAACGGCACCTGCCACACCCTCTGGCAATACCGTGCCAGATTGGGCGGCAGCGCGCCCATTTCGACGGCCAGCCACACCTTGATTCCGCGTTCATGCGCGTGCTGAATAATCCGGCGCAAGAGATTTTCCGCCACGGCATACGCCTGGTCCGGGGTCTCAACGTTCTGCATCTCCGGAGGAGCAATTCGGCTTCCCTTGTTAAACTGCTCGAACCAGTGCTTGCCAATCGTCACGTCCCCGGTGGTCCGCGAGCCAAATCCTCCATACGCCCACGTCAGGTAGCCGCTCTCCTTGGTGGAAACGTCCCCCATATATTTCTCTTCGCCCTTGTAGGAATATTTCAGCCAGGGCTCAAAGGTAAACCACCAGAACTGGATATAGTTGCACTTCATCTTGGCCATCTGGTCGATCAGCTTGGCGTAATCCTGGTAGGAGAACATCGTGAGGTTTTCATACCCACCGTCTTGCAACAGGAAACCCCGGCGCGGGAAAGCCGGGTCTTTGCGAACCTCCAGGCCCGGGATCGCGAGCGCAGCGTGCGGCTTGGGAATAATGTCGCCCGTCAGCAGGAAAGTAACGCCCAGCCGCTCGACAAGGTCGTAAGCTCCGTACATCGTGGAGAAACCGTCCCGGCCGGCCACCACCACGACAGGGCGGCCTTCAATGCGTCCGGTCTTAATCACAAAACCTCCGGACTTCAGCGTTTCGAGATTGAGCTCCAGTTTTTTGGCTGCCGGAGCAAGAGCGGGATTGACGGAGGGTCCCCCGACAAAGATCAGGGTCTCACGCCGGGGCTCAGCAGAAATCTGTGCATTGGAAATGATGCTGATCTTAGCGCCCGAAAGAGCTTGCAGGTACTTCTGCAATTGAGCTGCCGCGTACCGATAAGCGGGATTGGCCCCTTCGCCCAGCACAATTGCCGCGCGGGCCTTGCCTCCCTCCGCCACCGGCAGCGAGGGCAATGACCTTGGGAAGGCCGCCGCCGTGAATCCTGCGATCAAAGCGCAACTTGCCAGCAAACTTTTCCCGATTTTCATCTTGTGCAAAGGCACCACAACCTCCCGGTCTCGAGACCCTTTGGAAAATGATCGGCGGGGATTGGTCCGCCGCCTTGCGAAATTGTCAAGGCGCGTTGCCTTGCGTCGGTCGTTCAAGAAACTTCAATTCGGGCCGGCGGCGCCGTGAAGGATACGCGCCAGCTGGATCCACGTTTGATCGCCCTGCCGCTCAATCGCCACGATGTTGTCTTCGTCTCCTTGCTTGAATTCAAAGACGGTCTTTCCTTCGTGATCCTGAGGTTGCAGGCGTAAGCCCTGCTGACGGAGCTGCTGGCTATAAAACTTCGAAACCTGCTCAATGGAGTCCCGCGTTTGATATCTTGCCGCCAGCACTCGAAGCATTTCGTCATTAGGAAGCTGGAGGTTGATGGTGGCGGAGCCCGAGGTTCTGGCCAGGACCGCGCCGGGATAAAGGGGCAGGCCTAAGCGTGGGCGGTTCACATCCTCTTGCACATTCAGCAGGCCCATCGGCGTCTTGATGGTAAGCGCCTGGCCGCTGCCTTCGTTCCCGGCGGCTTGGTTCGCGCGGACCCCAACGAGAAAACGCAGGCCGATCCAGTTCTTGATAATGGGGGACCCGATGATCAATCCGATGATTACCACGGCCATTCCGATGGTGTGCTTGTCGGAGAGCCGCGGCGGCTCTGAAGGTTGCGGAGAACTTCCCACTTGACTCTCCTTCCTGGCGGCGCCTGGGGGTCTCAGTCGCTCCTTCCACGCCACCTTTACGAGTTCTAAGGACGATTCGACCTCAACGCGGCCTAACCTCATCTTGCGTCGGAGGGCGATATTTTACCAGCTTAACCCAACAAGTCCCAGGTGAAGATGCCGGAGCCTGGCGCGCCCTGCGAGCGGTCGCGCGCAAACCTTGAACCCCCTCATTCTTCAATGGTAGGCTGAACCCAAATACAACGACCGAGCATCATAACCGATGGAGGCAATCATCATGCAATATCGAAAACGTGGCCATAGTTCTTTGTCTGTCTCAGCCCTGGGCCTGGGATGTATGGGCATGTCGGAATTTTACGGAGAGCGAAACGACCAGGAGTCCATCGACGTCATCCATCGCGCCTTGGATTTGGACGTCAACTTTCTGGATACCGCGGACATTTACGGGTCGGGCCGCAACGAGGAGCTGGTGGGAAAGGCCATCCAAGGTAGGCGCAACCAGATTATTCTGGCCAGCAAGTTCGGAAACGTGCGGGATGCGGCAGGAAACTTTGTGGGCATCAACGGCCGCCCTGAATACGTTCGCAAGGCCTGTGACGCCAGCTTGAGGCGCTTGCAGATTGACACGATTGACCTCTATTACCAGCACCGTGTGGACCGCGCCGTGCCGATTGAGGAAACCGTGGGAGCCATGTCCCGGCTGGTGGAAGAAGGTAAAGTTCGTTACTTGGGACTCTCTGAGGCCGCCCCGGCCACCATCCGCCGCGCGCACAAGACGTACCCGATCAGCGCGCTCCAGACCGAATACTCCCTCTGGAGCCGCGACCCCGAGGATGAACTGATCGCCACCTGCCGGGAACTGGGCATCACCTTCGTCGCCTATAGCCCGCTCGGCCGCGGGTTCCTGACAGGAAAGATCAAGAAGCTCGAGGATATGGCGCCGGATGACTGGCGCCGCAAAGGCCCGCGATTCCAGGGAGAAAACTTCCAGCGCAACTTGGACTTGGTCAGCCGCGTGGAAGAGATGGCGCGGGAAAAAGGCTGCCGGCCGGCCCAGCTGGCGCTGGCATGGGTCCTGGCCCAGGGAGAAGACTTCGTTCCCATCCCGGGCAGCAGCCGGAAGTCGCACTTGGAAGAAAATCTCGCCGCCCTCGAGGTCAAGCTGACCTCGGAAGACCTGGCGCGCCTTGATGAGGTTGCTCCCAAGGGCGGGACGGCCGGGGAGCGCTATCCGGAGGCCGCCATGAAGGCAGTGAACGGATAAAGCCGCCGCGCAACCGCTCGTCAAGGCAAACCTCTCAAACTCCATGCGAAGGAGGGCTTGGTGATGGCAACCAAGGGTCCACAGGCTTCGGGCTATGCATCGATTCCCCAGACAATGAAGGCCCTTCGCGCGCACGCGCGAGGCGGTCCCCAACAGCTTGTTTATGAAGACGCGCCCGTGCCCAAGCTGGGGCCGGCTGACGCGCTGGTTCGGGTCCATGCCACGGGCATCACTCCTGCCGAGCTGGGATGGGATGCGACTTACCAGAATGCCGACGGGTCCGCTCGCCTGCCCAGTATTCCGGGCCACGAGGTTTCCGGAGTCGTGGCTGCTCTTTCTCCGCAAACGGCTGGCGTCGAGGTAGGCGAGGCTGTGTACGGTCTATGCGATTTCCCTCGCGATGGCGCCGCGGCGGATCACGTCGCCGTGCGCGCCTCAAATCTTGCTCCCAAGCCTCGCAGCCTGAGCCACGCCCAGACCGCCGCAGTTCCGCTTTCAGCGCTGACGGCCTGGCAGGCGCTGTTCCGGCATGGCGAGCTTGCGGAAGGCGGGCGTGTGCTGATTCACGGCGCCGCGGGAGGAGTTGGCTCCTTTGCCGTCCAGCTCGCGCGCTGGCGAGGCGCCCAGGTGATCGCTACGGCCTCGGCGCGCAATGCTGATTTCCTGCGCGAGTTGGGAGCCCAGGAAGTAATCGACTACACGGCCGAGCGCTTTGAGGAAAAACTGCGGGACGTCGATCTGGTGCTGGATCCGATCGGCGGAGAAACGCAGGAGAGGTCGTGGAAAGTTTTGCGCCGGGGCGGGGTGCTGATTGCTTTGAACGCGCCTGTCCCCGCAAACAAGCCCGCCGAGTTCGGTGTGCGCGGCGTCTTCTTTATCGTGGAGGCAAACCGGACCGATCTCATGGAAATCACACGCCTGATTGATTCGGGGAACCTAAAGCCGGTGCTTGCGGAAGTTCTTCCACTCACGCGCGGCCGGGAGGCTTTTGAACATGGCTTGCAGGGCCACACGCGCGGCAAGATCGTGCTCCAGGTGCGAGATTAACGCTCCCCGTCCCACTTAATCTCACCTCTCCACTCGCGCCTTACTGCCACGACCTCACTTGTAAGCCGGGATGCCGGTGACGCGCTCGCCGAGGATCAGCGTGTGGATGTTGTGAGTTCCTTCATAGGTGGAAACCGACTCCAGGTTGCACAGGTGGCGGAAGATGGGATATTCGCCGGCCACGCCGTTCGCGCCCAGAATGTCCCGGGCGCTGCGGGCAGCGTCGAGCGCCATCTGCACGTTGTTGCGCTTGAGCATGGAGACGTGGGCAAAGTCGGCGCGGCCCTGGTCCTTCAAGCGGCCCACGTGCAAAGCCAGCAACTGCGCCTTGGTGATCTCTGTAATCATGTCCGCAAACTTCTCCTGGATAAGTTGGTGTGAGGCAATCGGCTTGTCGTCAAATTGCTTGCGGACCTTGGCGTATTCCAAGGCCTCGTGATAGCAAGCCATCGCAGCCCCCACGGCTCCCCAGCCGATGCCGTAGCGGGCCTGGGTCAGGCAGTCAAGCGCCGCCTTCAACCCTTCCGCCGCCGGAAGGACGTTGCTCGCGGGAACGCGCACGTCCTGAAGCGAGAGTGTTGAGGTGACCGAAGCGCGCAGCGACATTTTCCCCTTGATATCCCGAGCCGTGAAACCCGGCGTCCCTTTTTCCACCAGAAAACCTCGGATGCCTTCTTCGCTCCGAGCCCACACAAGCGCCACATCGGCAATCGTTCCGTTGGTGATCCAGGTCTTTTCCCCATTCAGAATATAGCCGTCGCCGTCTTTTGCCGCCCGCGTGCGCATCGCGGCGGGGTTCGATCCAAAGTCGGGCTCCGTCAGGCCGAAACAGCCGATGGCTTTGCCTTGCTGCAGCGCCGGAAGCCAGCGCTGCTTCTGCTCTTCGGAGCCGAAGCGGTGAATCGGATGCATCAGCAGGGCGCTTTGCACAGAAACAAAGCTCCGCAGCCCGCTGTCGCCGCGCTCGAGCTCTTGGAGGATCAGGCCGTAGGCAACGTTCGACATCTCCGCGCAGCCGTAGCCCGCAAGACTCGCCCCATAAAAACCCAGCCCCGCCATCGCCGGAACCAGTTGCAGAGGAAATTCCCCGTCGCGGTACCAGCGCTCGATGTGCGGATCGACTTCCTTCTCCACAAATTCCCGGACGGTTTGGCGGACAAGTTTTTCTTCATCGCTCAGGAGAGAATCAAATTCCACAAAATCAACGCCGTGAAATGGAAACATGGCTTACCTCCTCAACGGCCTGGAGCGCGGGAGAATTCGACGGCGCGCCCGTGCTGGGATTGTAACAGCAAACATCGGTTCCTTCCGGCTCCGTCAGTTGAGGCTATAATGCCAGGGATGGACGATCGAACACGTTTGACCGCGATGGTCAAGGCAGCGGGTTGAGCGGCCAAGTTGAGTCCAAGTATTTTGGACTCTGTCTTGGCTAAGCTGCCAAAACAATCCGACCCCAATGTCCTGATCGGCTTCGACTCAGCGGACGACGCCGGAGTGTATCAAATCTCCCCCGGCCTGGCGCTGGTTCAAACCGTGGACTTTTTCACGCCCATCGTGGACGATCCCTTCACCTTCGGTCAGATTGCCGCGGCCAATTCCTTGAGCGACATTTACGCCATGGGAGGGCGGCCGGTTTCCGCGCTCTCGATTGTGGGTTTTCCCAACACCGGCCGAGACCTGGAAATTCTGGAACAGGTCCTTCAGGGCGGGCTCGCCAAAATGCAGGAGGCAGGTTGCACGGTGATCGGCGGGCATTCGATCGGGGACGAGGAAATCAAGTTCGGTTACGCGGTCACCGGAGTGATCGATCCCGAGCGTGTGCTGGCCAATCGCGGCGCGCGGCCCGGCGACCGCCTGGTGCTGACCAAGCGCCTGGGCACCGGAATCATTGCCACGGCGCTCAAGCAGCAGAAGGCGGGCGAGGCTTCCGTGGGCGCCGCTATCGAATCGATGCTGATGCTCAATCGCGCGGCGGGCGAGGTGGCCAGCGAGTTTACCCTTCATGCCGGCACGGACGTGACCGGCTTCGGGCTGCTGGGCCACGCCCGGGAGATGGCCCTGGCGAGCCAGGTGAGTTTTGTCATTGGGCACGAAAGCGTCGAATTCCTTCCCGGCGCCGCGAGCCTGGCGAGCCAAGGCTTTATTCCCGGCGGCTTGAAGAAAAACGCCAAGTTCCTGGAAGGCTGCATCGAATTTGCCGGCGGCGTCCCCGCGGAGGTAAGAAGCCTGCTCCTAGATCCGCAGACCTCCGGCGGTTTGCTCCTTGCGGTGAGCGGCCCGGAAGCCCGCCCGCTGGTGGAGAAGCTGCGCGCCGCGGGAATCCCCGGACAGGAAATCGGCGGCGTGGTGGAAAAGACCAAACCCCTGATCCGGATTGAATGAAAATCCCGTGCACGTTGCGCGGGTCTCGAAGTCAGGCTAAGATGACCGCATGAAATGGAAGATGCCCACGCAGTTGAAATTCGCTCTGGCGATCCTCATCATCGGCGGGGGGGCGCTGGCCGGTGAATACACCCTGGTCAAATGGTATCCGTACTACAAGGGCTACCGGGCCAATAAGGCTCTTCAAATGCTTCCTTATCACAACCCTGAAATGGGAATCGACATGCAGGTCGCCGCGGGCATCTACGGAAAGGTCGACGATTTTCCGGGCGGAGTCAGAATCTATCGTCCCAGGATTTTTGGCAACGGGCCTTCGCTCACTCTGACCTCGCAGGCGAATCCCGGCCACACGGACGAATTTTCGCTTCAGCTGATGGCGCAGTGGGAAACCAAGGGCACGTATGAGGACATTGCCGATTACCGCTTTGAACACACAAAAATCCAAAACCGGGACGCCGCTTTGATCTGGCAGCGGCGCGGGCCGTCGATGGTTCTGACCGCGCACATTATTTCGCCCGACCACGTTGTGGAGGCCAATTGCCTTCCCGGACCTTCCGACGAATCCCTTTACCTGCAAGCGTGCGAGTCGAGCCTGGAGAGCATCAACGTCGCCGGTCCTATGCCGCAACCGAAGCCGCAGCCCGGCATCCTGGAACTCCAGCCCGTCACGCCCCCTCGGCCAAAACACCCGTAAAAACCGGCAGCCGACCGTGACATCCTGAAAATCCGGTCCCCGCACAACTTCTGTTAGACTATGCACCTTGAATTACACAAGAAAAGGAGCTGCTAGAAACGATGGCGAGTTGGAACCAGATTGAGGGGAGCCTCGGGACTCCCAAGGGCTTTCGAGGCGCGGCGGTGGCCTCCGGAATCAAGAAGGCTGCCGGCGCGCTGGACTTGGCGCTGCTCATTTCCGATGCGCCCGCAACCGCCGCCGCCGCAGTCTTTACCACCAATCGCGCCGCCGCCGCCCCGGTCCTACTTTCGCGTCAAAACCTGAAGAAGAGCCGCGGGAGGATTCGCGCCATCGTCGCCAACTCCGGAAATGCCAACGCCTGCACGGGCCGCGCGGGCATGCAAGTCGCAGAAGAAACCGCTCGCGCCGCCGCCAAGGTTCTCGGCCTGCGCCCTCAGGAGGTTCTGGTGGCCTCGACCGGGGTCATTGGCACTCCCCTCAATTTGCGGGCTATTTTGAAGCAGCTTCCGGCCTTGCGGGAGGGCCTTTCCGCTGAAAATGCCGGGGCGTTGTCGCGGGCGATCATGACGACGGACACTTTCCCCAAGTCCGCCGTGCTTGAGACGGAAATTCGAGGCAAGCGAGTGTGCCTGGCAGGCATCGCAAAAGGCGCGGGAATGATCCATCCCAACATGGCGACGATGCTATCCTTCATCACCACGGACGCCGAAGTTGAGCCGCGCGCCCTGCAAAAAATGTTGCGCGCCGCGGCGGATCTCTCCTTCAATCGCACTTCTGTGGATGGCGACACCTCCACCAATGACACCGTAGCGGCCCTGGCGAGCGGCCGCTCGGGTGTCAGCGTGCGGCCGGGAACCCCGGCCGGCAGCCGCTTTCAAGCCGGACTTGTCGAACTCTGCCAGTCGCTGGCCAAAATGATTGTGCGGGACGGCGAAGGCGCCACCAAGATTGCCAAAATCGAAGTCTGGGGCGCCCGCAACGCCTCGGAAGCTGAACGTGTGGCACGGGCCATCGCCAACTCTCCCCTGGTCAAAACCGCCATTGCCGGGAGCGACCCGAACTGGGGCCGCATCATCTGCGCGGCAGGATATTCCGGTGCGTTGATCGACCCAACGAAAGTCGACATCCGCGTCAACGATATCTATCTGTGCCGGCGCGGCATCGAGACGGGCTTCAGTGAAGCCGCCGCGAGGAAGGAATTCGACCGCAAAGAGCACACCATCCGGGTTGACCTCCACCAAGGAAGGGCTCGTTCCTGGATCTGGACGTGCGACTTTACCCACGATTACATCCGGATTAACGCCTCCTACCGAAGTTAAGGCCCTGGGGGCCCGCGGGAAGCCGCAAGGCCTGCTCTGCTATAATGAACATGGGTTTAAAACCTGTCGTCTCCCTTGTAAAAAGGGCGTTAGAGCGTGCTGGCGCGCTCGACTGAGAGTCCATGTCAGGAATCATCGGTTACATCGGCAACAAGCGCGTGGTTCCCGTGCTGCTGGAAGGCCTCCAGAGGCTTCAGTATCGCGGATACGATTCGGCGGGCTTGGCAGCCATCAAGGACGGCAAGCTGGCGATCCGGCGCTCCATGGGAAAGCTCCGCAACCTTGAAGAAGTCATCCGGCTGGACCCCATCGACGGCACCTACGGCATTGGCCACACGCGCTGGGCGACGCACGGCGCTCCCACTCAGGAAAACGCCCATCCCCACCGTGATTGCCACGGGACCGTGGTGGTGGTCCACAACGGCATTATTGAAAATTATGTGGAACTGAAGGAAGAGCTGGCGCGCGAGGGCCACACCTTCACCACAGAGACGGATACGGAAGTTGTTGCCCACCTCATCGAGAAGTATCTGAATGGGAATTCAGGAGCTTCGCAACCGGTGACGCTGGATGAGGCAGTGCGGGTTGCCGTGCAGCGTCTTGCGGGCGTCTTTGCCCTGGCGATCATCTCCACCAAGGACTTGAACAAAATTGTGGCCGTGCGCCAGGGACCTCCGGCTGTGGTGGGGCTGGGGAAAGATGAGTACATGGTGGCCAGCGACGTTCCGGCCATCCTCTACCATACGCGCGACCTTTTCTTCCTGGCGGACGGAGACATTGCCGTGCTGACCCCGAACGGCGTCAAGCTGACGGACTTCTCGGGCCAGCCGGTCACTCGGCGCGTCCACCACATCAGTTGGGATCCCATCCTGGCGGAGAAGGGCGGGTTCAAGCATTACACACTGAAGGAAATCTACGAGCAGCCCCGCGCCGTCCGCGACACCGCTCTCGGCCGCGTCTCTCCGGAAACCGGCCAGATCTTTCTGGATGAGATGGAAATCACCGAGGATGAATTCCGCACCTTCCGGGAGGTTAAGATCGTTGCGGCGGGAACGTCCCGGCACGCCGGCGTGGCGGGGAAGATCATGATCGAGCGCCTGGCGCGCGTGCCGGTGGAGGTGGACTACGCCTCCGAGTTTCGCTATCGCGATCCTCTGGTGAGCCCGCGCACCCTCACGGTGCTTATCACGCAGTCGGGCGAAACGGCGGACACCATTGCAGGCCAGCGGGAGGCGCAGGCCAAGGGCTCCAAGACCCTGGCGATCTGCAACGTGCTGGGCAGCATGGTGCCTCGCGAGGCGAACGGCAGCATCTTTACCCACGCGGGTCCTGAGATCGGCGTCGGTTCCACCAAGACATTTTCCGCGCAGTTGACCGCGCTTTACCTCTTCTCCGTTTATCTGGGCCAGCTTCGCGGCTTGCTGCCGCCCGCGGAGGCAAAGAACCTCCTGGCGGCGCTGGCGGCACTGCCCCGGCAATTGGAGTCGGTGTTGCAAAAGGATGAGGAATTCGAGGAACTCGCCCGGCACCTTGACCGCTCCTCAGACGTCTTGTTTCTGGGCCGGGGCGTGCACTTCCCGGTGGCTCAGGAGGGCGCGCTCAAGATGAAAAAGCTCTCCTACATCCACGCCGAGGCCTACCCGGCGGGAGAAATGAAACACGGCCCGAACGCCCTCATCGCCGACGGGCTGCCGGTGGTGGTGGTGGCAACGTGCGATTGGGATTCGGCCGACTCCAAGGTCCGCTATGAGCGGACCAGCTCCAACATTAAGGAAGCCAAGGCGCGCGGCGCCGTAATCGTGGCGCTGGTGACGGAAGGCGACCGGGAAGTCCACGACATGGCGGACCACACGATCGTCCTGCCTCATACCAACGAGTGGCTCTCCGCCATTCTGGAGGTGGTGCCACTCCAGTTGCTGGCTTATCACATCGCGGTTCTGCGCGGTTGCGACGTGGACCAGCCGCGCAACCTGGCCAAGTCGGTCACCGTTGAATAGCCGGAACTCCGGGGAACCTGATGGGACTCAAAGCTGTATATTCTGACCAGTACGACCTGAACCTGGGCCACCACGTTTTTCCATCCACCAAATACCGCCTCATCAAGGAAAAGCTTCTTCAGGATAATGTCATCGCCGCGGGGGACATATTGGAGCCGGCTCCGGCTTCCGACGAGGACGTGGCGCTGGTCCACGACCAGAGCTACATCTGGAAGCTGAAGAACGCCAAGCTTTCCCACGTGGAAATCCTTCGCATGGAGGTCCCGTACTCGCCTGAGCTGGTGCGCGCCGTCTGGCTTTCCGCGGGCGGCTCGATTCTGGCCGGGCAGCAAGCGCTTGCTGCGGGCGTCGGGGTCAATATCGGCGGTGGTTTTCACCACGCTTTCCCCGACCATGGAGAAGGTTTTTGCGTGCTCCACGACGTGGCGATTGCCATCCGGCGCCTGCAAAAAGACAAGGCCATCGAGCGCGCGATGACCATTGATTGCGACGTTCACCAGGGCAATGGCACTGCGGCCATTTTTGGCGGAGACGAAACCGTTTCCACGGTGTCGCTCCACCAGGAAAACAACTATCCCTATCCTAAGCCACCCAGTGATCTGGACGTTAACTTGCACAACGGCGTGCAAGACACCGAGTACGCCACCATCCTGGAGGACACCCTCGATAAGGCGCTCGCCGAGTTTGAGCCGCAGGTGGTTTTTTACCTGGCGGGGGCCGACCCTTACCGCGAAGACCAGCTGGGAGGATTGAAGCTGACTTTGCAGGGCCTCGAGCATCGTGACCAGCTGATTTTTGAAAAAGTCCGGGAAAAGAAAATCTCCATCGTCGTCACGCTGGCCGGCGGCTACGCCCGCCATGTAAACGACACGGTGTTGATCCACACCAACACCATCCGCACGGCGGCCAAGTTCGCCAACTCCAACCGCTAAGACTTGCTGAGAACAATTTGCTCGTTGCTAGGTGGGAAGTTTAACCAAGTGGGTGTTGAGGGAACCGCTGCGGTAGCCTTCCAAGTCAAGGGTGACGAAGTTAAATCCCAGCGGTTTGAAAATCTCAATAAACTTTCGCGCCATCTCCGGTGACAAGGCGCGTGGCAGCTCTTCGGGAGCGATCTCAATGCGTACCAGCTTGTCGTGGTGCCGCACGCGGAATTGCCGGAAGCCCAGCGCACGCAGGGCTTCCTCGCCCTGCTCCACAACCTTCAACCGCTCCGGGGTAACCTCCACACCGTAAGCGATCCGGGAAGAAAGGCAGGCTGAGGCCGGCCGGTCCCACACGGGCAGGCCGGCAGCCTGCGCCAGCTCGCGAATGTCGGATTTGGTCAGTCCCGCGTCGAGGAGCGGGGTCAGCACCTGGTGGGTCTTGGCGGCGCGCTGCCCGGGACGCCAATCGCCCTGGTCGTCCACGTTCACGCCGTAAGCCACCGCGGCAAATCCGCGCTCCACCGCCAGAGTGTCCAGTTGGCCGAAAAGCTCATCCTTGCAAAAGAAGCAGCGGTCGGGATTGTTGGCGCGATAGGCGGGATTCGAAACTTCGGCGGTGTTGATAAACTCGTGGGGAAGATGGAACCGCGCCACAAAGTCCGTCGCCTCGCGGCGGTCGCGTTCCGCGTAACTGGCGCTCAGCGCCGTCACGGCCAGCATGTGCTCGCCCAGCGCCTGGTGCGCCGCGTATGCCAGGTAAGCCGAGTCCACCCCGCCCGAATAAGCAACCACCAGCGAGGGAACCTTCTTCAGCTCCGATTCCAGACGCTGTTCTTTGATCTGTAGTTCCGCCAAGACAACCACCCCAGGCCTTCAGAATAGCAACGGAAGGCAAGCGAGGCAAGCCACCGGCCGCGCAGACAGCCTCGTTATTGGATCAGCGTTCCTTGGGAGCCGTTTCCGTTGCCGTCCTCTTCGTCCTCCGCCCGGATCAGGCAGGCGGCGGCAAGCTGATCTTCTTCTCCCAGGTTGATCAGGCGGACACCCTGGGAAGAACGGCCGGACTCGCGAATCTTTCCGGAATCAAGGCGCGCGATCTTGCCCTGCTGGGTAATCAGCATGATTTCCGAGTCTTCTGTAACGCTGAGGGAGCTGACCACCATACCGTTGCGCGCGGTGGTTTTCACGTTAATCACGCCCTTGCCGGCCCGCGATTGCAGACGGTATTCGGTGATGGGCGTTCGCTTGCCGTAGCCTTTTTCGGTGACGGAAAGGATCAGATCCTTCTCGCCCACGATTTCGACACCCACGATGTAGTCGCCCTTGGACAGGTCCATGGCACGCACACCGCGCGCTTGGCGTCCCATGTCGCGGACGTCGCTCTCATTGAAGCGGATGGCCATGCCTTCGTGCGTGGCCAAGAAGATGGCGTCGCGGCCCGTACTCTGCTTGGCGCCGATCAATTCATCGCCGTCGTCCACGTTCATGGCGATGATGCCGCGCGACATCGGATTCGAGAAATCCGCAAGGCGAGTCTTCTTGATGACGCCGTGCCGCGTAACCAGCACCACGTAGCCCTCCGCGGCGTAGCTCTCGCCTTCCACTTCAACTTCCAGGCGCTCCTCGGGAAGTTCCTTCACCGTCACCAGCGAAGCCACTTTCTCGCCCTTATTCAGGTTCACCAGATTCAAGATGTGCTTTCCGCGCCCGGCCGCCGCCACGTCGGGAATTTCATACACCTTGAGCCAGTGCACGCGCCCGGTATCGGTAAACACCAGGATGTAGCTGTGCGTGGAGGCGATAAAGAGTCCCTCGACAAAGTCCGTCTCGCGGGTCTTCATGCCGCGGCGCCCCTTGCCGCCGCGGCCCTGCTGGCGGTAAGTGGAGAGCGGCGTGCGCTTCAAATAGCCGGAGTGCGAGAGCGTGATCACCACGTCTTCCCGGGTAATCAGGTCCTCCAGGTTGATCTCCGCCTGCTCGTCGATAATCTCCGTGCGGCGCGCGTCGCCAAAGTTCTTCTGGACTTCCTTCAGCTCGTTCACGATCACGCGCTTCAGGACTTTTTCATCCCGCAGAATTTCCTCGTACTCCGCGATCAGGGCCTGGAGTTTGGCGTACTCCTCCTGAATCTTTTCGCGCTCGAGAGCGGTGAGGCGCTGCAACTGCAATTCCAGGATCGCCTGGGCCTGGCGCTGCGTGAAGTCAAACCGCGTCATCAAGCCCTCGCGGGCCTCCGCCGGCGTTTTCGATGCTCGAATCAGCTTGATGATGGCGTCCAGGTGCGAGAGAGCCTTGAGGAATCCCTCCAAAATGTGGGCGCGTTCCTGCGCCTTGCGAAGGTCGTAGGCGGTCCGGCGCCGAACCACGTTCACGCGGTGGTCGATGAACAGCTGGATGGCCTCGATCAGGGGTAGCTCGCGCGGCTGGCCGTTCACAATCGCCAGCATGATCATGCCGAAGTTCTCTTGCAGCTGCGTGTGCTTATACAGGTTGTTCAGGATCACTTCCGGCTGCTCGCCGCGTTTCAGTTCCACGACAATGCGCATCCCATCACGGTCCGATTCGTCGCGAATGTCGGAGATCCCCTCGATCTTCTTGTCCTGCACAAGGTGGGCGATCCTCTCGATGACCCGGGCCTTATTCACCCGGTAAGGAATTTCGGTGATGACAATCTGCTGCTTCTCCTTGGCGGGACGCTCAATGGACGCCTTGGCGCGCATCGTAAACTGCCCGCGTCCGGTTTCATAAGCAGCCTGAATGCCGCCCCGCCCGTAGAGGTAAGCGCCCGTGGGGAAATCGGGCCCGGGAACGCACTCCAAGACTTCCTTGATGGTAGCCGTGGGTTTCTGGATCAGAAGGATCGCCGCGTTGATAACCTCGGTCAGGTTGTGCGGCGGAATCTTGGTGGCCATGCCCACGGCGATGCCGTCCGAGCCGTTGACCAGGAAATTGGGAATGCGCGTGGGAAGAACCAGCGGCTCCTCGGTGGACTCGTCAAAGTTGGGAGTAAACTCCACCGTATCCTTTTCGATATCTTCCAGAAGGTATTCCGCCAGCGCCTGCAACCGGCACTCCGTGTACCGGTAGGCCGCCGCAGGATCACCGTCGATGGAGCCGAAGTTTCCCTGGCCGTCAATCAGCGGATAGCGCATGTTGAAATCCTGCGCCATGCGCACCAACGCGTCGTAAACCGCCGAATCGCCGTGCGGGTGATACTTCTTGATCACCTCGCCCACGACGCCAGCGCACTTGGAATAGCGCTTGTTCGACGCCAAGCCTTCTTTGTACATGGCGTAGAGAATGCGGCGATGCACGGGCTTGAGGCCGTCGCGCACGTCGGGCAGCGCCCGGCCGATGATCACGCTCATGGCGTAATCGAGATACGATTTCCGCATCTCGTCTTCAATATTCACCGGCACTTCGTTCACCGGCCTGATCAGTTCCTGGTCACCCATAAATATTCTTCCTTCGCTTGCCTGTCGTTTATTGTTGGTTGATTAGATATCGAGGTTCTTGACGTCCAGAGCGTTTTGCTCGATGAATTCGCGGCGCGGCACCACGGCGTCGCCCATGAGGACGGTGAAGATCTCCTCGGCCTCGGCCCAGTCTTCAATCTTGACCTGTAGGATGGTCCGCTGCTCGGCGTCCATGGTGGTTTCCCAAAGCTGGGAAGGATTCATCTCACCTAACCCCTTGAACCTCTGTACAGTGAAAGCCTTCTTGCCGAGGGTCATGATGTGCTCCAAGAGCTCTTTCCGATCCTCGATGATAATTTGGCTTCCGTTGGTGGAAACCGCAAAAGGCGGCCGGTCACTCGCCCGGACCCGGCGGTGCAGGTCGAGCAGGCGCCGGTAATCTGCGCTCGAGATACACTCCCAGTCAATCACCTTCTCAACCAGATTCTCACCCGAGAAGACCAGCGTATAGAGGTTGTGCTCCTCATCGAGTTTAATCTCGGTCTTGAAGCCTTCGGCCCGAAGCTCCTTCTGAACCTGCTTCAGCTTCTCCTGGCCTTCCAGTTCGGCCTTTTTGCCCAATTCCGCCTTCAGGAGGGCGTCCACGGGACGCGGGTCTCCCATCCGCTTTTCGAGCTTGTCGAAAAGCTCGATATATTCGCCCAGGGCCACCAGGAAATTGGTCAGGTCGCCCCCTTTCAACTGGAGCTTGTCAGACCCTTTCCCTGTCTCAACTGTGTGATCTTCCGTGGCGCGGCGCAACACTTCGCGCCGGAACTCCTTCTCATCATGAATGTATTTCGTGCTCTTGCCCTTCTTGATCAGGTAAAGGGGAGGCTGGGCGATGTACACGTGCCCGTGCTCCACCAATTCCGGCATCTGGCGGTAGAAAAAGGTCAGCAGAAGCGTCCGAATGTGAGACCCGTCGATGTCGGCATCGGTCATGATAATGATCTTCGAGTAGCGGAGTTTGCCGAGGTCGAAGTCATCCTTCCCGATGCTCGTTCCCAAGGCGGTGATCAAAGCGCGGATTTCCTCGTGAGCCAGCATCTTGTCGAAACGCGCCTTCTCAACATTGAGAATCTTGCCGCGCAGAGGCAGAATGGCCTGGTAGCGGCGGTCGCGCCCCATCTTGGCGGAGCCGCCCGCCGAATCTCCCTCAACCACAAAAAGTTCGCAGCGTGTGGGGTCTTTTTCCTGGCAGTCGGCCAGTTTGCCCGGCAGGCCTCCGGAGTCCAGAGCTCCCTTGCGCCGCGTCAACTCGCGCGCTTTCCGGGCTGCTTCGCGAGCCCGCGAGGCCTCAATGGCTTTCCCGCAGATCTTGCGGCCCACCGTCGGGTTCTTTTCAAAAACCTCCATCAACTTCTCATAAACAAAGCTTCCCACCGCGCTCTGGATGTCGCTGTTCAACTTCCCCTTGGTCTGCCCTTCAAACTGCGGTTGAGGCAGTTGGACGCTGATCACGGCCACCAACCCTTCACGGACGTCTTCGCCTTGCAGGTTTTCTTTGATGTCCTTGAAGAGGTTCTGGTTTTGCCCGAACTGATTGATCGCACGCGTCAAGCCGGACCGGAAGCCGGAGAGATGAGTCCCGCCATCCACGGTGTTGATGTTATTGGCGAAGGTGAAAACGTTCTCCGCATAACCGTCGTTGTACTGGATTGCAAACTCCATCTTCACATCGTCCTTCTCCGCCTCTGCAGAAAGAGGGGTTGGGTGAAGGACAGATTTGTTCTTGTTTAGGTGTTTGACAAACTCGGCGATGCCGCCCCCATAGCGAAATTCAACCTGCTTATTGTTCCTTTCGTCCTTGAAGCGGATCGTGATTCCCTTGTTTAGGAATGAAAGCTCGCGAAGCCTCTGAGCGAGTGTGTCGTAATTAATATCGATCGAGGAAAAAATTGTGGATTCAGGAAGAAATGTGATCTTGGTTCCCCGGCGGCTGGTTTTTCCTTCTTTCTTCATGGGGCTCGTCGCTTTGCCGCGCGCGTACGATTGTTCCCAAGTGTAGCCGTCACGCCAGATTTCCAATTCCAGAGACTCGGAAAGCGCGTTCACAACGGACACGCCGACCCCGTGAAGACCTCCCGAAACTCGATAACTCTTCGTATCAAACTTGCCCCCCGCATGCAGCACCGTCATCACAACTTCCGCGGCGGAGCGCTTTTCTTCTTTGTGGATATCCACCGGAATTCCGCGGCCGTTATCGACGATCGTCACCGAATTGTCGCTGTGAACAGTGACTTCAATCTGGTCGCACTCTCCCGCCAGCGCCTCGTCGACGGCGTTGTCAACCACTTCCCAAACCAAGTGATGCAGTCCTGTTGGCCCTGTGGAGCCGATATACATTGCCGGGCGCTTCCGCACCGCATCGAGGTCTCGAAGTACCTTGATGCTTCCAGCATCATAGGAGCTGTTCTGCCCCTCGATAACTTCGTTTGCCTTACTCACTCAACCATCCTCCGCCCCGTGGGATAAATTCCTTATTACACGACAAGACCGACAGAGAGCTATGATCCCCGCCGGTCTTGGACTTGACGAAAATCTTTAAAACACTTTCCGAATCCTCACTACACGCGCATCGGCATGACAACGTAGCGGTAGCGAAACTCAGTGTCTTCGCTGGACCGCAACTGGCCGGCGCTTTGCTCATCTTTTAATTCAAAGCGGACCTTCCCGCCGTCATCTATAACACCGAGAAAGTCCAGTAAATATTCGTAGTTAAAGCCGATCTGTATAGGGTCGCCGGAGTACTCCGCTTCCAAAGTTTCATGCGCTTCCCCATACTCTCCGCTCGAGGAGAACATCTCGATTTGGCCTGGGCTCACTTGCATCCTCACTGCCCTCGAGCGCTGGTCCGCTAAGAGTGCGACACGGCGGATGGACGCTGCAAGCAGGTTCTTGTCGAGCTCCACCACGCGGTTGTTCTCGCGCGGAAGCACGGCTTCATAATTTGGAAATTGCCCGGTCAGCATCCTGGAAATCAACACCCGGTGGCCCAAAGAAAAATAGAGATGACTCTCATCCTTTGAGATGCTGACTTTTGAATCTTCCTCAGATTCCGCCAGTAAGCGCTGAAGTTCGCTCATCGCTTTCTTGGGAATTAGAAGACGTAGTTCGTTTTTAAGACCCTCGACCTCCAGCTCACGCTCAATCAGCGCCAGCCGGTGGCCGTCCGTCGCCACCATGGAGGCGCTCTCCGGTTTGAGTATAAGCAAAGCTCCGTTCAGGGTGTATCGGGACTCCTCATTGGAAATGGAAAAGATTGTTCTGCGAATCATTGTTGCAAACACACCGACGGGAAGCGCCGCAAGCGGATTCGGAACGGCTGGCAGCGTGGGATAGTTATCCTTAGCCATGCCAACCAACTTGAAAGAGGAATGCTCGCAAGTCACTTGCACCCAATGGTTCTCTAAGAGCTTGAACTTAATTTCGGCGTCGGGAAGGGAGCGCACAATATCCAGCACTCGCTTGGCCGGAACCGTACCAGAGCCCTCCTTCTTGATCTTAGAGGGACATCCACAATAAATTCCCAGTTCCAGATCCGTCGCGCTGATCCGGAGCGAAGAGTCTCCCGCTTCCAAGAGAAGATTTGAAAGAATCGGGATGGTGGTCTTCCTTTCAACAACCCCTTGGGTAAGATTCAACTCTTTGAGCAGGCGGCCTTTTTCTACTGAGAATTCCATATTTCATTTTCCTTACTAGATAGTCTTAGTAGTAACGGCTGTTTATTTGTGGAAAAGCTGCGCAGCCGTGCACTCTATGCTGACATGAGTGCTTTGAGAGGTTGTGGATACCTTCCGTTTTCTGTGGGTGTATGTGGATATTCACTCCCTCATTCCTTATTCCACAGCGCTTGAAGAATTGAACTTGTTGAAAAAAGCCATAAACCTAACTTAGTGTGTCGCTAAGCCTGTTAAGAAGCCTGTTTAAATCCCGATCCATTTTCTTAAGTCGCTCGATTTTTTGAATAGAATGCAGCACCGTAGTGTGGTGCTTTCCTCCGAACTCTCTCCCGATTTGCGGAAGAGAAGCGGACGTCAATTCCTTTGATAGGTACATCGCCACTTGCCGCGGGTAAGAGACGGCATGACTGTTGTCTTTGGCTTTTAGCTGCGGCAAAGTCAGACTGAATTCCTGGCAAACCAGCCGCTGGATATTTTCAATTGAGACTCGGCGTTGCTCAAGGTCTACTAAGTTCTTAAGTACCTGCTGGGCCATAGGCAGGGAAATCTCCGCGCCCGTCAGCGAGGAGTATGCCGTCAAGCGGGTCAGGGCTCCCTCAAGGTCGCGAATACTTGACTTGATTCGCGTGGCGATGAAGTCCTCTACGGCTTCCGGCAGTTGAACTCCTTGCGCCTCACTCTTCTTGGCCAAAATCGCGCGCTTCGTCTCAATGTCCGGAGGCTGAAGGTCCGCCGTCAGGCCCCAGGCAAAACGCGATCGCAGGCGTTCTTCCAGGCCTGGAATATCCTTGGGAGGCTGGTCACTCGATATCACCACCTGCTTTTGAGCCTCGTAAAGAGTGTTAAAGGTGTGGAAGAACTCTTCCTGGGTTCTTTCCTTGCCGGCGATGAACTGGATATCATCCATCAGTAGAATGTCTACGTTCCGGTACTTTTCCCGGAACGACACCATGCGGTCGAATCGCAGCGAGTTGATCACCTCATTGGTGAAGGCTTCCGAGGAAACGTAAGCCAAGCGCAAATCACTTTGGTGTTTTTTGATCAAGTGCCCCACAGCCTGCATCAGGTGGGTCTTTCCCAATCCCACACCCCCGTACAGAAAGAGCGGGTTATAGGCTTTTGCCGGCGTTTCCGCCACGGCTCGCGCGGCGGCGTGAGCGAACTGGTTGCAAGATCCAACCACGAAAGTGTCAAAAGTGTAGCGCGAGTTGAGTTGGTGCTCGATGGACTCAAAATCAAGCTTGCCTTGCAAGGGTTTCACGTCGCCATTCCCCGCCGGCTTCTTTTCCGCTGGCGTCTCAAAGACATAGCGAACCGTCTGGAAGCCCAATCGCAACTGCTCCAGGGCTTCCTGAATACTTCCGCCAAAATGCTCCTGGATCCATTCTTCAAATTCGCTGTTGGGGACGCGCACCACCAGGGTGTCGGTTTCCGCCGAGACAAAGCGGGTAGGTTTGAGCCAGGTCTGGTAGCTCTGAGGGTTCACTTTCGTCCTGAGATAGTTGAGGACCTCTTGCCAGGCATTCATAGTGATGTAAGGTGGGAAAACGGAGCGTTCGCGGCAGCCGAATTTATGGGGTCCTAACAAATTTTCCGCTCTCTTCTCTGGCGGATTCCGAAGGGTTTCCCCACGCACTCCCCCGGATTTTTCTTACGCTGTCGGCGCTAAGCTTTCCCAAAGGGGGCTTCCCGCTGTGTTGTGTTAGATTACTTTCAATCACTAAGTTTAGCACAAACCTTACCCAATTCCAATTGCTCTTCATGCCGCGAAATGTAGCAGTTAGAACAGTGTTTTGTTCTTCAATTCCCGCTTGCCAAGATTTGCAGGAGGGAGTAATCTCCGGCTGTCCTGTATGCGCAAAGTGGTGGGTGTTATTCCGGTTCGGCTCGAATCGACGCGGCTCGCTCGCAAGGCGCTGCTGCCGATCGCGGGCCACTCGATGCTCGAGTGGGTTTACCGCCGCGCCGGCGAATGCCGCGGGTTGTCCCGCCTGTTGGTGGCGACCGATTCAGAGGAGGTTTCTGCCCACTGCTCCGCACTCGCCATACCTTTTCTCATGACTTCCTCCCGGCCGCGCTCAGGGACGGAGCGGATCATTGAAGTCATGGGCCGCGAAGCCGCTGACATTTACGTCAATATCCAAGGCGATGAGCCCATGGTGTCCGCTGAGCATCTCAATCTGATGCTGCGGCCCTTTATGCAACGCGACGGAACGCAGGTTTCCACCCTGAAGGTGGAAATCTCTACGGAAGAGGCTCGCGACCCGAACAACGTGAAGGTCGTCACGGACTCAGAGGATCGGGCGTTGTACTTTTCGCGGGCGATGATTCCTTACGACCGCGCGAGCTCAGGCCGGGTGCGCTACTACAAACACCTGGGGCTTTACGCTTACCGTGCTGCGGCGCTGAAGGAGTTCAGCCAGCTTCCAGCTTCTCACTTGGAAGTTGAAGAGAACCTGGAGCAGCTCCGCTTTCTCGACAACGGAATCCCCATTGTGGTGATCGAAACCGAAGAAGACACGATTGGCGTGGACACGGAAGACGATCTCAAGAAAGTCGAGGCGTGCTTCCGCGAACGCGGCATCCGCATGCCGGCAAGCTGAGGGCTGCTTGTTCAAGACGTGATCCAGGGCGCGGCTGTGAGGAATGGCTTTGTATTATAAAGTACTTGACAAAACATAGCAGGCGGTGTATTCAATCACCATGGCTTCGATTCATCCCATCCGGCCTCGCTCCAAAACTCCCGTGGATCTGGAAGCGCACGCGCTCGACAACCTGAGCTTTATCCGCAAGACCATGGAGGGAGCCTCTTCCTTTACGGCGGTTCCCGGCTGGGGCGGCATGCTGATGGGCGTGACGGCGCTGGGGGCGGCTTTTGTGGCCTCGGCCCAGCCGACCACTCCCCGCTGGCTGGGCGTCTGGATTGTGGAAGCGGCGGTCTCCTGCCTGATCGGCGCGGTGGCGATGATGCAGAAAGCGCGCAAAGCGGAGACGCCGCTGCTTTCCCAGCCGGGCCGCCGATTTGCCCTGAGCCTGGCGCCTCCCCTGGCCGCCGGAGCGTTGCTGACGCTGGTGCTGTTCCGCGCCGGATCGGTGGCGGTGCTGCCGGGGCTGTGGCTGCTCCTTTACGGAACGGGCGTGGTGACGGGCGGAGCGTTTTCCGTGCGAGTGGTGCCGGCCATGGGCGTTGCCTTCATGATTTTGGGGGCTGCGGCGCTGTTTTCTCCGGCTGCCTGGGGCGATCTCTACATGGCGGCGGGGTTTGGAGGCCTGCATCTCATCTTTGGAGCAATCATCGCGTGGGGGTACGGTGGCTAAAACAAGCGCATTAATTCGCGATCGGCGGGAAGGCGAAGGCGCGCCGCAAGGCGCCGCGCGGAATTCCGCGGCGAGGAGCGCAGGGCGCGCTTCATCACTGGACCGGCTGATTCACGAGCGGATCCGGCTGGGCATTGTCAGCGCGCTCGCGGCGAACCGTTCGCTGAGCTTCAACGAGCTGAAGCAGCTGCTGAAGACGAGCGACGGCAACCTGAGCGTTCACGCCCGGAAGCTGGAGGACGCGGATTACATTGAGTGCATCAAATCGTTTGACGGGCGGCTTCCCAAGACGATCTACCGCCTGACGGCGTCCGGCCGGCGCGCGCTGGAGAACTACCTGGACCACATGGAAGCCTTGATCCGGGCGACGCGGGCGCGATAGCAGACAGGAAGGAAAATTTTTTAGGCAGGTGCTTTATGATCCAAAGTGCTTTGCATGCTGAGAATTCCTCCCCGCTTCACGTGGCGATCATCATGGACGGCAGCGGCCGCTGGGCCAGCCGGCGCGGCCTGCCGCGCCCCCAGGGGCATCGCGCGGGCGTGGAAGCGGTGCGGCGGGTGATCGCCGGCGCTCCCGGCCTGGGCGTGGAGACCCTGACCCTGCACGCTTTTTCCTCCGGCAACTGGCAGCGCTGCCCTGAGGAAGTGGGCACGCTGTTCGGCATCTTTGAAGATTTTCTCTTTACCGAGCCGACGGTGTGGATTGAGCGCGGCGTCCGGGTGACAGTGCTCGGCCAGCGCGACCGCCTGCCCGATAGCCTGCTCGAAACCATCGAATACGCCGAAAGCGCAACCTCCGGCTGCCACCGCCTCCACCTGCGCCTGGCCATCGACTACTCCGCCCGGCAGGCGATCCTGCGCGCCGCCCGCCGGCTGGGATCCGAGGATCTTGTTGCTGATGGCAGCCCCGAAGCCGCGGAAGCGCGCTTCAGCCGCCTGCTGGCGGAAGCTTCCGGAGCGCCGGATTCCGCCCCGGAAGTGGACCTGCTGATTCGCACCGGCGGCGAGCAGCGACTGAGCGACTTCCTGCTCTGGGAATGCGCTTACGCCGAGCTGTTCTTCACGCCCCGCCTGTGGCCCGACTTTACCGCGGAAGACCTGGAATCCGCCATTAAGGATTTCCACTCCCGCGAGCGCCGCTTCGGCGCCGTCACCGCCGCCGTGTAGGCCTTGACCGCCACGGCGTGTGCTTATGTGGCCGGAAAATTTTCAACACCGAGGGCACAAAGAGACCCTCTGTTGAGGGCCGCGAAGATCAAGTTGGAGCTCCAAACCACGCTCTAATTCACCGCGTTTCCCACTTGTAGCCACAAATGCGGAACGCTATACTTTGGCCGTTGCGCATCCTCCTGAGCTTATCGAGGTGGCGTGCATGTCCTGGTCAAAAC
>JBJKQF010000035.1:0-9066 GCA_046705545.1 Terriglobia bacterium
AACAGCTTTTCCATGTGGGTCTCCAACCGAGCGGACTTAAACTCGGCAAAAGTTATCTGGGCGCATGACATGGGTCGGGCTGAGAATGAGGAAGTGATTCATTACTTCAAGGGCCGCCACGCCTGGCTGCTCGATGCCGACGTCGACCCACCCAAGCTTACGCCTTATCTGCAAGCCGACGGGACCCAATAGGGTTTTCCAGGTGCCCCCCGCGGAGGAGTTAAGGAGCGGGGGCAAAGCAGCCTCAAGTGGGATGGTCATCGGGCGGTGGGGACCCGAACAAATCCCAACACAGCCCAGGCAACATTGCTCAGGCCTATCCAATTCCAGTCGATTGAACCCTGCCCACGTAAGTCCGGTGGTTAGCGCTGGGCCTGCTGAGGTACCGCTTCGTTGTCACTCTTGTAGCGGGTCAAGTAGGGCATCAGCGGTGTGACCTCGAAAGGCATTTTATCCTTCGCGGAAACGAAGTGCACGGGCTTGCTCTTCATCAAGGAAATATCATCATTCCAGGAGTTCACCTTGATGCGGGCTCCGAGCGGTAAGGCGGCAATCTGGTCGATCGAGTTCGGCTCAAGCTTGGGAGCGTTTTGCATCAGCTGGGCCATGCGGAACTGGTGGTGTGTGTCGATCAGGCGATTTCCAAAGTGCGAGCCGAAGAGGTTGGGGGCGTCCGGAGCAATCTCAGCTATCGCGCGCAGGAATAATCCCGCTTTGCCCAGCTTGTCTTTGTAGGGAGAGTTCTCCAGGAACTGGAGGGCTTTCTTGTCGGCGGCTTCCTCATCTTCCTGGGTATGCGCAAAGTCGAACTTCTTCAAGAGTTCCTCGTCGGAAATCATCATGCGGTCGTAGAACGCATACTTGGTATTGACGGTGTCTCCCAGGTCAATGTGGCCGAGTTCGTGGGCCAGAATCATGGCCAGGCTGGCCTCATCCGGCAGGACGTCGATAAGACCCCGGCTGACTACAATCGTGTCGCCAATAGTGAAGGATTCCAGCGGATAAGTCAGCAGTACCCGGCAGCGGATGGGGGGAAGATTATCCAGATGGTTGGTGACCACAAGGTTGTTGACCACGGTCTCCAGCACCTTGTCCACAGGCCCCGGAGGTGCGAGCAGGCCGCCTTTTTGCAGCCGGACAAGAACGTTGTCTTCAGCCTCGCGCCGCCAGTCCCTCGTGCTGGCCAAAGGCGAAATGTCGTGCGACGTGGCGCTTGTATCCTGAACGGGCGCTTTGGAATCGACCAGGACGCGCGTCAATTCTTCCTCCGGAGTCCTGGCTTTCAGCACGTAGCCCCACAGGCGGGTCTGCGACTTAAAGCCTAGATGCGGCACCCCGAATTTGGCCAGGTCGGATTCCTCGCTATAGACATAAACCGGCAGCCAAAGTCCCGGCTGGAGGTTCTCCCGCCAACTGTCGAAGTGGAATGGGTAGGCAGCGTGTTTGGTGTAAACTCCATTGAAGCGGACGATGTGATAACCCTCGTCTTCCACCCAGATGCGCCCTTCAAAAAGCCCGTGGGCCCCCGCGTGCCGGCGTGGCCGGACGTTGAACACCAGGCACCGGACTTCTCCCAAGAACTCCCGGCCTATAAACGTGAATTGGTAATGCTGCAAGTCGAAATTATGGTCATCGACAAAAATGGGTTCGGCAAAGGAGTTCGGCTGAAGCTGAAAAGAAAACAGCCGGAGGAATGGCCGGTAGACCAGCAACGATTTCAAAATCCTGTTTCCTTTTTCGGGCGGCAAAAAGGAACTCTCCACAACGCCGTTCTTGATGCTCAGGCGGCCCAGAGCGTAGTCGTCGCCCACGATCTGCGCGTGCCCTTTGCGGTCCGTGTGGATTTCCTGGACGTAGGTCTCAACCCGCGGGCTGTAGTCGCCGAAAGTCTTGACCAGTTGCTTCTCGTTCGCGATGATCTTGCTCAAGACTTCCTGGACGGCGCGCGATTGCTGCGCGGTTCCCTGCGCTGCCAGCGGCGCGCTGTTCCACAGCACCGCCAACGAAAGGATCAACAGTATTTGCTTTGAAGCTCTCATGCTTTTCTCCCAAAGTTGAAACCTAGTACGCTAATTGAAAGATGATGTGAACCATGGCCTGCGAATTTACCGGATGTCCCTCACGCTGGGCAGGCTTGAAACGAATATTTTCCGCTGCCTGGATGGCCGCTTGGTCCATGCCGTGTCCCAGGCCTTTCACGACCCTGAGGATGTGTAACTTTCCGGACGCCTCAAAGTCCACGCTCAAAATGACATCGCCTTCAAGATGCAGCTTGCGCGCCTCCGCAGGATAAACGGGGTCGGGCTTTGACAAGATCACCACCGGCTGAAACTCCGCCACCCCGGAAGCTGCGTGCTGGCGCGGCGCGTTCTTCCCGGCTACCACGCTGCCGAACCCACCCCCTTGGACGTGGCCGAGCGAGGCGCCGTCCTGCCGGCTTTGTCGAGCGGCGCTGAAGCCGGTCAAATTGACTTTGCCCGGGACGCCGTTGCCGTGGGCGCTCCCCACGGCATTGCCGAAACCCGCGCTGGCCACTGTTCCGCGAACGCCTTGGGCCCCGCCTGTTCCGTTTCCTTGTCCGGGACCCTGGGGCAAATCAAAAGACCCCAAGCGCGCCAGTTTCGTGTGACTGTTTTCCTGCGGGTCGCCTGGAATGCCGTTGTCGGCTCCAAAACCTCCGGTCTGGACCTCCCGCAAAGGCCGCTTAACGGTTCCCGGAGCGGAGCTGCCCGGTGTAAAGCTTCCGGTGCGCACCGGGGCCATCAGCCGCCTTTCAGGGAGCCGCGGCTTGCGGACTGAGGCAAAGGTCACCGGAGCTGGCGCAGGTCTTGGAAGCTCGATTTTCGGCTCAGTCGGCTTGGGCTCTGCAAGGTGCGCCAGTTCAGGCTTGGAAGCTTCAGCAGGGCGAATATTCGGGACAATCGGTGCGGCGCGCAGATTCTCGACTGGCGGCTGCTTCACCATCTGAGGAAGGTGTCTGACGGCCGGGGGCGGTGTGGCAAGATGGAACATCAGGGCTTCCTGTCTGGCAAACTTTTCCACCGGCTGCCGGGGCATCTCCATCAGCGCGAAAAGGATCATGCAGATGGCGATCCCCTCAAACAGGGGGCTAAACCCCAGCACGACCCACCTGCGCTTGCGCTCTTCGGGAGTTAATTCAAGCAGACTAAAGCTGGGAATATACCGATCTTGCAGATCGACACCGCCGGATGAAGGGGCAGACGGAGGGTCGTACCCCTTTTGGAAATAACCTTGGGGAGGAGTGTCCTTAGGGACAGGAGCGCCATTTGTGTTCGCCAACGGAGCCGACCTTTCGAGTTTGCCCCTCCCCAAAAGAGCCTTTTTCCCCTATTACCAATTAGTATATTCTGAAAAAATTATCTAATTGTCAATAGACCGTTAGGGGGACGCTGCAGGCAGTTCAAAGCCTTTCAAAGAGACCTTCCGAGTGCACCGAATTTGCACTAGCGGACCCACGTGAATCCTATCAATTCTATCGGGATTCATGCAGGAAAGCACCCAAAATCAACAAGCCACGCATCCAGGGAGCCGCTGGGGTGTGAAGCTCCGGGAAGCATTCAGCCTTGATGCGGTGGGAGTGAGGGTATATATTGCCCTGTGCCCGAACCAGAATCTGATCCCCGCTGAGATTTTATGCCATGAACCGACGGGAAATGCTGATTGGAAGTGCGGCAGGCTGCCTGGGCGCCATCCCCTTTCCCTCCTGGCCTTCTGGGCAATCGCCCTTGCGGGTATGCCTGCTGGTCGAGCCGAATCTTCCACGCCAAGGAGCGCCTTCCAACCTCCGCGCTTTGCTCGCCGGGACACCCGGCGCGAGCGTCTCTGTCCTGGACGCCGCCGCGATCGCAAAGTCGGGCATTAACGCGGACATCTTCTGCAACAGCCACGGGAATGTTTACCCGGCGGCGGTCGGGGAGAAGGTGTATGAGTTCCTCGCTGGCGGCGGCTCCCTGTTGCATGTTGGGGGAATTCCCTTTGACCGCGCTGCTGTCCGCAAAGCTGGGCAGTGGGTTTTCGATAAGAAGGCGTCGACCGAGCTGCGTGAGAAGCTCGGATTGCGCCGCTATGTCCCCGCTTATCCGCTTGCTGGGTCTCAGGGCTTGCGCCAGACGTTTGACCCGGCACTGGTAGGACTGCCTCCCGGCGCCAAGAACCTTCCCCAAGCGAGCGTGAATATCACCACGACGCTTCCCCTGCACGTTGCGGAACCGGCGTTGTTCGGCTTGTATTCCGTGACCTACCTCAGCAAGCCGGTTTGCCGCCACACGCATATTGCTGGCCAGCTTGAAGACCCTGCGGGAGTGGCGATCCTTTCCTCTCTGATGCTCACTAAGACTTGGCGCAATCCCTACGATGCTCAGCGCTCAGGCCCTTGTGGCCCCTGGACAATTTCCACTGCGGAGTTTGAGGGTCCAATTTCGGCTGGATTCTTCGCGCGGCTGTGGGATTGGGTTGCCAGCCCTGCCTTTTTAGGCCCCGTGGAGTTGGAAAAGGCCACCTTGCGCCCTGGGGAGGAAACCACGGCTTCCGTTCCCGTCTACGGCAAGCTTCCGCTTGGTTGGGAGATTTCCGCGCAAGCCGCTCCATTCACGCTGGAACAATGGAAGCAAGGCAGGACCCCGGAATGGGAAAAAATGCAGTCGACGGTTGAGCCTTCCCGAGTGAGCACTCGCATTCGTGACGACGGCCGGGCTGACGATTTCCTGTTCTCTGTGCGTTTCCAATTGACGGACGGCTCGGGCAAGGTTAGAGACACGTCAGATTCGGCGGTGGTGGCTTGGCGGCCTGAGGCGCTAGAGTCCGGGCCCAGGCTGCGCCGGAACCGTTCCTACCTGGATTACTCAATGGAGGGACGCGATAGGCCGGCGTCTTTCCAGGTAGGGACCAACTGGCAGGATAGTGAAGTTTACGGCCTTACTTGGTACAACCCCAATCCGTTGCGGGTTGCCACGGACGCCCGCTCCATGGCTGAGCAAGGGCTTCGCGTGATGCGTGTCCATTACGTCATGCCGGAGTTCCTGCGCGTGCTGGCCGCCGACGTTTTCCGCCGGACGAGCGCCGACTTCTACCACGGCTTTGAGACCGGCCCGGAATTAACTGAGCAGCATTTGCGCGCCCTGGAAGCGCACGCCATGGTTTTCGGCCGGCTCGGGATCATCTTTATGCCCACGGTTTACACGTGCGTGGGCCCCAGCATGGGCAATTGCCAATTGTGGGGCTCCACCTCAGAGAGGTATGAAATCCCGGACATTGTCGCAGCGCAGAAGGCCTTCGGCCGCCAGGTGATGGACCGCCTGGGGCCGCTGCCGAGCATCTCCTGGGACGTGATCAACGAGCCCGACGTGGCGCTGCCCACCGTGGGAAGCTGGCTCCACGGCATGCGCCCCATCTGGGCGCGCACCGGCCAACTGGCTGGGATTGGAACCTCAGGGCTCGACCATAACCTTTCCCTTGGAGAGTCGGCGGACTGGCACTCTGTCCACGCCAACTGCTCCCGCATGATCGCCGCGCAAATCTTCCGTACCGGCAAGCCCCACTTCTTTCACGAAGCGTGGGTTCACACCGATTCCACGCGGGCCGGGGAGGCCGAAGTGGAGAAGGTTCTGTGCCAGACGATTGCGCGCACCGTGGCACGCGGCGGTTGCGGTTTTATGCCCTGGAATTGGAACAAGCTGCTGGCTTACTGGCAGTATGGGGCATCGGAGACCGAAGTGGGAGATTTGACGCTCGGCTCATGCGCGCAAGGGGAAGGCGTCCGCCGGGCCGGCTGGTATGCGCTGCGCAACTGGGCGATGCTGATGGATGGAGTCAGTTTTGACCAGACCCTCGCCACGCAGATTGCCCATCTCTATCCCCGGTTGACGATCACCGGAGACCGCCCGCAACTTTGGGTTGAATCATTACGCGAGCTGGATTTGCCATTCATGGGGATTAACGATGGCGAGTTTGCAGACGCTGACTTGTCGCGTACGCGTCTGGTGGTGGTTCCACACTTCGGGAAGGGATACAGGAAATCCACTTACCAGAGGCTGATGGAGTTTGCCGCCCAGGGATGTGTGGTTTGGGCGCATGCTGACAGCCTGCGGCGCGATGAGGACGGAAGGCTTGATTCTGACCGCAAAGTGCAATTCACCAATGCTCGAATTGCAGCGGGGCGCGGCGCCCTGGAGTGGTATTTTGGATGGTCGATTCCCACCAAATGGGAGCCGGGCACGAGCACCCGCAGGTTTCGGGAAGTTCTGAACAGTATGAAGTGGGTTCGGCCGCCCCGCGGCGTGATTCCCGTAGCGGACGGAGAGCTTCGGTTCACCGGCGACAAGGATTTAGTCTCCATTCGCACCGTGCAGATTTTGGATCGAGCGGGAACGGTGACCCGTGCATGGTCCGGCTATGGGGACCCTCTCAACTGGCCGGGGATCAGCATCAGCAGTCCCGGCCAGTTGTTCGTGACGCGGAAGGATGCTCATACCTTTCAGGTGAGTGGCGAGCAGGTTTGGATTGCGTCATCCGCGCCGCTCTCCGCGCGGTTGCCGGAACATCCGAACTACGAATTGGCCAGGCGCCAGGAGCACGGCCAAACCGTCATCGAACCACGCGGCTGGCAGCGCGGCTACTGGTTTGAACTGCGCTTGCTCTAAGAAGATTAACCCCGGCTGGCTTGCCGAGGGAAATCGGGCGGGTTAGAATAAGATTCCAGGCAGGCTGCGTATGCTTGCGGGCCTCGCGTGCTAGCAACCCAACAAGGAAAGCTGTAACAGCGGGCGGGCTCGTGCATCCATAATGATGGCGGGTGAAGAGGGCCTCACGGGAGTTTGTGCAGGAGCGCTAAGATGTCGGCATCCAAAGATCAGGCGGCAAAAGAACAAACAACATCGCAAGCCTTGTATCTGGACATTCCGTTCGGCGTTTATAAGCGCCAGCAGGCCGCGATTTCCCGCGGGCGCCTGTATCCTATGACGGTTTTCTACTCCGTCTATGCGATGATCGTTCTGTTTTTTGCCCTCCGTTCCGCGCATCCGTGGGTGGCGGTGGCCTTCTACGCCGCGGGGGTTCCCGTCTGGACGCTGGTGGAGTATCTCTTCCATCGTTTTGTTTTGCACGGGCGCTTTTCTCCGGGCAAGGGGATCATCCGGCGCTTCTTGCATGAGCGTCTGGACCCGCTCCATTGGGAGCATCACAAGCGTCCGTTTGACGGCCACCACATCAACGGCGAACTGAAGGATTTGCTTCCCCTCTTCTTTGTGGCGGCGCCGGTTAGCTTTATCGCTCCCATTTATACTCTGCCGACCCTGCTGGCGGGCGTGGTGCAGTGCTACGTCCTGGAAGAGTGGATTCATCACTCAGTCCATTTTTACAATTTCCGCGATCCCTATTTCCGCTACATCAAGCGCTTTCACTACTACCATCACAGCCCCAAGGGAATCAGTGAAGGTTACGGCCTCACCAACGGCTTTTGGGATGTTATCTTCCACACACGCTACCCGCTTCCGGTGCGGCAAGTACTCTTCAGCCGCAAGCGGTCCCGGGTTCCCGGCAGCAAGGGGAAAAGCTCGTCATACCCTGATTCCAGGCTCCAAGCATGAGTCTTGCGAGTTACGCTATGGTGACTGGAGCTTCCAGCGGCATCGGAGAATGCTTTGCGCGCGCCTTGGCCGCCGAGCGTCGCAACCTGGTGCTCGTAGCCCGTTCTGAAGAAAAGCTCCGCGCCCTCGCCGCAGAACTCCATTCAAAGTTCGGAATTCTGGCCGAGCCTTGCAAAGCTGACTTGAGCGAGCCCGAAGCGGGAATTGCACTTGCGGACCTTGTCGCTGAGCGCGGATGGGAGATCGACCTGCTGATCAACAACGCCGGGTTCGGCGCGCGCGGCGAGTTCTGGAAGCTTTCCCTCGAGCGGCAATCCGCCCTGATGTGCCTCCAGATCGACACCTTGATCGAATTGACTTCCCGCCTGATTCCTCCCATGGTGGCCCGGCGCCGCGGTGGAATCATCAATGTCTCTTCCATGACGGGCTTCCAGCCTATTCCTTACGCCACGGTCTATTCCGCCACCAAAGCTTTCATGACCAGCTTTTCAATGGGGCTGCGCGAGGAGCTGCGGCCCTACGGTGTGCCGGTTGTCACGGTGTGCCCCGGCGGCACTCGAACCAATTTTGTGGTTGAGGGAGCCCAGCACGGCCGCCATCGTTTCCCCGGAGGCCAGCAGGAGCCGGCGGACGTTGTCGCGGAGTCGCTCGAAAAGCTTGCGCGCGGCGGCGGCCTGGTGGTGCCACGTTTGATCAACAAGGTCAGCGTTTTTTGGCAGCGCTTTGTGCCGCGCAGCGTGGTGCCGAAGCTCCTGGCCAAGATGAGCCGGCCCCAATAGCAATGCGCGCCGTAGGGCAGGCGCAGGTTGCTTAGCTCCAAGCCAGCGGAAAGCGAAGGAGGTTGTTTGTCGCAAGCAAGCCAGTCGCCGGTTTCCTGGATGCACAGGTTCTCCAGCCTGGTGGCGGTGATGGCGTTTCTCTTGATCCTGACCGGAGCGCTTGACTCCGGCGCGAGCGGTGTTCCGGTTGTCGCCGAGTGGGGACACCTCTTCACCTCTGCGGCGCAGGTTCCTCCCGTCAAATACCTGGGTGCGTATCGCGCCGTGGTTGTGGCCGTCGTCTTGCTGACGCTGCTGCTGGCGCTATGGCTTTGGCGCAGCGATTCGCAGCGCTACGTCAAGATACTCGTGACAGTCACGCTCGGCGCAATTGCAATTGTGGCCGCGGCCGCTTTGCTTGCTGCGCACCAGCCGCCTTCCACGGCAGGAATTCTCCTCTACGAATTCGGCGTCCGAATCTTTTTTTCGCTCACGGTATGCCTGGCGCTCTTTACGCGCACCGACTGGCGATGGGATCATCCCAAAGCGGCTGACCTGGCTTCGCCGTCGCTGCGGCAGGTGATGATCTTCATGACCGGCGCGCTGTTTTTGCTGTCGGTGCTGGGCGAAGGCTTCCGGCGGAAAGTTGTGGGCATCGCGCCGCACATCGTGCTGGGCATCGCGGTCACGCTCTGCGCGGTGTG
>JBJKQF010000036.1:0-3080 GCA_046705545.1 Terriglobia bacterium
AGAGCACTGCTCGCGAACTGCTTTGTGGATCCGGAAAGGATCTGCAATCGCCGGCGGCGTAGCGGTCCTCATGGGAGCCACGGTACTTGTGGGGTGGGGGCTGAATGTCAGGATCCTTACAAGTTTCTTTCCCGGTCAAACTTCGATGCGCCCGGACTCTGCGGCAGCGTACGTTCTGGCCGGCTTCGCGCTTTGGCTTCTTGGGGAAAACACAGATTATAGGCCCGTTCGGGTTTGGCGGAGGGCGGGAGCAGCTTGCGCCCTAGTCGTAGCCGTGCTGGGCGTGGCGACACTCTGTGAGTATTTATTGGGCAGTAGCCTGGGCATTGACCAACTTCTCTTTCGTGATTTGCAGGTGCCTGTTGTGGGACTGTTCCCCGGGCGCATGACCCCTACGGGGGCGGTTAGCTTGCTGTTTGTCGGTTCCGGACTTCTCATGCTGGGCTGGAAAGAGAGGCCGGGTCTTCAGCTTTCGGAACTCCTGGCTCTAGCCGTTGTCCTGAATGGCATGTTTGGGCTTTTTGACTACATCCTGCACCCGGCGCTTACTTTGACGGGGATTGCTCCGTCCAGTTCCCTGGCTATATGTGTGCTCGGCGCTGGTTTGCTGACGGCGCGGGGCGATCACTTGTTCCGAAAAATGTTGGAGAGCCCGTACAGCGGGGGAACCGTGTTTCGGCGTTTGCTACCTGCCGCGGTTATCATCCCCATCGTTCTGGCAGCCCTGATTGGCCGGGCCGAGGCGGTGGGCTTCTTCGCCAGGTACGTTGGGCTGACGCTGCTGGTGGTTATGACCATGACCGCTTTCGTCATCGTTGTGATGTGGACAACTGGATCACAGGATGAGGCGGACCAAGCGCGAAGGTCGGCTGCTGCGGAACTCCATATTCGCGCAGGGCAGCAGGCAGCTATCGCAGACTTAGGACACCGTGCGCTGCAAGGGGCGGACCTTCCCATGCTTTTTGATGAAGCGGTGGAAGTTGTTGCCCGAACCCTCAACGTCGAGTTTTGCAAAGTGCAAGAATTGCTGCCGGATTGCAAGGCGCTGATTCTGCGGGCGGGAGTGGGCTGGAAAGAAGGACTTGTGGGGCAGGCGATTGTTGATGCGGGGCCCGAGTCTCAGGCGGGATACACATTGGTGAGCGAGGAGCCGGTGATTGTCCGAAACCTCGAAGTCGAGAAGCGCTTCACTCCCTCAGGTCTGCTGATGGACCATGGAGTGGTAAGCGGGTTGAGCGTGCTGATCCCGGGCGAGGACCGGCCGTTTGGTGTTTTGGGAGCTCACACAACTCATGACCGCGGTTTTACTAAGGACGACGTCAACTTTTTGGAATCGGTGGCGAACGTTCTGGCGGCTGCCATTGAGAGGAAGCGCACCGAAGAAGATTTGCGCCGGTTCAACCGCGCGCTCAGAACCCTGAGTGAGTGTGACCTGGCGATGGTCCGGGCCACCACGGAGCAGGAATTGCTGCAGAAGGTCTGCAACATTCTGGTGGCCCAGGGTGGATACCGGATGGCATGGACCGGTTATGCCGAGCAGGACTCGGCGAAAACGGTCCGCCCCGTTGCTGTGGCGGGAGCCGATGAAGGCTACCTTGCGTCAATAAAGATCACCTGGGCTGATGAAGAGTTGGGCCGTGGCCCAACGGGGACAGCAATTCGCACCCGAATCCCCTGCGTCGTGAGGAATATCCTGAAGGACGAGCATTTCATCCCCTGGCGGGAAGACGCCGCGAGGCATGGATATGCCTCCACGGCCGCGCTCCCTTTGATTCTGAATGACCAGCCTCTGGGAGTGCTGAGGGTCTATGCCGAAGCTCCGGATGCTTTTGACCCTGAGGAAATGGAACTGCTGACGGAGCTTGCCCGCGACCTTTCATATGGCGTCCAGGCGTTGCGGACTCGATCGGAGCGGGCGGAGGCTGCGGAGGCGCTGCGCAAGAGCGAAGAAAAGTTCCGGCAGATGGCGGAAAACATCCATGAAGTTCTGTGGATGGTGGACCCAACTCAAACCAAAGTCCTCTACGTCAGTCCGAGTTATGAGAGAGTGTGGGGCCGCCCTGCCGAAGCAGTCTTCAGGCGCGGGCTTGGATGGTTGGAAGCAGTTCATCCCGATGATCGCAGCAGGGTTCGGGCCGCTCTCGGAGGCGAGCTTCCCCAGAAGGAGTTCGAGACGGAATTCCGGGTTTTATGGCCGGACGGGTCCGTGCACTGGATTCGTGACCGCTCGTTTCCGGTCCGGAATCAAAGCGGCGAGACGGAACGGATTGTTGGCATCTCAGAAGACGTCACGGAGCGCCGGATGACGGCAGAGGCGCTGTTTGAGAGCGAGGAGCGGTACCGGCAGTTGTTTAACCAGATGAATGTCGGCTGCGCTCTGCTGGAAGTAATCTGTGAACGGGGTATTCCGGTCGACGCCCGTTTTGTTGATGTGAATCCCAGCTTTGAAACGATCACGGGATACTCTAAAGAATCGGTGACCGAGGAGCGAGTGCGAACGGTTTTCCCCCAGATTCAATCGTCCTGGGTGGAGCGTCTGGGAGATGTTGCGCTGACGGGCCAATCGGTGCATCTGGAGGGATATTCCGACGTTTTCAAGAAATACTTTGACGTGACCGCCTTCCGGCCGAGCGCCGGGCATTTTGCCGTCGTGTTTGCAGACATCACAGAGCGGAAAGAAGCTGAGCAGGGGCTGCTGGAAGCCGAGCGCAAGTATCACAGCATCTTTGAAAACGCCATGGAAGCCATCTTTCAGGTGCGGGAAGACGGCATGATGTTGACCGCCAATCCGGCGATGGTCCGGATCATGGGGTACAGTACCACTCGGAAATTCATGGAGGAGGTTCGTAACCTTGAGCAGCAGCTGTACATTGAGCCGCAGCATCCGAGCGGCTTCATTCCCCTTCTGCGGCAGGAGGGGGCCCTCTCAGAATTTGAGGCGCAGCTGCGGCGTAAGGACGGGACGCTGATCTGGGTAATGGGAAGCGCTTACGCCGTGAGGAACGACGACGGCAAGGTGCTTTATTACGAGGGGACCTTGCGGGACGTTACGGAGCATAAAAGGGCGGAGGAGGGCCTCC
>JBJKQF010000037.1:0-4748 GCA_046705545.1 Terriglobia bacterium
TGGTCGAGTGCGCGGTCCGCGGCGTCGATCATCTCAGAGGCTGAATTTGCGGAGATAAGTCCATCGTGCACCGCCTGTTCGATCGAGCTCCTCTCCGCAGTCACCAGGCGCAGCGTGGCCAGGCGAACCTCCTCGTTCGCCCGAGTTTTATCTTTCCGGAAGATTTCAGCGATTTCCCCCTTAACCTGCATCAGTTGACCTTCCAACTCGTAGTGAAAGCGCTCATAGACCGGCTGTGAAATCAAATGACTCTGGAGCATGTGTTCGAGCTCGGCGTGAGCGGTGCCGATGGCCAGTTGGCGAACGCGAGCCCGCTCGTAAACGTCCTCCCGGCTGGTGTCAAGATGCAGGGAGCGTAGGAGCGATTTAATTGTCAGCCCCTGTACGATAATTGTGAACGCCACCGCTCCAAAGGTCATGGCTAGAATCTGGCTGCGATATGGGAAATTTTGGCCCAGGCTCAGCGCCAGCGCCAGGGAGAGCGCTCCGTGCATGCCTCCCCAGACCAGCACGTGTTGCCAGCGCGCCGGGATCTTCTCAGAAAAGATATTGTTGACCGGCGAAACCAGATAGACGGAAAGCGCCCGTCCCACCAGCACAGCGCCGATCGCCAGCAGGGTAACCTGCCAGGCGTGCAACAAATCCGTAAGACGCACTTCGAGGCCGATCAGCAGGAAGACAATCGAATTAATGACAAACGAAAAGTATTCCCAAAAAGACCACATCGCGAGCCGCGTGCGCGGGCTCATGCCGATGCGGGCGCCAAAGTTTCCGACCGTGAGCCCGGCGGCAACCGTCGCGATCACGCCGGACAAGTGCAGAGAGTTGGCCACCAAATAGGAGGTATAAGCCAGAATGGTGGTCAGGGTGATTTCGATGCGCGGCTCGTCAATCCGCTGGGTGATCTTGCTGGCGGCGTAACCGAAGGCGAGCCCCACCGCCGCTCCACCGCAGACCACCACCAGGAAGTTTTGGACCCCGGAAGCAATGCTCAGGTGTCCGGTCGAGAACCCGGCCAGCAATATTCCGAACAGGACTGCCGCGGTTCCATCGTTGAACAGACTTTCGCCTTCCACGATGATGGAGAGGCGCTTGTTCACGGCCATGTCCTTGAAAATCGAGATCACCGAAATCGGATCCGTGGCCGAGATGATCGAACCGAACAAGAGCGCCGTCAGCAGTGGAAGCCCAATCGCCCAGTGGACGACGAATCCGGTAATGACCGTCGCCACCAGAACTCCCACATTGGCCAGAAGCAGGATGGGAATCACGTTCTCCCGCAGCCTCTGGAGCTGAATCTTGACGCTGCTTTCAAACAGCAGCGGCGGCAGGAAAATGATCAGAACGACGTTGGGAGTCAACCAGTCAGGGCGCTGCCCGGTGACGTTTTGCAGGATGGGCAGATGAACCGCCCCCAGCGCCAGCCCACCCAACACCAGCGCGACCGTATAGGGAATGCGCAGGCGAGCAGCAATCACCGCAATCACTGAAGCGGCAATCAATAACCAAATAATAAACTCGACGGCCAGATTAGTTTGCATACGTTCTTCCGAATAGTTTGACGTAAAGGATAACTTCGACCGGAACCCCGCGAGCGCCAACATTCTAGCGCACACAAGCAGCGTAGTGAAGCTCTTAAATGTCCAGCCCTAAAGTCGAAGGTTTCCGCCTGCTGAGCCTGCCGGGACCGGGATAGCGCTCCCGGCAGCTCTTGCGGGAGCTAAACCGAAGGAGATCGCCCTTCCCGAAGACGGCTTGAGATGAGGCAAGAACATCCGTAATATGGTAGCCATACTGAAATTCTTGGGGGAGGCAAACTTGAGAAACTGGCTTGCTGCTTTTATCCTGGGCGTTCTCGCCGCCGGAATAAATCCCGCCCGGCTGGCGGCACAGACCTCTGGCCCTCCGTTGAGGAAAATGGACGTCCGAGCTCCGGAGTTTCCCCAGCCCGCTTCCAGCATAGGGTACACCAGCACGGCCCCGCAGCTACCCCAAGGAGGAAATGGGCAAATCACTCCCAGCCCCCAAGCGCCGATGGCGCAGCAAATGCCGCAGGCTGCCTGGCCGCAAGTCGACTGGATCAACTCATCGCCGCTCAGCATGGCGAGGCTGCGCGGCAAGGTAGTTCTGATCGACTTTTGGGAATATACCTGCATCAACTGCATCCGGACGTTCCCTGAAAACAAGAAATGGTGGGATCGCTACCACAAGTACGGATTCGAGATCATCGGCGTCCACGATCCCGAATTTGATATCGCCTACCCGGTGAGTAACGTCCGAACTGCGGTGAAGCGCTTCGGGCTTCCCTACCCGGTGGTGGTAGACGACTGGTTCACGATCTGGCGTGAGTATGACAACTCCTCCTGGCCTAATCGATTCCTGATCGATGCCAAAGGAAAGATCCGCTACAACGTTGTTGGGGAAGGCAGTGATGACGCGATGGAACATGCTATTCAAAAACTGCTCAAGGAAGCTCACCCCGGATTAAAATTCCCCGTCAGCTACACCATTCCTCCTGAAAAGGACTCTTTTGCCCCCTCGTGCGGCATTTCCACTCCTGAAATGTACGTGGGCTATATGCACGGCCGCGGCATCCTGGCAAACGCCCAGGGCTACCACAAGGGCAAGACGCTCCGTTACAAGCTTCCCTCGCAAATCAGGGACGGACGGGCCGCCGTCTCCGGCCGTTGGCAAACCGATAACGGGCACAATCCCGACCAAAGCAACGGCATGATCTACCGGGGCAAAAAGAAAGGCAATGAACCTTCCAGTGATGAGATGGAAATACGGTACCACGCGCGGGAGCTCTACTCGGTGATGAACGTGAAGCACGGACATCCTTCCCGCGTTTACATCCGCCAGGACGGCAAAGATCTAACGCCGAAGGACAAAGGCGTGGACGTGCAGTTTGACTCGCAAGGCCATTCTTACATCGAAGTGCGCGAACCTCGCATGTACTACCTGGTGTCAAATCCCACTTTCAGCAGGCATCGGGTTGAATTGTTCCCCACGCGCGCCGGGTTAACTATCAACTCTTTTACCTTCGGCAATAACTGCCAGGTTGACTTCCCGCATTTGTAGTGGGCATCCGGGGCTTAGACTCCGGGAGGCACAATCCGAACCCGACCGGCGAAGGCCTTGCGTCAGGGGGTATCCGTTTGGGAGGCGGCCGGGGTAAGGGTCACATCGTCCAGCCATACCCTTCCGGCGATTTCGGTATCGTACTTCTTGGCTGGCAAGCGGCTCAGCGCCACAATGATCAGGTCCGTCTTCCGGCCCGTCTTAAAGTCCAGGTTTACAAGATTCCAGCCTTCTGTGGTTCCCGTCAGGTCCTTGGAAAATTGGTCCAGCGCTGAGGGGTTATAAGCGTCACGAACCTCCAGGCGTGGCCCACTATCCGTAGTAATTCCCTGGACCTTCATAAACGCCTGAAGATGATAAGCCTGATTCGGAGATACTTTGACAAACTGATAGATTTGCCGGTAGTCAATGTTTTGCTTCCCGGAAAATTGCACCCCCAGGGAGTGTCCGGGGGAATGGAAAGTGGAGGTATCCAGTCCCACGTAAACGCCTCCCACGGGAATAATCCGCCAACCAAAACCCATTTTCAGCAGGCTATCCTCAAAATCACCGTTGGTGACAAGGTTGGGAGTGGAGCCTCCGGCGGCGTTCCGGACCGCTCCCCGCCTCACAAGATCGCTCCAGACCTGATAAGCCGCTTCGGGATGGTTGGTTCCGAGCAAGGCGTCGATATAAGGCGCCGCTTCGCGGGGATCGAAGCTCTGAGAACTGGCCGCAATGCGCTTCCAAACGGACTGTGCATCGGAAAAGTTCTGATGCTCCGTCAGGTAATTAAGGTAACTAAACTCCGCCGGCAGGTCGCGAGGGATCAGATCGGCAAGGATCTGGCTGGCGTCGCCGGAGGCCTTCCAGGCAACATTGAAAACGGTCTGGTCGTATTCCCGCGAACCGGCCAACACCACCTTCAAATGTTGAAAAGCCTCCTGGGTGTTTCCGTGGAGCAGGAAGTAATTTCCAATGGTCCATTGATAAATCGGAAGATTGGGGGCCAGGGCGGAAGCATGACGCAAATCCTGTTCGGCCTCCGCGGTGTTGCCTTGAAACTCTAACGCCGCCGCCAAGTTCAGCCAGCTTTGCGGGTCGTAAGGGGCCAGCCGGGCGGCAATTCGGAATTGCTCAATCGCCTTCTCCGGCTGCGCGTCGGTAACGCTATACTGGTAGAGGCGTCCCAACTGGATATGGTATTCCGCGTTTCCCGGGTCCAGCTCCGTGGCCAAGCGCAGGTTGTGAATGTTGAGAGTGTGGGCCAGATGACTCGCCACATACGTCTTGCCAATCCACACCGTGGCCACCAAGAACGCCACGGACAGGAAAATCATCAGCAAACGCTGCGCGAGGCGGCTTTTCAATGTAACCCGCATGCCATCCTGCCTTCTTCGGTTGGGGGCTCTACGCGCGGAGTCTATGCGGTCCTATGCGGTCAAACCCGATGCCGCAACCTCACTCTAGTCCGGCGCCGGAGAGTATAACAGATTCTACCCTCAAAGCGGTCGTGTCGAAATCATCCCATCGGCCGCAGCAGGATTGGCCTTGCGCGGGCTTCACATCCTGGTCACAGTCCCCTCATGGTGGCTGATTTTCTGCGAGCCGTCGGTAAAGATAGTGATGTAGTCGTAGCTGAACTTCACCATGCGGCCGTCGTCTTTGGCAACCCACACAGAACCTTT
>JBJKQF010000038.1:0-5897 GCA_046705545.1 Terriglobia bacterium
TTGTTTTCCACGTGCTGGAAGCCCGGCAAGCGGTCGGGCAACGCGCCCATGTCACCGCCGCCCTGCACGTTGTTCTGGCCGCGCAAGGGATTCAGTCCCGAGCCGTAGCGGCCCACGTGTCCGGTCAGCAGCGACAGATTGATCAAGGCCAAGACGTTTTCTACAGCGTTGTGGTGCTCGGTGATGCCCAAGGTCCAGCAGATCTGGGCTCGATCGGCGCGCGCGTAAGCGTGCGCAAGTTCCTGAACGAGCTTCGCGGGCACGCCCGTGATCTTCTCCGCATACTCCAGCGTGCAGGGCTCAACAGATTTCCGGTAGGTTTCAAATCCCGTCGTGGCGTTGTCGATGAAGGACTGGTTCTGGAGCCCCGCGGCGATGATCTCCCGTCCCACGGCATTGGCCAGCGCGATATCCGTCCCAATGTCGAGGCCGAGCCAGCCATCCGCCCAGCGCGCGCTTGAAGTGCGCCGGGGATCAACCACATACATCCTGGCCCCATTGTGCACACCTCGGAGCAGGTGATGAAAGAAGATCGGATGCGTCTCCCGGGCGTTTGAGCCCCAGAGGAAGATGAGGTCCGTCTCCTCAATCTCCCGGTACGAACTTGTGCCGCCCCCCATGCCAAAGACCGCCGCCAGACCGACGACGCTAGGGGCGTGTCAAGTGCGGTTGCAGCTATCGATGTTGTTGCTGCCCAGAACCACCCTGGCGAACTTTTGGGAAAGATAGTTGAGTTCGTTGGTGGCCTTCGAGCAACTGAACATTCCGAAAGCTTGCGGGCCGTGTTTTTCCACTGACCGGTGGAATCCCCCCGCGGCGCGATCGAGCGCTTCTTCCCAACTAGCGGGACGAAGTTTTCCGTTCTCGCGTACCAGAGGAGTTGTCAGCCGGTTCTTTGGGGTGTTTGCCATGTTGAACTCTTCACGAACAGGACTTAATGCCCGCTCTCAATTCGCGGGCACCCCTTAGGCTACTCTTGCGTTGGCTTGGCTGCAAGAGTTATCGGGGTCTGCATTCGTGCTGATTGCTGATGGATGGGTGATCTTCACGAGGCGTGAGGCTCGGCTTCCGCTTTGGGAAGGGAGGTAAGGTATTGTTTATCGTCGTGTGTGAAAGTGATGAAGGCGGGCGCGCACCGCGCCCGCCTTCGGGAAGTTTAAGCCGCCAAAAGCCCGTTTGGATCAATCACGAACTTCTTGGCTGCGCCCTTGTCGAAATCCTTATAGCCCTGGGGCGCGTCGTCAAGAGAGATCACCGTGGCGTTCACGGCTTTGGAGGGATTGGCCTTGCCGTAGAGAATGGCCATCATCAGCTGGCGGTTGTAGCGCATGACGGGGCACTGTCCGGTGTGGAAGTGCAAGCTCTTGGCCCATCCCAGGCCGATGCGGATGGAGAGGTTTCCGGTCTTGGCTGCCGAATCCTGCGCGCCCGGATCGTCGGTCACGTAGAGTCCGGGGATGCCCACGCCTCCGCCGGCCCGGGTGATTTGCATGGCCTGGTTGAGCACAGTGGCAGGATGCTCTTCGCTGGAGCTTCCGCCCACTCCGTGAGCCTCGAATCCCACGCAATCCACCGCGCAATCCACTTCCGGCTCGCCGACGACTTTTTCAATCAGCTCGCCGAGCGAAGCTTTTTGCTTCAGATCGACCGCCTCGCAGCCGAAGCTGCGCGCTTGAGCCAGCCGCTCGTCGATCATGTCGCCGACAATCACCACGGCTGCCCCGAGCAGTTGGCAGGAATGTGCGCAAGCCAGGCCAACCGGACCGGCTCCCGCCACGTAGACGGTGCTGCCGGGGCCGACGCCGGCCGTGTAAGCGCCGTGAAAGCCGGTGGGGAAGATGTCGGAGAGCAAAGTCAGGTCCAGAATTTTGGACATGGCCTTCTCTTTGTCCGGAAACTTGAGCAGGTTGAAGTCTGCGTAAGGAACCATGACGTATTTTGCCTGGCCGCCGACCCAGCCTCCCATGTCCACGTAGCCGTAGGCTGCGCCGGGACGGTCCGGATTGACGTTCAGGCAGACGCCGGTCTTGCCTTCCTTGCAGTTGCGGCAACGGCCGCAGGCGATGTTGAAGGGCACGGAAACCAGATCGCCCTTCTTGATATATTCCACGTCCCGGCCCGTCTCGATCACTTCTCCGGTGATTTCATGCCCGAGGGTGAGTCCCGGCGGGGCCGTGGTGCGTCCCCGAACCATATGCTGGTCGGAACCGCAAATGTTGGTGCTGACGATTTTCAGGATGGCGCCGTGGTGACAGTCGCGGCGCCGCCCCTTATATTCCAATTCCAGTGTGGGGAAGGGAATGTCTTCCACCTGGACATTCCGCGGTCCCCGGTAAACCACTCCTCGATTCTTGTCTGCCATAATCATTTCTCCTTTTCATTCAAAAAAGATGTCTTCACCGTCCGGGCGTTGGCGCGACCGTCCTGCCATGATTTGCTCCGCCGGAGGAGCAGGCTCGGTTATGGGGAAACGGCCTTGTTGCAGGCAGGCGCCACAAAAGAGTTAAGTTCCTTGCCGCTCTTGAACTCTCTTGATCGGCCCGGAATCTGTAAATAGTTTGGCTTTGGGTGCGAGGGTGGCCATCCGCGGCAAAGACCGCCGGCCGCTGCGAGCCCTTCGATAGTGTGCGCAGTGCTGCCTGCATCCAGTGCCTGATAACGATGGCAGTGTAGCTTCTTAGGCCGAATCCCCGTTCCGCACCCAGAAGGAGTATTCGGTTGTTTCCGCCCCGAACGCGATGTGTTTCGAACTCCAGGATTCTCGTTCCCAGCTGGCAGCGACGCCCGCCAGCCGGGAACTTTGAAGAGAATCCTTCCAGCCAGCCTTCAATCGAATTTTATCCCGGCTCAGAGAGACTACACCCGCTGACCGGCAAATATCAATAGATTCTATAGGTCCTATAAATTAGCCGAACAGGAGATCAGCCAGCTGAATTTACGGGAGCCCCTGGTGACCTGCCTCCGCGTCCGCCCTGTGGCATCCGCGGAGACACGATCCGGGGCACAAAGAAGCGGAGGAGCATCGCCGTGCGTCTGCCGATTGACTATAATCAGGACTTCACTTTTGATGGAGCCTCGCCGGCACAGAACCAGGGGCGTATCGTGGCATTTGAAGAGGGAGAAGCCGAATGGACGAAAAAAAAGGTGTGAACCTTCCCGCAAACTTGCACGTGGAGCTTGACGGTGAAAGAGGGAAGGGCGGCAATCGTGGCAAAATTTCCCGGCGAGATTGCCTGCTGTTGTTGGGTACGGGCGCGGCTGCGCTGGGGAACCCCGTCCCGTCGGCTGGCGCGGGCGTTGCCGGCCCCGTCCAGCAGGAGAAGAGCGGTACCCCACCTGCTCCTGCCGCCATGCCGTCCCCTGTGCAGAAAGAACTCGAAAAGCTGAAGGCCCAGCGGGTCTATGCGGAGACTCCGGTCGAAGCTCGGCGGGAGTATTCCGAAGCTTCCGCGGCCGGCGAAGGCAGAGCCTGCCAGATCAGCTTGCGCGAAGCCTGGGACTTGGCCGAGGCGGACAATACACTGGCTCCAGGTAAGTATTCCGAGAAAACCGATTGGGTGAAGGTATCGATGCCCCGGCCCGTGCAGTACGCACTGATGGTGGCGGGGAAAATTCCCAACCTTTGGTTTGAAGATAATTTCAAACGTCTGCAATGGATCCACCAGCGCGACTGGTATTTGCGCCGCCGCTTCACCGTCCCTCCATCATGGAATGGCTCCACAATCCGGCTGCGTTTCGACGGCATGGATTATCGCGGCATGGTGTGGCTGGATGGCGCTTTCCTCGGCACGCATGAAGGCATGTTCGGCGGCCCCACCTTTGACGTCACTTCCAAGGTCGCGCCGGGCAAGCAGCATGAACTGCTGGTGCTGCTGCTTCATCAAGAACACGACAAGAAGATGGTTTTTGCCGGTATGGGGCATGGAAGCAACACCTCCACGGTCAAGCCGGACGCTCTCGACCTCAGTTACGTCTGGGGCAACCGCTACCGCACGATTGGCTTGTACCAGCCCATTCGCTTGGTGGCTACGGGACAGGCCTTTATGGAGGCTCCCCTGGTGCGGACTGAAAGCCTGGCGCCAAAATCCGCAAACCTGTGGGCCCAGGCGATGATTACGAACACCGGAAAAGATTTTGAAGGCGTGGTGGACGCACAGATTGTGGACCTCTCAAACCAGCAAGTGGTTTGGCAGGAGACGGCGCGGCAGAAAGTCACCGCGGGCGTTTCCTTTTGGGAGCGGCGTATTCCGCTTGACCAGCCCAAACTCTGGTGGCCGAACGGCATGGGCGCTCAGCCGCTCTACCGGCTGGAACTGAAGCTTTCGAACGGCAAGGATCTGATGGACTCGATCCACAGCCGCTTTGGCGTTCGCACGCTGGAAATGCAGCGCAACGCCTCCGATCCTGAGAGCCCGCGCAATCATATTTCCGATTACACCCGGCAGACCCACGAGGATGAAGCTTTCCGCTACTTGTGGGTTGTGAACGGCCGCCCGTTTTATGCCAAGGGAACCTGCTGGCTGACCTCCGACGATGTTCTGGCGCTTACCCCTCAGCGGCAGGAGTGGATGATCCGCGCCGCAAAGATGAACGGGGCAAACCTGTTTCGCCTGAATGGCGGCACGACGATTTTTGAAACCGAGGAGTTTTACAATCTCTGCGACGAGCACGGCATCATCGTCTGGCAGGAGCTGCCTATCAATTCCGGCGGCGAGGCTGCTTCCTGGCACCGGACGAACACGGCGCCGCTTCCCGTCTGGCGGGAACAGATCCGGCAGGGCGTGCTGCGCTTCCGGCAGCATCCATCTACCGGCGTCTATGTGGGCGGGAATGAATACAACGCCTTCGGAGAAGCTATTGAGCCCCTGCTCGGCGTGGCCCGGGAGGTCTTTGCCGGCTACGACGACCGTCCTTTTCGCATGGCTTCGCCCTCGGGCGGCGACTGGCACGCTTACGCCCCCTTCCCGGCCATTTGGTCAGCGGACGAAAACTGGTACCACAAGCTCTACGGCCGCGGGCACTACTTCATCTCGGAATGGTCCTTCTGCAACTTTACAAACATGTCCCTGCTCAAGCGCATCTTGCCTTCCAATGAGCTGGACACGAAGCCCGTTGGATTCGATGAGAAGCCGTTCCTTGCGGCGCACCCTGTCTTTCGCGACCGTTGCGCCGAGCCGGAATTTTCCACCAAGGAGATGTGGAACATGATTTCCACATACGATGATTTAAACAAGGTGACGATTGCGGAGATGGTCGAATACAGCCAAATGGCGGAGGCCCGCCGTTACGGCTACATCTTCGAACAGTGGCGGTCCCAGTTCCCTTATAAAGGTGGGCAGACGGTCTGGACCTTTAATTCCTTAGGGCCCGTGGCCTCCGGCTGGCAATACATCGACTGGTTTGGACAGCCGCAGATTGCCTACTACACCACCAAGCGCGCCAATGAGCCGGTCCACTTGATGGCGGACACGGGGTTCTTTTCCTGGGGGCCGGGAGAGAGGTTCCGGGCCTCGGTCTTTGCCGTGAACGACGCAGAACAGAAACTGGAAGGAGCGCGGGTGATCGTCCGGATTTTAGACCGGCACATGCGCCAGATGCGCGAGGCCCGCTGGGCGCTCGATGTTCCCGCCGGCGGACATAAAAGCGACGCTCACGACATCACTTGGCGTATTCCCTCCAATACTCCGGAGAGCTATTTCTTCCTGGAATTGACGCTTAACGGTCCGGATGGCGGCCAGCTTTCTCGGCAAGCCTATTGGATACGAGTGCTCAAGAGCCTGGCTGACCCAGCGGCCCGCCAGAAGTGGCAAAGCGCTCCCGTGCCGGAACCCTTGTCGAAGACCGGCCCTTGGCTCAAGCCGCAGCTCGCGGCTCTACCCACCTCGCTGACTGCGCAG
>JBJKQF010000039.1:0-4357 GCA_046705545.1 Terriglobia bacterium
CAACCAGGTAATTGCTTCCCAGGGTGGGACGCACGCGGCTTCCCATGCCCTCGGCAAACAGATGGAAGCTGACAACGTCTTCCTTGGCAGGACTCTCATAAACCACCGGCTCCAGCCAGAAGCCATCGTCGTCAAAGCGCCAGGTGACGGCGAGCTTTCCATCTCCATTAACCCCTCCGTACCGGATCGTCACCTTATTCTTTTCCGTCTCATGCCCAACCGGCTTCCCAGCCGTCGAATGCCACTTGCCGGCCTGGCCGGTGGGCTGAATGCGCACAGCGGGCTGGTGCTTACCGTGAGCGATGATCATTCCGAACTTGTCGTAGAGCCGGAATTCATCGTCCTGGCGCGACCATTCCCAGCGGTAATCGGCGCCTTGCACCACTACCCGGCCTGGCTTTTCCTGAACCTTTGCCGGCTTTGCGGGGAGCATGCCCGCGGCCAAATCCTTGAGAAAAAATGAAGCGGCAGACGCCTGAAGAAACTCGCGGCGATTGACTGGACTCATGATTTAATAACCCTCCACTGCCTGAAGGTGCTTCCGAAAGGAATAGCCGGCGGCATCAAAATTGCCGGGCCTCGCAGACTCCACCTCCGGATAGAAGAACGGCAAGCAATCCTGGGAATCGGCCTTCATTTGACCGGCAAAGGTATCATCGTTGGTCAAGCTTTGACAAGACTCGTCCCGCATCTCCTGCCGGATACAAGGTTCCGGACGACTGGAGAATCTGCGTGGCGCGCTGCAAGTTGCGACTTCCCTTTTCAGCCCAGTGGGTTCTGGATTAGGATGGAGTTGCCTCGCGAACGCGGCAGGGGAAATGGATCGCTTTTTTTAGCTCCCGTGCGCGGAACCACCAGATCCGTGATTGCTATGTCCTGTGTGCTCGGCATTGATGTCGGCTCCTCCTCGACGAAGGTCGGTCTCTTCGATTTGGCCGGGAAAACTCTGGCGATCTCCACGCAATCCTATCCGACGAATCAGCTGCGCCCTGGATATAAGGAACAGGACCCGGAACTTTGGTGGAAAGCTGTGGTCCACGGAATTCGAACCGCCCGGCGCAAAGTTCCCCGGAGAAAGATCCTGGGAGTAGGCGCGACGGGACATATCTCCAGCCTCACCTTTGTCGATGCCTCCGGAAAAGTTCTCCGGCCCGCCATCAGCTTCCAGGACCTGAGAGCCGCCGATCAACTGGAAGTTCTTTACGCACGCTTTTCACGCCAGGAGCTTGCCCGGCTGTTGGGCATCGACCTGCCTCCCGCCGCCAACTGGCCATTGCCGCGGTTGCTGTGGTTTCGACGAAACGAACCGGCCATGCTGGACGCCGCACATCGGGTTTTGCAGGCGAAGGATTTCGTCAACTTCCGCCTTACCGGTGAGATGGCCAGCGACTGTTCCAGCAACCGGGGAATGGCCGATTTCGCCACGGAAAAAGTTGCGGCAAGCGTCTTTTCCGCTTTCGACTTGCCCAGCCACATCGTCCCGCGAATCTTCCCACCCCATCACGTGATCGGCGGGATCTCACGGGTTGCCGCCAAACAAACCGGACTTCCGCAGGGATTGCCGGTGGTGACGGGCTGGAATGACTTCAACGCCGGCGTACTGGGAAGCGGAGCCGTACGGGAAGGTGACTCGCTCAACCTAACCGGCACCAGCGACCACCTGGGCGTGGTCACCACGCGCCGTTACAGCACGCCGGAACTGATCTGGGCTCCTTTTCTCGGCAAGAAACACCTCCTTTACGGCGTTACGTCATCAGGAGGCGGATCGCTGGCTTGGGCGAGCGAACTCTTTGAGCGAAAGACGCATGAACTCCTCGGCGCTGCAGCAACCGTCAAGCCAGGTTCGGACTCTCTCCTCTTTCTCCCTTATCTGGAGGGCGAGCGGTCACCGATCTGGGACCCGAAAGCCTCAGGGGCCTTTATCGGAATCCATACCTTGCACGGACCAGGACATTTTTCGAGAGCCGTTCTTGAAGGTGTTGCGTACAGTCTTCGCCAGATATTGGAGCTGGTAACGGGTCTGGAGCACAGGGTCAAAGAGCCGCTGGTGGTTTCCGGGGGGGCGGCGCGGGCCGATCTCTGGAATCAAATCAAGGCGGATGTCTTTGGCCGCCCACTGGTCACGCTTGCGAACTCCCACGTGGGGGCCGTCGGAACCGCCATCCTGGCAGCCGTCGGAACGGGACAGTTTGGCAGCTACGAAGAGGCGGTCAAGCAAATGGTGCACACTGAGCGCGAATTTACACCGCAAGCCCAAAACGCAGAAATTTACCAGGAATGCTATCTTAAGTATTGCCAACTTTACCCGGCCTTACGCGCCTGGTTCGCGGAAACCTAACCTCAAGGAACCATCCACGGAGACTATGATGTCTGAAAAGAACGCCGTCATTTTCGGGGCAGGAAAAATCTCACGGGGGTTTATCGCCCACTTGCTCGCGCTCTCGAAATTCCATATCACCTTTATCGAGAAATCCAAGGAGCTCGTTGAGCTCCTGCGCAGGCGGGCTAAGTATCAAGTCCATATCATGGGGGCTCCGGAAAAGAACATCGTCATCGAAGGCTTTGAGGTTCTTGCTACGGACGAGCAAGATTCTATTGCCGAGAAGATCGCGAAGGCTTCCGTGGTTTTCATTTCAATCGGCGGGCCCAACTTGCCACAGGTTGCCCCGCTCGTGGCCGCAGGAGTGCGGAGGGCGGGCGAAGAAAAGAGGTCCGAGCCCCTCAATATTATCCTCTGCGAAAACTACTATCAGCCTGCCTCCTGGCTCCGCGAGTTGGTCAGCGAACAGCTTGACCCCGCCGAGGCCGCCTGGTTCAAAGAGCATATTGGCCTAGTGGAGACCATGGTCCTGCGCTCCTGCATCGAGCCCACGGAGGAGATGAAAGCGCAAGACCCCTTGAGCGTGAAGACCCAAGACATGTGGGAGATGCCCGCCGATCAGGAGGCTTTTATCGGGCCGATTCCGCAAATCACGGGTCTTGCCCCGAAAGAGAAGTTCCAGGCCAGCCTCACGCGAAAGCTCTTTACCTATAACGCCAGTAACGCCATCTTCGCCTACTTGGGATATTTGAAAGGCTACAAGCTGCTGAGCGATGCCGCCAACGATCCGGAATTGATCGAAGTGGCGCAGGCGGCCAGCCGCGAAGCAGGAGCGGCGCTCTCCAAACGCTTCGGATTCGATCCGGAAGACCAGGCGAAGTTCGCCGCCTCCGCGATTGCGAAATATCAGAAACGGGAGATCGTTGATCCCATCGAGCGCAATGCGCGGGACCCGGTCCGCAAGCTCAGCCGCAATGACCGGCTGGTGGGACCGGCCTGCCTCGCCCTGGAGGAAGGCATCCGTCCCGCCGCTCTCAGCCGGGGAATTGCTGCGGCGCTTCTCTACGACGAGCCCTCCGACGCCGCAGCCCAAAAGATTCAGGCCATCTTGCGCCAGTCCGGCCTCGCCAAGGCGCTCAAAGAAATCTGCGGGATGGATCCCCATGGCGAGCTGGCCCGATTAGTCTCAGGTCAATACGAAGCCTTGAAGGGAAAAAAGCAAGCTTCAGCCTAGATCGGAAGGGTTTGGCCGAGGGAGAGCCTGGCGCCGCCGTTTTCGCCATTCCCGCAGCCATTCCCGGCCAGTGAGCCGCTTTGGCGGACCTTCCGAAACCCCTCCTTCCACACCGCCAAAATGTCCGGTTTCCATCCGGGTGACAATGTGCTAGAGTCCACACATTGGGGCTAAGAAGGGCTTGGGGCTGGCCAGGTCTTACTTGCAGGCATCTTCCGATGTCAGGCTTTCTGTTGACAGGCAGTAACGTCTCTTCCCTGAGTCCCCACGCGAAGGAGGTTCTATGGCAAGCGGACCGATCAATGATCAGCAATTGAAGGAATATCGCGAGCACGGTTTTGTCGTGGCGCGAGGGATGTTTGACGCGGAAGAGATAGGCCTGCTCGGGCGCGCGGCCAGGGAAGACCGCGAGCTGGACCGCCACTCTTACGGGAATGCGGACGGCGAGGGAGGCAAAGCCCGCCTGTCGCTCTGGAACCATCCGGGCGATTCGCTCTACGGAATGTTTGCGCGCTGCGAATCCGTGGTCGGCTCGATGGAAAAGATTTTAGAGGGCGAAGTCTATCATTACCATTGAAAGATGATTATGAAGGACCCCAAAATCGGAGGCGCTTGGACATGGCACCAGGATTATGGTTACTGGTATCAGAATGGCGTTCTGTATCCACTGCTCTCAAGCGCCTTTATCGCGCTTGACCCGGCGACGCGCCAAAACGGCTGCATGCAGGTCCTGCGAGGCTCGCACCATTTGAACCGGATTGACCACAAGCTGACCGGCCAGCAGGCGGGCGCCGACATGGAGC
>JBJKQF010000040.1:0-9062 GCA_046705545.1 Terriglobia bacterium
GGTGCCGAACCCCATCGCGGAGCTGCGGCCGGAGCCGTTCTCGGAGTACGTGCACGGAACGTTCTTCTACGACGCGAGCAAGCGTTTTGTTCTGGTGCAGACGCTCAACACGATCGAGCTGGCGACGAAGGGCGAGTTCCGGCCGGCGCCGAAGGTGGTGATGCGGCTGAACCCTGAGAAGCTGAAGGTGAAGGGGGCGCGGGTGGTGTGGCCGGAGGAGCGCGACCTGCGGGTGGCGGAGGCGGGCGGCAAGACCGAGATTGTGCTCGAGAAGCCCGGCCGCTACACCGCGCTGTTCCTCAAGTTGTCGTGACGACCGGGCCTAACCTTTACCGGCGTCGGCTGCGCGAGCCTTCTTTTGAGGTTGATAAGTTCCCGGCACGCTGCGAAAGCTGATGGCCAGGCGATTCCAGCCGTTGATGGCGACAACGGCCATCGTCAGGTCGACGAGTTCCTTTTCGCTAAAGTGTTCCCGGACGGCGTTGTAAATCTCGTCAGGCACATGGCCGTGGGCGATGTCAGTGACGGCTTCTGTCCACTCCAGCGCGGCCCGCTCCCGCTCTGTGAAGAAGGGAGTTTCTCTCCAAACCGTGGTGGTGTAAAGCCGCTGCTCGGTTTCTCCCGCCGCGCGCGCATCCTTGGTGTGCATGTCCACACAATAGGCGCATCCGTTCATCTCCGAGGCGCGCAGGCGCACTAACTCCAGTAGAGACGGTTCCAGGCCGCTGTGCCGCGCGTAAGCCTCCAGATGGGCCATGGCGTTGTAGGCTTCGCGCGTGACTTTTGTAAGATCAATTCTGGGTTCCATCCTTCTCTCCTTCCTCTTTCCGGCAACGCCCGTCTGTCTCGAGCCCGCCTGGAAATTCCATTCAAGAGATAAGTTCACGCCCAGCGGGGCATCGTCCAGCGTCCCGCTCCGTCTGTTCCAACGTGTGTAGTTCTTGCGCCCCACTTTTAGAGATGATCCGGAGAGCGGAAGGTTTCGGATTTTAGATCGGAGCGAGGCTAAGTGAATTTCTTACCACGCTCGGAACGAGGGAGCAGAAGATTTGAAACATCACATGGCCTTTCATCCTGCGCCATGTCATCAGAAGATTTCGGTTTCAAAGAGGAGACCTTTGTCTTAGATTCAGGAGCGTGGCACTTGAGAATTCAAACACTGCTGAAGCGGATTTGCTGCGCCGGCGGGCGATCCGCCTGGAATATTTTACGATCGCGTGGAGCGCCCTGGAGATGATTGTGGCGCTGGGGGCCGGGGTCATGGCGCAGAGCATTGCCTTGATCGCCTTCGGTCTGGACAGCGCGGTGGAATTGGTTTCCGGCGTCGCGGTGCTCTGGCGCTTCAAGCAGGAGTGCCTGGAAGAAGCGCGCGCCGACTCCCGTGCTGCCAGAATTGTGGGTATCACGTTTTTTCTATTGGCTGCTTACGCGGGCGTGGAAGCGGCGCGAAACCTCTATCTTCACCATCGCCCGGAAGCAAGTTTGCCGGGCTTGTTTCTAGCGGGCGCGGCGCTGATTGTTATGCCCGTGCTCGGGATTGCCAAGCGGCGGTTGGCGCGCCGGCTAGGAAGCCGGGCGCTCGCTGCTGACAGCATGGAGACTCTTTTTTGCTCCTACTTTTCAGGCACTCTGCTCTTGGGCCTGGTGCTGAACGTCTGGCTTGGCTGGTGGTGGGCTGACCCAGTGGCGGCGCTTGTCATCGCAGCCCTGATGGTTCGAGAAGGGTTTGAAGCGCTGGAGTGATTTGCTGGGGCGGGGCGCCGCCCCAGCAATCAAGCGGAAATCACTTCTGAATGCTTGATGTTCTTGGGACGTCCCGCCCACCAGAAATAAGGCCGCGCAACTTTCTTCAGCACATTCATCTTCAAGTCATACCAGCGCGTAGCCAATCCATCTGCGGCCAAGTAGCGAGTATCGCCGGGCTGGACCACCAGGCTGACCTCGATGTTTGGAGTAACGTCCATAGGGATGCCGTTTTTGCGGCAGGCTTCATAGAGGTGGCGGTAGACCACGATCATATCTTCAAATCGCGGCGACGGCCAATCCTCCATGTCAGAGCCGATGGTGGGACGGAAGATACAGACGGTGGGGAACGCCCCCATGCCGGTGATCATGTCGATGGCCTGCAGGGTATCGTCAATGGGCTCAACGCCCGCAATGATTTCGCCCGAGCAGGCCCCCTTCCCCATTTTCTTGGAGGCATATTCGAGCGCCCGGAAGAAGCTTTGCTGCCCGAGCAGTTTTTCCTTGCCGGGACAGATCTTGGCAAAATATTCCGGATTTTGAAACTCGTAGCAGAAACTAAAGTGGTCCACGCCCAAATCGATCAGGCGGTCGTACTTCCACAGATCGCGTGACGGCGTTTGTTGCAGCCCGATCAGGCTTCCCACGCGCGTCTTGACGGCCTTTACGTAAGGCGCGGCGCGGTCCAGGTCTTTATTGGTCTGGAAGCCGGAGTTGAAGTGCGTGAAAGTGACGCCGGATTCCTCTTTCGCCGCGCGAGCCACTTCCACCACGTCGTCAACATCCTTCAGCGCCACCTCATTCACGCCCACGTTCAAACCCGTGGTGCAGTACCGGCAATTGAGCGGAGGATTGTGATACCAAAAGCCGCAGGAATTTGAAATGTAGATCCCTAGATAGGTTCCTTGTAGAACCCCGATGCGGTGCATCGGGACGCCGCGGGAGGTCTGGCGCGAGTACCAGGGCACTTCCGGAGAGAGACGAACTGGATAGCGGAACATCTGCCGGCCATCCACCACCTCGTAGCCTCCGGATTCCTGGCGCACAATCCGATAGCAGGACTGCTGCGCGAACCGCTCCTCCACGGGCACGTTGACCCAAACATCCTTCAACGGCCCGGGAATAATGATCTCAAGACCACTACCCAGGCCCGCGCGGGTGCGTAGCAAGGGCCGCCCGTCGCTACCCACGTCGCAGGAGGCATCAATGCGCATACCTTTGCAGAAAAGGTCTATCTCCAACTCGCAAGGATTGAGCGGTTCGGTCGGAACAAAGTCGGCCTTCCCAAGGGAACTTCCCTCCTGGCTTGCAATAACTTGTGAGCTCGCGCACTTGGTGTTGGTGTCGGCCGGCACGCCCATCCTCCCTATTTACATCAACTTGCCCATGGCAGTGGCGCCTAATGTCGCTAGTATCACAGCGCTGACCCGGCAGTGCTGTGACCGATATCACAGCCTGGTGTGACGCCGGAAATCACTGTAGGGCGTTCCCTTAGACCTTTTCTGCAACCCGTTGCAACCACCTGAGTGCCGGTCTGCATGGACCTTCGTGCCATTGACGGAAAATGGGTGCGTGTTAAGGTTGATGCCGGGGACGTTGTAGTACCAAGTGCAAGGCCTTACGAAGGGAGGGGGGAAAGGTCATGCTCGATCGAAGCACAAAATCAAATTTTCCTAAACTAACTTGTTCCATCTGCGGCGAAGCCACACGTTCCAGGCTGCCGGGCGTGACGGAGCAGACCCGCTATACCTGCCCGCGGTGCTGTGAGCGAATCTCCTTGCAAAGGGGTATTTGCCAGAGCTCCTCTGACCCGTATGCACTAAGGGAGGAGCCTGAGGTTCGCCAGATCGCGCTCCAGCACGAAAGCTACGGCAATTTGCGGGCTCGCGCGGACGATTTTTAAGGAAGTTACGGGGAGGGGGAATAAGCTCGAGGAAGGATCAAGGTGGCAAGATATGCTTGTTCCTTCCTCCCAGAGCTTGGGAGGCCAGCCATGGAAAGCCAGTATCTGGTGGTTATTCAGACATGCAGCCCGAACGGACGAAGCCAAGTAGTCCGGCAGCAGTTGACTTATGAGGTTACCCACTTGGGGACCGGGCAAAATCAATGGTCACTGGTCTCGCAGGAAGATAACCCCAAGCCGTCTACGCAGGCTGCGCACGGGGGTTTTTCAACCCGAATTGAGCAGGCTTCCAGCCTTCTTCCGCCGAGCGGTCGCCACGCATCACGGCACCGCAAAGGCAATTCCGGGTTAGGTATCCCGTGCGGAAGTGCGTAGGCTTTCTAATGGGGCGGCCAGCAGCTTCCCTATCAATTTGTTTCACTTAGGTGGCAGGACAATAGTTCCATAGACTACGAAGATAACGCCATGTTAGGTTGTTGATGAATTCGTGAGGAGGAGGAGAGGATGCAATCCCTGGAAAGAGTGGAAAGACTCGGCGCAAGTCTCTTGGTCCGCCATAACGTGGACATCTTGGCCGAGCTCGCTGAGCACGACCCGCAAGCACTTCGCGACCTGAAGTCGGTTTCTTTCTTGCTGAAGAGTCTAACTGAGGAAGCAAGGGACCGGGCTTTTGCTTGCGATCCTGTCGAAGCAGAGTGGTCCTAGAGGGTTTGAGTAAGCCTCGGGACCCTTCCACTCCAGCCGATTGACCTACCCATCCAAACAATGAGCAAGCACCTCGGAACACCTACACACGGAAGTTTCTCCCAGCCCGCACGCGCAAGATTCCAGGCGTAAGGGCTCACAGAAGGCGCCAGCCACAACATGTTGATATCAAGCCTTTTGCCATTTCGACAGGCGTTTCTTCCTTCTGCGGCGGCGAACCGATGCCAGGAAAAGGCGACACGTGCGTTCAGGTCCTTCCTGAACACGCCAGAAGGCTGGGTGCAGGATTTTAGTGCCCGTGATGACATCGCTCAATCAGTTAACGGAACTGACGGACCATTGTATGAGTCTTTGGGCTTCGATTACATTCTTGGCAATGGCAAAGTTGCTGTGTTTCGGAAACTTGGACGGTCAAGCCGTTCTAAGAAGGAGTCTACGCCGCGGGATGGAATTTTGGCGGCGGCGCTTGAGGGCCGACTTCTATCCTTTGATGGTTTCTTCCACTTTTGCGGTAGCGGCTCGACGAACCGAACCTCTTTTAGGCCGGGGGCTTTTGGCCTATGATAAAAGGGGGCCGGTTGATACGGATGAAGTCAGGTTCTAAGGAAACTCAAAGGAGGGCGCCGCTGGATAATTTGGTAGCATTTGGTAAGCGTCCTGAACTTAGCAAGGATCAGCGGCAAACGCACTTGGCCAGCAGTGAAAATAACAAATTGAACTCATCGATTTCACTTGCGGAAGAGCTTCGGGCGATTCGCAACGGAGGCTATACTGGCATGTTATTCAAACACACAACTCCTGACCCTGACTCTGACAGTGCCAAGCGCCCCTGGCAGGAGGACATTGACCGCCTTCAGCAGACTCTTCAGGAGGTGCTGGCGGCTGTCGCAAAACTTTCGGGCGTCGAACTTCCAGGCGCCGCCTCCGGCTCTGAAGACACAGGCGATTTCCAGCCGCAAATTGACACTAAAACTCTGAAGGATCGCATTCGCGACGATCTTGAGGCTTATTCAGTCAGAACTGCCTCCGAGATCGTCAAACAGGCTGAAGAAGAATCTCGCGTCGCCTTGGCCGCAATCCGTACGGAGGTGGACGGTCAAGTCGCGCAAGTCGTGGGCGAGTTCCGGGAGAAATTACAGGGGCAATTTAAGCCGGAGGAATTTGGCCTCGATATCTCCGCGCAGTCCCGGGAGCGCGTTACCGAACTGGTCCAGGCGCAGACAGACGAATTTGCCCGATGGGTATGGACGGTGTGCAAAGGGACCGGCACTCCCATCCCGGCGCAGATTGAGAAGTTGCTGGAGCCTTACGTCGCGGAGGCAATCTCCAAATTGTCGGTGACGTTCGGCGAGCAAGTCCAAAACCAGATCGCTGAGCAGGAACAGTTAGCGCAGTCCCGGCTTCAGGGAGCGCTCAGCTCTTTTGAGGGCCAGGTTAGTTCGTTCGAGCAGACGGCCCAGCAGATCTCCGAGCGGAGCGCCGACGCGGCGTCAAAGTTGTGCATGCAGCGGCTGAGCGGCGTGGCTGACGACGAGGCGAAGACTTTTGAGAGCAAAATCCGCGAGCAGGCCCAAGGCTCCTTGGCCGCTTTCCAAATGCGCGCGGAAGAAGCTGCAAACCTCCTGCGGCAGAGAGTTCAGCAGGACGATGAACTCAAGGCGGAAAACTTGAAGCAGAGGCTTGCGAGCTTGGCCTCTGAGGTAGAGGAGAAAAAGGTGTCCGAAATCACGGAGCGCATCGAACGGACTGCCGCGGATGTGATCGAATCGTCCGTGCAGCATCTACACCAGCAGGCGGACGACAGTCTGGAACACTCCAAGGAAGAAATCAAAGGATTCCTCGACCAGCATCTGGATGAGGCCTCGCAGCAGATCCGGGATTTGGGCCAGTCGGCGCATGAGTCCTTGACGGCGGACGCCGGGCGGGTGGCGGAGAGCCTCAAGGGGTTGGACCAGGACTTGGCCGGCCTTCGTGATAAGCACGTTGCAGCTTCCCAGGAACAGCTCTCCGTAGTAGTTCGGGGAACCATGGATTCGCTTTCCGCGCGCGTCAAGGAAATTGCCGACTTCCAGCTTGAAGAGATGAACAAGCTCGTCGTGGCGTTTCAGGATAAAGCCGTCGCACAGTACGAGTCGCGTCTGCGCGAGATTACGGAGGGCCAGTGCAACGACCTTCTGGGGCGCATTCACAAAGAAGCGGGAGAAGCTGGCGCGAAGGTTGCGGATGAAGTGAGGGCCAAGTCGGAGTCCGTGACGCAGGAGTTTTCTCACCGGGTGAACTCTTCCGCAGCGGTGCTCCGGGAAGAGGCGATGCAGGCGACTTCCCGCATTGAGTTGTCGCTCAAGAATTCGCTTGAGGCCTACCGGCAGCAACTCGCCCAGATCACCGATGCGGGCATCGAAGAGCACAGCAAGGCCATCCGCAACAGCCTGCACACTCTGCAAAGCCGCCTGGAGAGGTCGGCGCGAATCCTTCAGGAAGAAGAGTCTTCCAACCAGAACGAAGACACCCCGCAAGAATAGCGGCTGGCGCCGTTTAGCCGGAAGAACCGGGGCGTATTCCATCCGCCGCCATTCCGGCCTTCACAACGCATTTCAAAGTTCCTCCCTGCCATTCCGAGCGCGGGGGGATGTTTGTTTCGATCCCGCGGCCAACTTTGCGCGGAATCCATTTTCGCGCTCAGCTTCTAGCTCGGCAAAAGCCCTTGCTGGGCCGCGCCGCGTTGGCATTATTTGTTGGCGGTTTCTCTCTGGCCGGTGGCGTTGTCTGCGAGGGTCAGGGAATAGAGGCTGTTGTGGAAAAAACTGCCGGTCAGGCTATGCTGCGCGCCCTTCCAGGTCAAATGGAGGCCGCCGGCGTAGTCGGTGGTGCTGGTGTCAGGCGCGCCCACAGCCTGATCCACCTCCTGCACGGAGGGCGTGCTATGCAGGGTTTCGCCGCCTCCGGTCACTTCCTGGTAAAAGCTCACGATGCGCGAGTCGCGCGCCGCCAGGCGCGAAGCCTCGTCGGTCTTCTGCAAGTGGGGCAGATAAAATTTCAGAAAGACAACCACCGCTGCGATGATCACCAGTTGAACCGCGATCACACGCAGCGGAATCCGTCCGGAATCAGATCGTTCCATGCAGCTTTGCCTCCTTGCAGAAAATGGCAGCGCGTTAGCGCCACGCGCTTCGTCAACGGGTCTCCGCCCGCCGTTGATTAATTTGTTTTGGGTTTTATGCCCCAAACTGTCGCAAGTGATGGTCCAAGTGAAGGTATGCCAGCCGCATCCAGTCCGCCTCCGGCATCCGCCCAAAGAACGGATGGGCCGGCCACTCAAAGCCTTGCGGCCGCTTGGCGTAGCGCTCGATCAGCTTTTTCAGCTCCTTCTTGTCGTTCTCGAATTCCCCGGGATGAGTGCCGTCCGCTTTGGGGTCCCACTCCGGCGGGCCCTTCACCCCGTGAGGCCACGGAACCGGAATCCACAGCGCGGCAAAGCGAAACGGCCCCCGCGGAATCCACCGGCTTGCCGCGCGCACTTCCCTTTCTCCCAGGCAAGAGTGGAAAGCGTCTGTCAGGTGGCAGATCATTTCATGCGATGTCATCCGGCCCCAGTGCCGCTGGCTCCCCGGCCGCACCCCGCGCAGCCGGTTCAGAATTTCGATCTTGTCATTCGGATTGGCAAGCGTTCTCATTCTGGCAGCTTGTTATTTTACCCCGAACTCTCCGCTCAAAGAACCCTGCGCCCGCCGCTGCCCGTCTTGTTCCCGTCTCAGGCTTTTCTCAAGACGGCTGCACGGCTGCGGCGAACGGCGGGGCGATCCACAACGCTCAGCCCGGCCTGTGAGGCCAATACAATCTCCGCCTCGAATTCATCAGCTTTCACATGGCCGGCGGGCTCCACCAGCAGCAAGCTGGCGCCGGACTTAGAAGCCTTTGCCACTTCCTCAAAAAAAATCGACTCGTCCGGCAACTCATGCACCACGGCGTAAGCCAGCGTAAAGTCCACCGCGCCCGTCAAGTCTTTCAATCCGAGCGTCACTTGCGAAACTACGCGTGTCTCCACCCGGTCGGCCAGCCCGGCGCGCTCCACACGCCGCTTCAGGCCGGAAATCATCCGAGGCTGCACGTCCAAGGCCACCACGCGCCCGTGCGGACCCGCTAGGCGGGCAAGCTCCAGCGTAAAGAAACCCATGCCCGGCCCCGGCTCAAGAACCGTCATGCCCGGGCGCACGTAAGGCTTCAGGAGTTTGGACGGGTCATCGAACCAGCGCCGCAGCGGACTCGCCAGGAAGTACCCCAGCCACCAGGGACAAACGCGTCCACTCATCGCTGCCCTCCTTAAAGCCGCGGCATGGTCTTAATGCCGCAGCCCGCGTGGCGCCCCTGCCCGCGAAAAACACCCAAAACCCGCACCGTAATTCTACCTGCATCTTCACGGTTTCCGCCACAACCGGCGGCAACCCGAGCGGCGCGCTTAGACGATCAATCCCAGGGCTTCCAGCAGCACGGCCAAGCCGATCACCGCCAGCAAGCCGCCTCCCACAATGTGCCGCCACGCCCGCACGTGGAGGTCTTGTTCCAGGCCCTTCTCGGTTTGGTTGGAAATCAGAAAGGTTCGGTCGTTTTCCCCTCGGGTGATCACTTGGCGGTCCAGCTCGCTTGTAGCCTGCGGGTTCATGGCGCAGGTGCCGGTGATGTCGTACTCGCTTTCAGGAACAACACAATACTC
>JBJKQF010000041.1:0-4116 GCA_046705545.1 Terriglobia bacterium
CTCGCTACGGCGATTGCCCAGGCCGGCGCAGTGCGACTGCGAACATTGCGACACCGGCTCCAAGTTCAATGCAATATAGCAACTGTGTTGTATTGAGTGAGGGACCCAGCCCAGAAGTGGACGTCCCGCCGGGGCTTGACCTTGGGAGACTCACCGAGGTCGGGCTCGAACTCGTCGGGATGAGCCCAGTGCAGGCTCAGCAGTTTCTTCGGACGGTATCCTGGAAGTCGATGCTTGGTGTGCCAATCCCTCGTTTTATGCGCTCCTACGAAGCAGTGAAAGTCAATGGCGTCCAGGGAACTTTGCTGAATATGGCAGGTCGACGAGGCCCCACTTATACGCTGGTCTGGGGTAAGAACGGAATGGTCTATTCGCTGACCGGATTCGGCGACTCCGCGAGCGCGCCCAAGCTCGCAAACTCACTCCGCTAACACAAGGAGAAGGCTCTGCCTAGCTCGGACGATCTCGCAATCCAAACCTGCAATCTGCGCAAAGTGTACGGGAACAAGGTGGCGGTCAGCAACCTTTCCCTGAACGTGCGACGGGGATCAATCTTTGGATACCTGGGGCCGAATGGCGCTGGCAAGAGCACTTCGATCAAGATGCTTCTCGGCCTTATCAAGCCGACGAGAGGCCAAGCGGATGTTCTAGGCTCGCCAGCGGGGAAGGTAGAAACGCGGCGAAGAATTGGCTTTCTGCCCGAACACTTCCGATTTTACGACTGGCTTACGCCAGCAGAACTCCTCAGGTTCCATGGCCAACTCTGTGGAATGTCCTCGGAGCGCATGCGGAACCGCATTCCAGCCCTACTCGACCTTGTGGGCTTGGCACCGCAGAGGGACGAGCGTGTACGGGATTTTTCGAAGGGCATGATGCAACGGATCGGGTTGGCACAGGCTTTGATCCATGACCCCGAAATCATATTCCTGGATGAGCCCACTTCAGGCCTCGATCCCATGGGACGCCGTCTGGTGCGCGACGTGATTCGCGGGCAGCATGGGCGCGGCGCCACAGTGTTTCTCAATTCGCACTTGCTGAGCGAAATTGAAATTATCTGTGATCATGTCGCTTTTCTCAAGGACGGTGAAGTTGTTGCGAGCCGTGACCTGCACGAAATATCCGCTGACGAAGTTCATGCGCTTGCGCACGCGCACAAGTGGTCACCACAGGCTCTCGCAGGGCTGGAACGCTGGTGCGTTTCGGTGAACCTCGAAGGAGAACAACTCGCTCTGACGGCGCGATCAGCGGAAGATCTGCCGTACGTATTGCGCCATCTGGTTGACTCGGGCGCCGACGTTGATTCGTTTAAGCCTGAGAGAACATCCCTGGAGGAAATGTTTGTCCGCATTATGGGGGAGGATCGGGGACTGTAATGGGCTGGTGGATCATGACGCGTATTACGGTGAGGGAGGCTGCCCGGAAGAAAATTCTCTGGACAGCCCTGCTGGCCGGGCTCGGCTTCCTGGCATTGTTCGCCGCCGCAGTCCACTTTCAAATAGAGGATTTCAATACGCGCTCCGTTCCTCCCTTTATCCGCTATCAGATCTTGAGCGCCATGGTGATGGTCGCGCTTTATGTCGTGGACCTTCTGGCGGTTTTGATGTCCATCCTGACTTCGGCGGATACTATCGCCGGTGAGATCAGTTCCGGCACGATCCACGCCATCGCTATGAAGCCCCTGCCACGCTGGCAGATTCTGATCGGCAAATGGATAGGTTTTGCATTGATGATCGCCTGCTTTGTAGCGCTTACTTTCGGCGGGACGATCGCCGTCGGATACGTGATAGGTGGAGTCGTTCCTGGTAACCCCCTGCAAGGGGCCCTGCTCGTTTATTTTGAGTGTCTGTTGGCTCTCACTGTAACGTTGATGTTCGGAACATGGTTTTCGACCCTGGCCAACGGCGTCATCGTGATTGGATTGCACGGTCTGGCCTTCATGGGAGGCTGGCTGGAGCAGATGAGCGGCTTTACTGAAAGTGCTCGCCTGGTTAAAGTCGGCATTGTCATGAGCCTTATCATGCCGAGCGAATCTCTTTGGCGCCGTGCTGCATTCGTCATGCAACCCCCGCTTGCAGGGGCACTCCCTTTTTCGCCATTCGCCAATGTTTCCATACCCAGCCTGACGATGGTTGGCTACGCTGTCATTTACCTGCTGTTTGCACTTGGGATTGCCGCCATCCATTTCAATCTGCGGGATCTGTGAAAGAGCAATGGAGCTTTTGGTGGACGAATTCAGCACACCCTCTGAAAACTCCTATGAGATTTGGTGACGGCTGAGACGGTGGGGTTAAGAAGCGGTGAATGAAGGCGGGAAGGAAACATCACTTGCGCAAAAGCCGGCTCGAGTCAATGCGACGATTATTTCTTGGTTTTTCAGGTAGCTTTCAGATTGAAATTCTATTCTAAAGGTGTAGGGCTGATGGCTGGATCAAGGCCTATTCGAGCCGTGTAACAGTTCCGGGGCAGCGAACGATTAGGGTGGTATCTCACCTTCTGACTGTCGGCGGCATCGGGCCAAGCCGCAATTACTATTTGTTGGCAAACAATCTCTTCGCACCATTCCGCCTCGTCAGCGGGGATAGACTTAGGATACGGAGGAATACGAAAATGAAGTGGCTATTTGCAACGGTTACGGCAATATTCTTTGGCTTGGGACTAGGCTTCGCTTCTTCAACGGCTCCGCTCAAACTCGTCGCTAAATACAAAATGCCTGAAGCTGTCAAAGGCAGATTTGACCACCTTGCCGCAGATGTCCCGAACAACCGGTTGCTTATGACGGCGGAAAGCGCACATGAAGTTCTGGTATTTACTCTCCGCACCGGGAAATATCTTCGGGCCATTTCCGGCATTGGCATTCCGCATGCGATATTCTTCCGCGACGATCTCAACCGAATCTACATTACCGACGGAGGATCTGGTGAACTCAGGATCTATAGTGGGAAGACGTACCGTCAGGTTGGTGCTGTCAAACTCAAAGTGGATTCCGACTCCATCGGCTACGACCAGGCGAGTCACGATCTTTTTATCGTCAACGGTGGGGGCGATGCTCATCAATCTTTTTCTATGCTGAGCATTGTCAATACAACAACTGATAGGAAAGTTGCCGACATCAAAATCGACGGGGACACGCTTGAAGCCATGGCGATTGTGCCACGAAGCCCCCTGCTCTACATCAATAATCCCTCGAAGAGCTTGGTGGATGTCGTCAACCGCCGAACTCACGTCGTCATTGCCACCTGGCCCATCACGATGGGCAAACGAAACGTCGCCATGGCCCTTGACCCATCCACGCATCGCCTGTTTGTTGCCTGCCGCAGCGGCGTGCTCATCGTCATCAACAGTAAAACAGGCAAGCAGCTGCAATCGCTTCGGATCGGGACAGGCGTGGACGACCTGCGCTTCGATCGTTCGTCGAAGCGTATTTATGCCTCATGCGGAAGCGGCGTCATCGCGGTATACCATGAAGACGATCCTAGCCACTACACCCATCTCGGAGACGTTGTCGCAGCACACGGAAGCAAAAACGAGGCTCTCGTACCCCAGTTGGAGCGCCTCTTCACAACGATTCCGCCGGCAGAAATGTCCCCTGGTGAAGTCTATGTTTATAAGGTGCAATAGATATCTACGCTTAATCGCATGCTCGGTCGTCTTTTTCAGTGCATGTGTTGGAGCTTATGCTCAGCGCCTCGGCAGCTTGCAGGGAAACGTCACGGATCCTTCAGGTGCGGTTGTTCCCCGAGCTTCTGTGCGCCTGACTCCCCAGCCGCAAGGCCCCTCACGGGTGACCAAAACGAACGGTCAAGGCAACTATCAAGTCACCGGACTTCGACCGGGCCGTTACACCATCACAGCCAGGGCGCCCGGATTTGCCCCAACCATCAAAAAGAACGTTCAAATCACGGCGAGCCACCGAGCCAAGATGGATATTCGTCTTACGATTGCGTCCCAAACGCAGACGGTCGCGGTGGGTGCACAAATGTCTCACCTTGAGACCGCTCCACAAAGTAATGCGAGTGCAGTGGTCATCACGGGCTACACCCTGAGTGCACTTTCGAATGATCCGAATGAACTTCAGAACCAGCTATCGGCTCTGGCCGGGCCTTCGGTGGGTTCGGG
>JBJKQF010000042.1:0-14824 GCA_046705545.1 Terriglobia bacterium
CTGCCTTTCCACGATGATCTTTCCAGAAGGGAAGCGGTCGCGGCGGAGCCCGGAGCGTGATTCCGCCTCCAAGCGCCGGAAGCGTGCCTCCAGGTCTTTTAAGAAGCGCCGGAAGCCGGAGGATGGCCCGCCCTTTTTCCCGCCGGACACAGGCAGCAAGACCGACTGCGAAGCGTTTTTAACCATATCGGAGAGCAGCACTCCCAAGGCTGAAAACGTACCCGGATTCGGCGGAATGACGATGCTGCGGACTCCCAACGCGCGCCCCAGTTCCGCGCAGTGCAAGCCTCCGGCGCCTCCAAAGGAGATCAGCGTGAAGTCTCGCGGATCGTAGCCGCGCTCGACGCTGATCACGCGCAGGGCGCTTTCCATGTTGGAGTTGGCCACAGCGATGATTCCCCGCTCTACTTGATGGGGGGACCGGAGCCCCGCGCGCTTGGTAGGTTGTTGGCCAAGGAACTGGTCGAACTGCTTTTGCGCCGCCTCGGCGTCCAGGCGGAAAGTTCCTCCCAAGAAATGCTCGGCGTCAAGGCGTCCCAGCGCAAGGTTGGCGTCGGTCACGGTAAGTTGCCGGCCGCCCCGTCCGTAGCAGACGGGCCCGGGAGTTGCGCCGGAGCTCTCCGGGCCCACACGCAGCGCGCCTCCGGCATCGATGCGTGCCAGCGAGCCGCCGCCCGCGCCCACTGAACGGACGTCAACCACCGGAACCGCCACCGGCAGTCCTCCGATGGTCGTTTCGTTGGTAATGGGCGGCCTGCCGTCGAGCAGGCAAACATCCGTGGAAGTTCCGCCCATATCAAACGTAATTGCCTGCCGGATTCCCAGCCGCGGCATGAGCCAGGCGGCCGCCGCCACGCCTCCTGCCGGCCCGGAGAGAATGGTGCGCACGGGCTCGCGCGCGGCGTGTGAGGCGGTGGTAATGCCGCCGCTCGATTCCATCACGAAGACTCGAACGGAATTGGTTTCTGTGCCCGGCGCGCGTTTGGCCTTGCGGTGGTTGGGGGCCGTGCGAAGTTGGCTCGCCGCCTTCCGTTCCAGCAGAGACAGGTAAGCGCCGACGCGTGGCATCAGAAAAGCATTGATGGTTACGGTGGAGAGGCGTTCGTACTCCCGGAACTCCGGCAGAATCTGGTGAGAGGCAGAAACCGGAATCTCCATCGAGCGCAGGGCGCGCAGCACCGCCCGCTCCGCGCTGGAGTTGGAGAAAGAGAAGAGCAGGCAGAGGGCGACGGACTCAGCTTTTGACTTCCGCAGCCAGCGGCACAACTTCTGGAGTTCGCGCTGCGAGGGGCGCAATAGAACTTTTCCGTCCGCCGAGGTTCTTTCCTTCAGGCCGTAGCGCAGGGCGCGCGGCACCAGTGGCGGCTCGCGCCGCACATCCAGGTTGTAAAGCTCCGGACGCGTTTGCCGCCCGATTTCGATCAAGTCCTCAAAGCCGCTCGTGGTCACCAGCGCTACGCGCGCTCCCTGGCGCTCCAGCAGGCTGTTGGTGCTGACGGTGGTCCCGTGGATGATTTCAAGCCGGCCGTCGGCCTGCTCTCCTGCGACTTGGTGCACGCCTTCGACAATCGCCTGCGTTGCGAGGTCCGGAGAGGAGGGCGAACCGGAGAATACTTTGACAACCTTGGTTTTGCCGCCGGCCATCAGCACGCAGTCCGTGAAAGTGCCGCCGGTATCCACTCCAATGCGCATGGTGAGCCTTTGCTTTTCGGGACCTCTGCCCGATGCAATCCTTTGAATCTGAAACTGATTATTTTAACCGAACCGCCGCCGGCTTCAATCCGTCAGGCGGCGCCATTACCCAGAGGAAAAGAGGCGTGAGCGGTCAGCGAGCCGTCCGCCTGATGGCCCGCGGCGAGCCGGTAGTATCCGGCAGCGGCAATCATGGCCGCGTTGTCCGTGGAGAGCACCGGGGCGGGGAAGAAGACCTGAAAACGATTCTCCTTTGCGGCTTGGGAGAAACGCGCGCGAAGAAGGGAGTTGCAAGCCACTCCGCCGGAGACAAAGACGCTGCTGACCTTGGCGCCCGTTGCAGCCGCCACCGTGCGCTGCACCAAGTCCGCTACCACCGCCCCTTGAAAGCTGGCCACCAGGTCGAGGGTTTCTTGCGAGCAATGGGCGCGGAGTTCATCGGTTGAAATTCGCTCTTTCACGCTGTTGCGCCACTTGCGGCGCTCTTCCGCTTCAGACGCCAGCGCCGTTCCGCGCACACGATATAAGACGGCGGTTTTCAGTCCGGAAAAGCTGAAATCAAGCTGGTTTCCCTTCATGCGAATGCGGCCTAACTCATAAGCGCGCGGATTTCCGTGGGGCGCTAGGCGGTCGATCACCGGCCCGCCCGGATAACCCAGGGAAAGAAGTTTGGCGACCTTATCAAAGGCTTCCCCGGCGGCGTCATCGCGCGTCTGTCCCAGCTTGTGGTAAGAGAATCGAGGAGATTCGCCGGAGTCGGAGCTCTTCCGATCGACCTGGAAGAGGATGGTGTGCCCGCCGGAAACCACCAGCGTCACGTTCGGAAAACCAGCGGCCGGAACCTCATTCCCCGCCTGCCGGGCCATGGCGTTCTCAAGCAGCACGGCGTGGATGTGGCCTTCCAGGTGATTGACGCCCACCAGCGGCTTTTGCAGCGAGAGCGCCAAGGCCTTGCCGTAAACCAGCCCCACCAGCAGTGATCCGATCAAGCCCGGCCCTTCTGTGACCGCCACGCCCTCGATTTCCGCGAGGCCTACGCCGGCTCTCCGGCAGGCCTCATCTACCACGGGAACGATCTTCCTTAAGTGTTCGCGGGAAGCCAACTCGGGAACCACGCCCCCGAATTTTTCATGGATCGGAATCTGCGAGGCGACCACGTTGGAAAGAATGCGCGTGCCGTTTTCCACCACGGCGGCGGCGGTCTCGTCGCAGCTGGATTCGATGCCTAGAACTAACATGCGTGTAACCTATCGAAGTATCTTAACACGCTTGGACAAAACCTTAAGTTTTGACTGTGCTGTGACAAAGGCGATAGACTACAACTTTTCGAGCACCAGAGACCGAGCGACCTCAAGGGAGATGACCATGAAGATTCGGAAAGCGGTATTGCCGGTGGCGGGACTGGGCACGCGATTCCTTCCGGCGACCAAGGCGCAGCCAAAGGAGATGCTGCCTATCGTTGATAAGCCCCTCGTGCAATACGCTGTGGAAGAGGTGGCGGCCTCCGGAATTCCCACTTCGATCTTTGTGACGGGCCGCGGCAAGGCGGCGATTGAAAATCATTTCGACGTGTCCTTTGAGCTGGAGCAGGAATTGGCGGGGCGCGGCAAAGAGGAGATGCGCAAGCAGGTGCGCGCCATCTCCAAGCTTTGTGACATTGTTTATTTGCGCCAGAAGCACCCGCGCGGGCTGGGGCACGCCGTCTTAATGGCTCGCAACTTGGTGGGGAATGAGCCCTTTGCCGTGGTGCTTGCCGACGACGTGATCGACAGCCGCATTCCCTGCTTGCGGCAGATGGCGGAAGCTTTTTCAGAATTGCATGGCTCTATTTTAGCCATTGAGCGCGTTCCGAAATCTGCCGTGGGAAGCTACGGAATCATCGACGCTGAGCCCGTGAAAAACTCCAGTTGGGATGGCCGGGTGTTTCGCGTGAAGAACATGGTTGAGAAGCCTGCTCCCGCGGATGCTCCCTCCAACCTGGCGATCATCGGCCGCTATATTCTGACGCCGACAATCTTCAAAAAGCTTGCCACCACCCGGCGCGGCAAGGGCGGGGAAGTCCAACTGACCGACGCGCTCAAGAGCCTGCTTGCGGACGAGCCGGTCTATGGGTTGATCTTTGAAGGAAAGCGTTACGACGCCGGGGACAAGCTCGGCTTTCTGAAGGCAACGGTAGAGTTCGGCTTGAAGGAACCGACCTTAGGAAAGCAATTCCGGAAATACCTCAAAACCCTGGATCCCTAGTATCCCGGCAGGGCAGGCACTCCCATGCTGCGGAATCCTGGCGAAGGGAGGCATCCCATGAAAAAAGATGAGCAGGCGGCGCTGCGCAAACACCTGGTCTATTTACTGGGCGGAGGAGGCGCGCACGTCGATTTTGACACGGCCGTGGCCAAACTCCCTGCGGCCTTGCAGGGAAAGAAGCCGGTAGGCAGCCCGCACACGGCGTGGCGGCTCTTGGAGCATATGCGGATCGCTCAATGGGACATTTTAGAGTTTAGCCGGAGTTCCAAGCACGTTTCGCCAGAGTGGCCGGAAGGATACTGGCCCGAGACCGATGCTCCTCCCCGCAAGACCTCCTGGGCGCAATCCGTCAAAGCCTTTCGGCGGGACCTTCAGGAGATGCAATCTCTGGTTTCGAAACCATCAACGGACCTCTTTGCCCGCATTCCGCACGGTGACGGCCAGACGGTTTTGCGGGAAGCATTGCTGGTTGCCGACCACAACGCTTATCACCTGGGAGAACTGGTGATGGTTCGGCGCCTCCTGGGCGCTTGGCCAGCAAGCTAAAGTATTTTTTGAGATATGGATCGGCTTTCCTGGAGCTGTGGCAGGGGCTGTTATGGTAAATGCTTTAGAATGTGTACCCTACTTCGGTTTAACGGAACTGCTGGAAGCTGTGGAGGATGTATCCGCAGGCTTTGCAGCGGGTGTTTTGGGTGTGCTGTCAGAAGCCGAGCCGCCGTTGCTTGGGACCGTGGACTTCCGTGCGTAGTCGGTTACGTACCACCCCGTCCCCTTGAATTGGATCGCCGGGGCTGAAATCAGCCGGGTCAATTCACCGCCACATGCCTCGCAAGTTGTTAGAGGGGAATCACTGAATTTCTGAATCTTTTCGACTCGCGTGCCGCATTTACCACACCGATATTCGTAGAGAGGCAAGGTCACCTCCTGACCAGACCAAAACTTCATTATAGCAACGGATTTAAATTCCCGTCAAAAAACTGTACCGGTGCGGCTTATGGAGAAGTTGTGCGGCCTCAAGGCAGTTGCTAAACTAGGAAACGGAGAGTAGTAAGGATCGATTGCGAGAAAACCATTCATGACTCCTGCCCGAGCCCAAGCGAAGGATCGTGACCGTCTTTCTCCTGGAAAGCTATTCGTGGTGAGTACTCCCATCGGAAATCTTGGGGATATCACGCTGCGCGCGCTCGAAACCTTGAAAAGCGCCGACCTGATTGCTTGCGAAGACACGCGGCGGACCCAAAAGCTTTTGAACCACTACAACCTTTCAACCCCCACCATCAGTTATCACGAGCACAATGAAATGACGCGGGCTCCGGAACTTATCCTGGAGATGGAGGAGGGAAGCGCCATCGCCCTGGTTTCAGACGCGGGAACTCCGGTGCTGTCTGACCCGGGCTTTCGTCTTGTTCATCTGGCTATCCGGCACAAGATTCCGGTAATCCCGATCCCGGGTCCTTCGGCTCTGGTCGCGGCGCTCACCGCCGCCGGGCTTCCCATGAATGAGTTCCTGTTTGCGGGTTTTTTACCTCCCAAGAAGAGCGCTCGCCGCCGGGCCCTCCAGGCGCTCGGAGCAGGGAACAAGACCATCGTTTTCTATGAAGCTCCGCACCGCATTCTTCAGGCGCTGGGCGATGTGCGGGACGTTCTGGGAGACCGGGAAGCAGTGGTGGCACGGGAATTGACCAAGATTCATGAGGAGTTTCTGCGAGGCTCCCTCTCGCAAATCTGCGAGCGCCTGAAGCAATCGCCTCCCAAGGGCGAATTGACGGTCATTCTAGGGCCGGGAAGTCCGTCCGGTGAAAAAGCCGCAGCGGGCAGCTCCCTGCGTGAAGAAGTGGAAAGCGTTAGGCAGGCTCAAGGCCTGGATGAGCGCAGCGCCCTGAAGGCCGTGGCGCGCTCTCGCGGCCTCTCCCGCAGCGAGGCCTACCGGCAGCTTCAGCTTGAAAAGAGCGGCCAGAAATAGGATGGGTGCTATCGGGTGGTTTTAGTCAGCGTTTTGAAGTGATGATCCGCTGCGGGCCATGCCGGGTTGGGAATCTGTGACCGCCGCAGCAACCTGCTCGGCGCTGTTGGCCGCAAAGAAATCCTCCACCCTCGCCAGAACTTCCTGAGGATTTTTGGCGCTCTGCACGGCCCGGCGGAGTTCCGCCCCGTTCCGCACGCCGTGCGTAAACCAGGCTGCGAACTGCTTCATCTTGCCAATGGCCCCGGGCGTTTCTTCCTGCACCAGCATCGCGTAGTAATCCCGAATCAACTGGTGGCGGTCAGCTTCTGAAGGCTCGGCATAGGCGCCGGTGCGCGCAAAGGATTCCATCTGCCGGAATATCCAGGGATTTGAGGGCGCGGCGCGTCCGATCATTACGGCGTCGCAGCCGGTTCGCGCTTGGAGCGCTGCGGCGTCGCGCGGGCTCATAACGTCTCCATTGCCGATAACCGGGATGCGCACCTGGGACTTTACCTCTTGAATGATCTCCCAATGCGCCGCACCGCTGTAACCTTGCACGCGGCTGCGGGGATGGATGGCGATGGCTTCCACCCCGGACTCCTCCGCCATCTTGGCCACCTGGCAGGCCACGATTTCCTCATCGCTCCACCCAGAGCGGATTTTGACAGTAAAGGGAATGCTGACGGCGGCTCGAATTCTCTCCAATATCTGTTTGAGCAGCGGCAAGTCGCGGAGCAGGCCGGACCCGCCGCACTTCACCACTTTCTTGGCGGGGCAGCCCAGGTTCAGGTCGATGAGGTCGAACCCCAAGTCTTCAATCATGCGTGCGGCTTCGGCCATGTGGCCGGGGTCGGCGCCGAAGATTTGCGCGCTGATAGGCCGCTCTTCCTCGTCGTAGTAGAGGTAGCGGCGCGACTTCAGGTTCTGGCGGATCATGCCCTCGCTTGAGACAAACTCCGTCATAATCAGCCCGCAGCCGCCCAGCCGCTTGATGAAGCGCCGGAAGACGGTGTCCGTGATTCCGGCCATGGGCGCCAGGATATGCGCGGGCCGGATCTTTACATTGCGGATTTGGAGTTCTTCAAAGAGCATTCCGCTACTATTCCTTAAGAAAATTGCCTCGGTCGGCGATGGCAAATCGCATTTGCCCTTCCGCGATGAGCGTTTCGCCCACGTAAGCGGAGCCTTTCAGCTCGCCAAGCGTTTCTCGGAGCTTCAGCACCTGCGCTACAAAGCGCACCGTATCGCCCGGCGTCACGGTCTTGAAGAGATGCGCGGAAGGAATCTGCAAAATCATCGCGATCTTGTCGGCCATTTGCGGCCGCTCCAGGACCAAGACCGCCCCCAACTGGGTGACCGCTTCCAGTATAAGTCCCGTCGGGACCACGGGCGCCTCGGGTGAATTTCCCAGCAGCATGGCTTCGTTTGCCGTGAAGTTCTTGATGCCTTGGATCTCGACGCCCGGAGTGAACGCCGTGACGCGGTCCACCAGCAAAAAAGGATAGCGGTGCGGCAACGCCTGGAGGAGCGAGGCGTCCACAAGCGGCTTCGGCTTTTGCGGCGGCTGTTGTTCCATGCTGAGAGTTTACCGCCCCGGTGCGGGAGATGCGCTGCCCGGAGCGGGCAGGGGAGCTTTCAATCTTTCTGGGAACCGGGTTCACCGGCCGCGCCGCCGTCCGAGTCTGCCTGCGGCGGCTTAAGGAGTTCCCGCCCCAAAGCTCGATTGCGAGTGGTCCAGCTGCCGGGATGATTCTTGTCGGCTTCATACTGCCCGCGGATGGCTGCCAGCTTGGAATCGAGATCGTCCAGGTAATTCACCGCCAGCGCTTCCATGAACATCGGCTCTTTCGGAGAGCCGAACTCCAGCTTGCCGTGATGTGACAGGATGATGTGTTCCAGCCGGCCGCGTAGTTCTTCCGGGAAATCGGGGATGCGGCGCATTCTTTCCTGGACCATCTCCAGCCCGATGTTGATGTGTCCCACCAGCCGACCGCGTGTGGAATACGTAAAGTGGCGGTTGAAATCCAATTCTTCAATCTTTCCCAGATCGTGCAACAGGAGCCCCGCCAGGACCAGCTCGCGATGAAGCGAGGGGTAATGGTCGCAAACCTTGTCGCCCAGCTCCACGAGCGAGCTCACGTGCTCCAGAAGCCCGCCCAGGTAAGCATGATGGTAGAGCGTGGCGGCGGGCGCCAGCTTGTACTTCTTCGCGACCTCCGGGTCCTCAAAGATTGAGAGCAGCAACGTTTGCAGAGGGCCTCCGGGCATCTCCCGGATGCGCTTCAGTAGTTTGCTGAACAGCGCTTCAGCGTCTTGCTCCCCGTGCGGCAGGTAATCCGGAAGGTAGACCTCTTCCTCGGGGCAGCGCTCGATCTTGCGGAGATTCAGTTGGAGCGTGCCCTGATAGAGCTCCACGCCGGCGGAAACGCGCACCACGTCGTCCACCTCAAATTCTGAGGTTAAATGATCGGAATCCCAAACTTTCGCCTTGATGTTTCCGCTGCAGTCTTGAAGCTCTAGATCGAGGTAAGCACTGCCGGTGCGCGTGGTTTTGCGTTCTTTGGTTCGAACCAGGAAGGACGTTGTAATGGGAGTGCCGGGCACGAGGTCCGCGACGTAAGTCTTTTTGGGCAATTTCACCTCTGGAACTTAGTAGCTTTCGTCGCCTCCCGGCGGCGCGCCCGAATCCACAAAGCCCGGAGCCAGGCGAATGTAGCTCTGCTTCCGCAGGGTAGACAGATAGACGCGCAATCCGGCCTGGATTCTCTTGTCATAGAGGTAATTGCTGACCTGCTGCTCGACTTGGTCGAAGGTGGGATGATTTCCCACACGCCTTTCGAGGACTTTGAAAATCATATAGCCGTATTGGGTGTGAATGATGCCGCTGGTATCGCCTACATCGACTTTGGAAATCACCGCGGCGATAGCAGGAGACACGGTTCCCGCCTTGAAGAAACCGATGTCTCCTCCCTGCGCTGCGCTGGGGGCGTCGGAATAGTTTCTTGCGACGTCGTGAAATTTCGCGCCGTTCTGGATTTCCGCCAAGGCCTTCTTGGCCAGGGCTTCTGCTTCGGCAGGCTTGTGCTTATCCGTGGAGACCAGGATTTCCGCCAAATGCACGCCGGGCGGGGAATTGAACTGATCCTTGTGAGCCTCAAAGTATTTGCGGATTTCCGCCCGGGAAAGAATAATGCGCGACCCCACCTCTTGCGAGATGACTTCCCTCATCAGTAATTGCCGGCGAATTTGATCCTTGAAGTCTTCCCAGACCAGCCCCTGGCTTTCTACAGCTTTTTGGAGTGCTTCGAGCGAGGGCAGGTTGTACTGCTGGCGAATCTCGTCCAGCTTCTTGATGACGTCCGTTTCAACGCTGATGTTGTCATCTTTGGCTTTTTGGACCAAGAGATCCTGGTCGATCATATCGCGGAGCAGGTTTTTGCTTTGCTTCTGGAATTTTTCGTTGAGTTCGGTGCCGGAGTATTTGTGAGCGAGTTGCTCATGCAGCTTCTGTCGCTCTTTGTCGTACTGCATCTGGGTGATGATTTTGTTGTTCACGCGCGCAATAATGCGTTCCACCAAGCGGGTGGCCCCAAAAGCCGGAGGAGCCATTGCCAGGCCCAGCGTGGCCGTTAACGTTAGCCAAATCCAATACTTAGATCTGTTGCTCACGATTACACCGTTCCGTAATCGACATTCTTCTTTGTCTTAGAAGTTCTCCGCGCGGCCAGGAGGCCGCGCCAGCCGCCAGCGGAAACCCAACCATACTATTCCATGTTATCGCTAGGCCTGCAATTCCAGCAAGAGATTTTGAACGTGCTCCAGGATGTCTGTCCCGCGCTTGGGGAGCCGGATTCGCAGCAGGCCGTCGGGGTGGAAAGCGGCTTCCCGCCGCGCTGCCAGCAGGCGCTTCAGCTTTTCAGGGCTCACCGGCGTCTGGTCGTGGAAGCGCAGTCGAATCTCTTCGTCCTTCCTCTCCACGGTTTGCACCAGCAGCTGCTCAGCCTGCGATTTGATGATGGCGTAGCTCAGCAGCCGCTCAACGGAAGGTGGAACCGGTCCATAGCGGTCGGTCAGTTCTGACTCCATGTCAGCCCGCGCCTCGGCGGTGGCCAGCGCGGAGATTCGCTTGTAGATGCGGAGCCGCTGGCGCTCGTCGGCGATGTAACTCTCGGGAATCTTAATATCCACGCCGAGGTTGAGGACCGTTCGGACCTCGGCCTTGGCGGGCTCGCCCTTCAGTTCGTGCACCGCCTCATCCAGCATGCGCAAGTAGAGGTCGACTCCAATCGCGTTCAGGTGGCCGTGCTGCTCGCCGCCCAGCACGTTGCCCGCCCCGCGCAGTTCCAGGTCCAGCGCCGCCAGGCGGAATCCTGCTCCCAGGTCGGAGAACTCTTTCAGCGCCGCCAGGCGCCGTTTGGCGATGGGGGTCAGCGCGTCGGAGGCGGGCACCAGAAAGTAGGCGTAGGCGCGGCGGTCGGAGCGCCCCACGCGCCCGCGCAGCTGGTAAAGATCCGACAGGCCGAAGCGCTCCGCGTGGTTCACGATCATGGTATTGGCGCGGGGAATGTCCAGGCCGTTCTCCACCAGGGCTGTGGCCACCAGAACTTCATATTGGGCTTCCATAAACTTCATCATCACGCGTTCCAGCTCCCGCTCGCCCATCTGCCCGTGCGCCACCCCAATGCGCGCTTTCGGCACCAGCCGCTGCAGCAGGGCGGCAATGGTGAAGATCGATTCCACGCGGTTGTGCACAAAGTACACCTGGCCGCCGCGCTCCATTTCATGCAGGATGGCGGATTGAACCAGGCTGTCGCTGAAGTTGGCGACGGTGGTCTGGATGGCCAGTCGCCCCTGCGGCGGGCTTTCGATGACGGAGAGATCCCGCAGTCCGCCCAGCGCCATGTGCAGCGTGCGGGGAATCGGCGTGGCGGACATGGTGAGCACGTCCACGTCCGCGCGCAGTGTTTTCAGGCGCTCCTTGGCGGCCACGCCAAAGCGCTGCTCCTCATCGACAATCAACAATCCCAAATCCTGGAAGCGCACGTCTTTGGAGAGCAGGCGGTGCGTTCCAATCACGATATCCACCTTGCCCGCTTCCACATCCGCCAGAGTCTTTTTGGTTTCCGCCGCGGAGCGGAAGCGGCTCAGCATCTCCACTCGCACGGGAAAGGCCGCCACGCGCTGCCGGAAGGTCGTGTGGTGCTGAAAAGCCAGAACCGTGGTGGGAACCAGCACCGCCACCTGTTTTCCTTCCTGCACCACTTTGAAAGCCGCCCGCATGGCCAGTTCCGTCTTGCCATAACCCACGTCTCCGCAGAGCAGGCGGTCCATGGGCTCGGCGGTTTCCAGGTCGCGTTTGATGTCTGCGAGCGCGGTCAGTTGGTCCGGGGTCTCCTCAAAAACAAAGGAGTCCTCAAACTCCTTTTGCCAATTGTTGTCGGGGCCGAACGCCGTTCCGCCTCGCATCTTCCTCTCCGCGTAAAGGCGCAGCAGCTCCTGTGCCATGTCGCGCAGCGCCCGCTGTACGCGCTTCTTGGTCCGCTGCCAAGAGGTTCCGCCCAGGCGGTCCACCTTCGGCTTCACGCCGTCGCCGCTCGATCGGAATTTCTCAATCAGGTCCAGCCGCTCGAGTGGCACGTAAAGCCTGGTGTCATCCTGGTAGGTGAGCAGCATCAAGTCGCGGCGGACGCCTCCCACATCAAGCTGCTTCAGTCCCTGATAGATTCCGATCCCGTGATCCACGTGCACCACGTAGTCGCCGACTTTCAGGTCACTCAGGTCGGAGAGGAAGGACGCCGCGCTTCCTTCCCGCCGGCGCTGCGCTCCCCAGGAGAAGTCGCCCAGCACGTCGCGCTCGGCAAGCAACATCAGGTGGAAATCAGGGAAAACCACGCCGGCTTCCATTTCTCCGCTGGCCACCAGGACGGCAGCCGGCTCCGCGGCTTCGCCGGGCGGGGACGGTTCGCTCTTGCCGGAGGCCTTGGCGTGTTGGGTTGCTGCGGCGTTCTCGAAAGGGATGTGATAGTCGGAGAAGATTTCCAGCACGCGTTCGGCTTTGGCCGCGCTCGGAACCACAAAGATCGTCTTCTCGCCGCGCTGCAGCCGCGCTTGCAGGTCTTCCGCCATCACTTTGATGGAGCCATGAAACTTGGGCACCGGCTGCGTGGTCAGCGGGTATTCGATTTCTTCCGGAGCGTGCTGGGTCTCTGCCTCTTCAGGGCTTGCGGCAATTGCAAGTTCCTGGAGAGAAAGGGCAGGGAAGCCCGCCAGGGATTTTGCGAATTCCTCTTCGGCAAGAAAAATGTCCTCCGGCCGCGGCGGCTGGGGCGTCATGTCGCGAACGGCGTCGAAGGCGGCTTGCAGATTTTCCAGTGTTTGCGACACCTGCTGCCGGCGTTCGGAAGGCTCATCCCAGGCGACCAGTGGACTATCGAAAAGCGAGAGGAGTGTGTTGGGATGGGATTCCGCGAGGGGAAGATAAAACTCCCAGCCGGGAAACGGCGCCGAGTAGGAGGCGGCCCAATCCGTGTTGGCGCGCTTCTTCTTTCCTTCGGCGCTGCGCTCGGCAAGCGCTGCAACAAGCTTTTCGAAAAACTCAGGGGGCCGCGCGGTCTCCGCCAGCGGCAAGATCAGCGCGGAGGAACAGCTCTGTTTGGAGCGCTGGCTCGCCGGGTCGAACGTCCGCAAGGATTCAATGTGGTCGCCGAAAAACTCCACGCGGTAGGGCCAGGAAGTTTCCGGCGGGTAAACATCCAGAATTCCTCCCCGGCGTGAGAACTGGCCCGGCGCGGAGACCGGCTCCGACACTTCGTAGCCGACCCGGCTGAGATGTTCGGCCAGGTCTTCGGGGTCCACGTCATCCCCGCTCTTGATCTCCAGCGCCAGCGAGCGGTAGAAAGCCCGGCCGCGGTAGCGCAGCATCGCCGCCGGCGCCGGCGCAAAAACCAACCGCGCTTCGCCGCAGGCAATCTGCCACAAGGCGGCCGCGCGCCGCTCCAGAATGTCGGGATGCGGAGAGCGCGTTTCGTAAGGCGAGCAGTCAAACGCGGGCAGGGTGATCGCCGCTTGGCGCGCTCCTGGTTCAAGCCATTCGAGCGCGGCGCCCGCCGTCAGGCAAAGCTGTTCCGCCGTCTCGTTATCCGCCGTGAGCACGATGGCGGGTCTTGCCAGCCGGTGCGCCAGCGCCGCGCACACCAGTCCCTTGGCGGGGCGCGTCAGGCCGGAGATAGAAACGTTCCGGGCGCCTTCAGCCGCGCCTGCGCCCGGTGCGCCGCCCAACGCCTGGAACGCGCGGTGATCGAGTAACGGTTGAAGCAGAGAATGAATGGAGGACATTAATCCTGGGGATTCTCAGCCGCGCGCTTTGAGCGCGGCCTCGATGATGTTGGTGCTCGACACGTCAGCGGCTGAAGGCATTGAAACCACGCGGCCTCCCGCGGCTTCCACTTCCGTGCGGCCCACAATCTCATTCGGAGCCCAGCCGGCCCCTTTTACCAGCACGTGGGGCAGCATGCGCGCAATCACCGTCTGCGGCGTGGGATCGTCAAAGATGGTGACGTAATCGACGGCTTCCAGCGCCGCCAGCGTTTCGGCGCGCTCGTCCTGGGGAAAGACCGGCCTTCCAGGCCCTTTCAGCTTGCGAACGCTCGAGTCGGCGTTGACCGCCACCACCAGGATGTCGCCCAGCTCTTTGGCGGCGGCCAGATAGCGCGTGTGCCCCAGGTGAACCAGATCAAAACACCCGTTGGTAAAGACGATGCGCTTGCCCTGGCGCTTCAAGCCGTCGATCACCTCATAGGCGCGTTCCAGGGGAAGAACCTTTGACGCCGCCGTGCGTGGCTGCTTGTTTTTGGACTCCACCTCAACATTCTAACATGCGCGCCGCCGTCGCCGCGGCAGGTTGCTCCTCCAACCTATCCTCCGGCCCCGGAGGGACGAAGGCTGAGCCGTCGCCCGGGGAACCGGTGGCGATGCAATCCCCCCCATCAGGTAACCGCGCGTGCTGTTTCTCAGGCCTGGAAGGCCGCAAGGTATTAGCCCATGGCGCTAGCCGTGGGAATCGATTGGCGATACAATCTTTCCAGCCCGGAGGGGCGAAAGCCATGCCGCACACCTTCGCAAACCTTCTGACCCATGTTATCTTCAGTACCAAAGAACGCCAACCGCTCATTACTCCGGGCATCAAGCCTGACCTGCTCGCATACATGGGCGGCATCGTACGCGAACTCGGTGGAAAATCGATTGCCGCCAACGCCATGCCGGACCACGTGCACATCCTCTTGTGTCTGCCGGCAAGCCTGGCTGTCGCTGAGGCTCTGCGTGTGCTCAAAACCAACTCGTCCCGATGGCTCCATCGCACTCGGCGCCGGCATCGCGGCTTTGCCTGGCAAGCGGGCTACGGCGCCTTCAGCGTCAGCTATTCGAACGCCGCCGCAGTGGTTCGATACATTCGCGAGCAGGAGCAGCACCACCGCCGGGCTTCGTTTCAGGAGGAATTCATTGCCTTCCTGGAGAAGAATGGGATTGAATATGACGCGCGCTACATCTGGGAATAGGTCTTTCGCCCCTCCGGGGCTGGGCGCATTCGGAACGCCCGCAACCCCATGGCTCGCGCCATGGGCTAAATCCTTTTGCCCCCTCCGGGGGCTGGAAAATGCCGCCCTCTGCCTCCTGCTCGCTGTCTTCCCAGGCCCGGAGGGCCGAAGATCTTCAGCCCAAGGCTCGATCCGTGGGAGTCGATGGCGATGTAATCTCCCCAGCGGGCAATTGCTGTCCATGCCATCCCTCAGGCCTGGAAGGCCGCAAGGTTTTAGCCCACGGCGTAACCCGTGGGGACTGGTATCCGGTACAAGTCCCTCAGCCCCGGAGGGGCGAAAGCTACGCCGGGTCGTCACCTGATGCGGTGAGCTAGGTCACTGTCACCGCGCGTAAAGAGCGCTA
>JBJKQF010000043.1:0-3284 GCA_046705545.1 Terriglobia bacterium
CTATGGAAAATGTTCGTCCCATCGTCGTTCTAGATTTCGGTTCACAATACACTCAGTTGATCGCGCGGCGCATCCGCGAGATGCATATCTACTCCGTCATTGTGCCTTGCCACTTGCCGTTTGAAGACCTGACGGCGATGAACCCACAGGCGATCGTTCTTTCCGGCGGGCCGTCTTCGGTTTACGACCCGGCTTCGCCCACCTGCGATGACCGGGTTTTTGAAATGAACCTGCCCGTGCTCGGCATCTGCTACGGCCTGCAACTGATGGCCTACAAGCTGGGCGGAAAGGTGGAGCCCGCGGCACAACGCGAGTACGGCTTTGCGGAGCTGGAGATTTCTTCTCCCAGCGATCTTTTCTCAGGGTTGATTTCCCCGCTGAGGGTTTGGAACAGCCACGGCGATCACATTGTGGAGGTTCCGCCCGGCTTCCGGGTGACGGGGCGAACCCAGAACGCCATCTCCGCCATCGAAAACCCGAAGACCCGGATGTACGCTCTGGAGTTCCATCCGGAGGTGCGGCACACGGACTGCGGAGCGGAGATCCTGCGGCGTTTTGTAGAAGATGTGTGCGGGGTTAAAGCCAACTGGCACCCGAGGTCGTTTATCGATGAGACCGTGGAACGGATTCGCGAAGAAGTAGGCGACCAGACGGCGCTGTGCGCGCTTTCAGGAGGCGTAGATTCTGCGGTGGCGGCCACGCTGGTCAGCCGGGCCATCGGTGACCGCCTGATTTGCGTCTTTGTGAACAATGGGCTGCTGCGGAAGAATGAGTTTGAGGAAGTGACGGAGGCCCTGCGCAGCCAGGCTCACCTGAACGTGCGGGCGGTGGACCACTCGGAGAGATTTCTCACGAGGCTGCGCGGGGTGACAGACCCGGAGCAGAAGCGCAAGATTATCGGCGAGGAATTCATCCGCGTCTTTGAAGAGGAGGCGCGTGCAGGAGGACAACCGGCCTTCCTGGTGCAGGGAACTCTCTATCCGGACGTCATTGAGTCCGTATCCGTCAAGGGGCCGGCCGCCACGATCAAGAGCCACCACAATGTGGGCGGATTGCCTCCTGACCTGAAATTCAGCCTCATCGAGCCGTTGCGTGAGCTCTTCAAAGACGAAGTCCGGGATGTAGGCAGGGCTTTAGGGCTGAGCGAAGAGGTAGTAGGTCGACAGCCATTTCCGGGACCGGGGCTGGCTGTGCGAATCCTCGGGGACATTACGGAAGAGCGGCTCAGGGTGGTCCGGGAAGCCGACAAGATCGTCGAGCAAGAGATCCTCAAAGCAGGACTCTACGCCGACCTGTGGCAGTCCTTTGCCATCCTTCTGCCTGTCTCCAGCGTGGGGGTGATGGGGGACGCGCGAACGTACGCCAGCACCATCGCGCTGCGAGCCGTAAGGTCTGAAGATGGCATGACAGCCGACTGGGCAAAACTTCCGACGCCCGTACTAGAACGAATCGCCACGCGAATCGTTAACGAGGTTCGGGAAGTGAATCGAGTTGTTTACGACATTACGTCCAAGCCGCCGGGGACCATTGAGTGGGAATGAAGCGACACTTCCCCCTCCGCGCCATATGACCCCTCCGCCCTATGACGTGCAACTCCGCGCAAAGAAACTAGCGATTTGCGAGTTTCTGAGCCATGTAAAGCAGCAGCCGACGGTCTTGCTCGTTGATGTGGCCGATCAATCGCTTGACCTTCTGGAAGAAACGAGAGTCGCGATCGTTCGGAATCTCCATAGCAAGCTCTTCGGAGCTTTTACGTTGGGTCAGATTTTGGAGTTCCGGGGGGTTATCCCCGTCGTAAAACAGGGCATAGAGGGGGGTTTCCAGAGCGGCTGCCAGTCTTTCCATAGTCTCAAGCGATGGCACGGTATGGCCATTCTCGACCCTGGAAATGTAGCAGCGCAGGAGCCCCGTCCGTTTTTCGATGTCGCCTTGGGAAAGATTGCGCTCTTCGCGCATCTTCCTCAAACGTGATCCTATAATCATGCCGGGGATTATTGCATAACTTGATAAACTAGTCAACAAAAACTTTTTTCGGCTCTGGCGTGGGAGATACTGCCGGGACAGCCTGTAACCCCAAACGGCCCTTCCTCGTCAATAAAATAGAGGAAAGCCAGAGCCATGGACGCTAATGCCAAACCCACGACCAGATGCCAGCATGGAGGCGGAATGGATTAAACGTTGCCAGTCCGGGGACGGGGAGGCATTTACACCGCTGGTGGAGGCTTACCAAAAGCGTATTTTTTACCTAGTTTTCCATTTGGTGCGGCGGCAAGAGGATATTGAGGATCTTGTTCAGGAGGTTTTCATAAAGGCGTTTGCGGCGATTTCGAGCTACAATTTCCAATCCTCATTTGGAACCTGGCTCAATCGGATCGCCGTTAATCATTGCTATGATTATTTGCGCCGCCGTCGAAGCTCGCGAGTCAGCTATTTTTCTGAGATGTCAGAGGAAGGGCAGCGGGAAATTGAATCCAAGGCCCAAAGTCCGGAGACGGGCGGTCTTAACAACGAAGAGCGGCTGGCGGTCGATGACTTGGCTTCCAAGCTGCTGGCGAGGGCGCCGGCGGAAGACAGGGTCATTTTGACGCTTAAGGAAATTGAGGACAAATCTGTGGAAGAAATTGCCGAGATCCTGAAGCTGAAATCGAGCACGGTTAAAGTACGGCTGCACCGGGCGCGCAAGCGTATGGTGAAGGATCTGGCTACATGGCAGGGGGGACGGTGAAAGATGCGTTGTGACGTCGTCCGCAGAATGATTGAAGAAGAACCGGAAAGGCCGCCAGAGGTCCAGGCGCACCTGGCGTCTTGCCCGGGGTGCGCGGAGTATATCCGCCAATGGGAGTTTCTTCGGGCGGGGTTTGCGGCCCTGCAAAAAGAGGAGCCTCCTGAGCCGTCGCTGGGGTTTGCCCAACGGGTCGCACGGAAGGTGCAAGAGGCGCGCGACTCTGAGGCGACAGGCCTGCAGTTTATTGTGCAAGCCGGGCGCCGGATGGTTTACGCCACGCTGCTGGTGGCGGTGATGCTGATCCTGGGCTTGGTGCTGCCTTCTTCGGGCCCGCTCCGGGCGCCCCAGTCGGCAGCGCCGGTGCTGGCTGCTCCCCAACTTACGGCTTTGTCCTCGGACCAGGTTATGGGGATTGACGATGAGAGCGCGGCACTGCCGGTTGCGGCCGGCAAGAGCCAGCCGGGGGGACAAGAATCGCGATGACGCGCCGAATTTACCTCTATTTTGTGCTGACTTTCTTGCTGGGTATCGTGGCGGGGGGCGCCTGCCTCTACATGTA
>JBJKQF010000044.1:0-9315 GCA_046705545.1 Terriglobia bacterium
GGACGGCAACGTGGCGCGCGTAATGGCCAGGGTGTTGGCCAAGCGAGGCAACTTGGCTCAGCCAAGATTTCGCCGGGCCATCGAGAAAAATCTCGAGCTTCTACTCTCCCGGCGCAGCCCCGGCAACTTCAATCAGGCGATGATGGAACTAGGACAGACCATCTGCCTGCCGCGCGGGCCACAATGTTCCGCATGCCCGATAAAAACATGGTGCCGCGCGTATAAAGTGGGCAGGCCCGACTCTTTCCCTGAGGCCCGGCCGCGCCGACAATCTGAGCATTGGCACCTGGCAACCGCGGTCCTCCAAAAAGGCCAGCAAGTCTTGCTGTTTCGCGGCCTGGACGACGGCTTGTTGAGCGATCTTTGGAATTTTCCCTCGGCACTCGGCGAATCAAGCACGAAAGCCTTGGGGAACCTGCAAGAGAAGCTGCGTGCCAGCCTCGGCGCCTCAGTCTCCTTGAAAGATTCAGGAAGCCAGCTCCGCCACAACATCACCTTCCGTTCGATTCGGGTCCGGGTTTACACCGGAAAATTCTGCGGAGTGCCGCGAGAAAAGCACGTGCGATGGTTTCCGGCGGCTAAGATCGAGCAAGCCGCCGTCTCGCAACTGGCCCGCAAGATCGCGCAGGAGCTTGCCTAAGCGGTGCCGGCGACCTGGCAAGTTTGCTTGCTCGATCGCCGGCCCGCAGGAATAAATCCTCCGGCCTTTGTTCGCCGCTAGGGCCAACTTTATTGCTTGATAACCGTACCGTCGTAGCGGCGGATGACTCCCCAACCACCGTTCAGATGATCCGGGCCGTCGCGGAAAGGATGCTTCGCGGCGAGATCTTCATCCACTTCAATGCCCCACCCCGGAGCGTCGCTGGCATAGAGATAACCGTCCTTATAGGTCGCACATCCCTTGAAGATCTCCGCCTCCAGCCCGCGAATGACACCACCTTCTTGGATGCCAAAGTTACTGCTGGCCAGGTCCAGGTGTAACTGCGCGGTGTGGCCGACGGGCGAGACGTCCGGCGGGCCGTGCCAGGCCGTCTTGACGCCAAACTGTTCCGCCAGGATGGCGATCTTCCGGGCAGGCGTGAGTCCTCCGGCTTGCGACAAGTGAACTCGGATATAGTCGATAAGCCGCCCTTCAATCAACGGCTGCCACTCGTGCGGATTGTTAAAGAGTTCGCCCATTGCCAGCGAGGTGGCACACTGCTGGCGAATTTGCCGGAAATAATCGATGTCCCCGGGGGAGTGCGGGTCTTCCAGATAGAACAGATTGTAGGGTTCAAGCTCCTTGGCAAATTGCACCGCCTGGCGCGGGCTTACGCGCTCATGCACGTCATGGATGAGCCCCACTTCTTCACCCAGCTGTTTGCGGCACTCTGCTAGAATTTGATTCGTCCGGCGCATGTAAGGGCCCGGCTCGAAGACGGGACCGGCGTGCAAGCCCTTGACGGGCGCGCCACTGATCGGGCCATAGCAGGCCATGCCGGGAACACCCACCATCACCTTGACGCATTTGAACCCTTTTTCCATAGAGGCGTGGACGCGCTCAACCGCCTGGGACGCCTCTTGAGCGCCTACGGTGTCATAAGTAAGGGCGGCCTCCCGCGCCTTGCCACCCAGCACCTGGTACACAGGCATGCCAGCCTGGCGCCCTTTGATATCCCAAAGCGCCTGATCCACTCCGCTTAGGGCGTTATTAAGCACGGGGCCGTTCCGCCAGTAGGAACTGTTGTAGCAGGCTTGCCAGGTATCCTCGATGCGGTCCGCCGGTTTGCCGAGCAGGAGCGGCTTCAAGTATTTTTCCACGGCGGGCCCCACCAGATCAGCGCGCTGTGTAAAGGTGGCGCAACCGTAACCATAAAGTCCATCCTGATCCGTCAGGATTTTTACCACCACCAGGCGCACCGGACCGGGCTGGGTGTTGATCACTTGAATGCCTTTGATAACGGGAGAGGGCAAGCCACGCGTAGCGGCTGCTTCCCGCTCTTTAGCCGCGAGCGGCTGAGCCGACAAGGCCGCTCCGGCCATTCCCGCAACAGCAAGCTGAAAACATTCTCTTCTGTCCATTGGAGGCTCCTTTGATTGATGGCGATCTGTTATTGCCCAGGGCAGGCCAGCAGCAGAGTAAGCAACGGCGAAGCGTTCCACACCTTCCAGACTTCCCGAGGTGATCGCTGCCCCACTTCACGGCCACCTATTACAGTACAGAATTGCCGAGTTCGCAATTACTCGAGGTTGCGCGAGCCAAGACTTCCCACAGTACAGATTGGCGCCCGCAACGCGCCACCGGGAGGGCGCACCTGTACGGAGGTGTAGTTATCCTGTCCGCAGCTACAGGGTAGATAAAGTTAGATATTGCTTTAACCAGCAATACTTGCTACACTTACCGGTCTATGGGAGGGACGGTTCTCCCCCGACAATTTGTACCATTTTGTACCGATTCCTTCGGCTAGCAGCGAGCGCCACTTTTAATATCATGAAAAGATACGGCGAAACCTCCTGTGACTATTGCGGAGCGGCGCTTGTGCTTGAGGAGGGGTAATTCGGCAACCTCTGGTTTACAGCGCATTTTCCGCAACCAATGAGGCAAGATCGTATGGAAGGTTCGGGAAGTTTCCACGCTAGCACAACATGCAATCGTAGAATTTTGCAAGATTTCCGGCACTTAAGCTCTGAAAGTTTATCTGCTGATATTCCCTTCGAAATAGCTGCGCCTCCCGCCCATGCCTTCACTATAAGGCTTACAATACCTCCATTTGTGTGGTTTCATACATATCACGTGAAACCCACGAAAGGCCGATTCAGGTCCGGAATGACCGGACGTATTCTCCCAAGGCCAAAGCAGATTGATAGCTTCAAGGTCAAGGGACGGAAAGCGAATCTGGCCCCCCCGACATTAGAAAGAGTTGTTTCTGGCGGTGACGCGAACAGTCCCCAATACAGCCTGGAGTCAGGAAGATTCCTGAAGGCAGGAAGCAAGCACAGAGATAGCCAGTTGCAATCTAATCGGTTAAGAACCTTCCGCCTGTCCTGACTCGGCACAGGCGAGAACCGGTTCGGTTCTGAATTTCATCGTAAGAAACGCAAATCAGATGATTTGGTGGTGTAGTCTCCAATTTACGAGGCGTTTGAATGCAAAATCGACTAATACCGAAAGTTTTACATCTCCTGGCAATGCTAATGCTGATCACTCCGGTGATCGCTTGGGCTCAATCCACCACTACAGGAGCTCTCACCGGACGAGTGCTTGATTCCTCTCGCGCCTTGATTCCCCAGGCCACCGTAACTCTGAAAAATGTGCAAACCGGTTCAACACGAACTGCGACGACTGGCACAAACGGCACATACCATTTTGCTTTCCTGGAGCCGGGCGAGTATGCGGTCAGCGCAAACGCTTCCGGATTTCGCACCACTTCGCGCCAGGTAGCCATCTCGGTCGGGCAGGTCAGGACTGCGGACTTGCTCCTGGAAGTCGGTGAGGCCAGGCAAGTTCTAACGGTGACTAACAAAGTCCCCCTGGTGCAAACAAACAACGCCAACATTTCCACGACGATCGGGCAACGCGAGATTTCACAGATTCCTAACCCTGGGAATGATCTGACATTCCTTGCTCAGCTGTCTCCCGGAACGGTGATGAATACGGGGGCAGGATACGGCAACTTCTCGGTCTATGGATTGCCGGCGACATCCAATCTGTTCACCGTCAACGGGATGAACAACATGGACCCCTTGTTTAACGTGAACAATTCCGGGTCTACCAGCCTGATGCTGGGCAAGAACGATGTCAAGGAAGTGACGGTGGTCACCAACGGTTACTCCGGAGAATATGGAGGCTTGGCCGGAGCCAACATCGATTACGTTACCAAGTCGGGAACCAACGGCTTGCACGGGAACGCCAATTATTACTGGAACGGTAGCGGGCTCAACGCCAACAGTTTTTTCAACAATTCCACGGATACGCCGCGCGCCTCGGTCACTGCCAACCAATGGTCGGCATCCCTGGGCGGCCCGATTATCAAGGACAAGGCTTTCTTTTTTGTAGACCAGGAAGGGGTGCGGCTGCAGATTCCTACCAGCACGCAAGCCCTCATTCCAAGCCGGGCCTTCGAGGAAGCGACCCTGAACAATCTTTCAAACCTTGGCTTGAGCGCTTCCGTTCCCTTTTACCAGAACATGTTTAATCTCTACAACAACGCTCCCGGGGCCAGCCGGGCGCAGCCTCTGTATAACTGCGGCACGGTCGGGATTGCAGACCTTCCAGCAACCAGCAACTGCGTGAGCGCATTTCGCTCGACCGCCAGCCAGCCAACCAATGAATGGCTTCTGGCCTCCCGCCTGGACTACAACCTGGGACCCCAAGACAGCCTTTTCCTCCACGCGGAGATAGACCGCGGAACCCAGGCCTCTTATACAGATCCCATCAGCCCACTCTTCAACATGTTCAGCACCCAGCCCGAAGAACAGGGCCAGATCGGATGGACCCACATCTTGGGTAACAACAAAGTCAACTCTTTCCGGGGCACCTTGCAGTTTTCTTCCTCCACTTTCAACGTCGCCGACCCAAACAAAACGATGCAAGCTTTTCCAACCACCCTCTACTTCTACGACGGATCTCTGAGCACACTGGGGGGCCAGGACTACTATCTCCCTCAAGGGCGGAACGTCACTCAATACCAGTTTGTTGATGACTTCTCCTGGATCCACGGAGACCACATTCTAAAGTTCGGAATTAATTATGCGCGCAGCGACATCAGCCTCTACGATTTTGGAATTTTATCGAGCGGCTTCCTGGGTGTCTTCAGCCTGAATGATTTTTATAACGGAGGTTCGACGGGAGACTTACTGGATCAAGTCTTCCCCACTGCCTTGGAACAGCCTATCGGCAAATACCGCCTGGGGCTATACGCGCAGGACGAATGGAGGGTCGCTCACAACCTTAAATTGACTTTAGCTTTGCGAGCCGACCACGCCTCCAACCCGGTGTGCCAGCACAACTGCTTTGCCCGAACCACGCAGCCTTTTACCAGCATGAATCACGATACTTCTATTCCTTACAATCAGGCCATCCAGATCGGCCAGCGGCAGGAATTTCCCAGCATGACAAATCTAGCCTGGCAGCCGAGACTAGGGCTGGCGTGGCAGCCGTTTCGCTCCCGCCCCGACTTGGTGGTGCGCGGAGGCGTTGGGTTGTTTTACGACGACCTCCCGGCCGTCACGGTGGAAAGCATCGCGGGTAATCCTCCTTATCAGAACGAGTTTGTTCCATACTACGATAATATTTCTCCCGCTGAATCCACGAATCTCTTTGCGGACGCAGCAAATTCCAACCGCGCCTTTGTTAACGCCTTTGCCAACGGCGGAACACTGGACAGCATCAGCAATACCCTGGCGGGGCTGGGCCAGTACTTTTCCCCTCCCAACCTTTCCAGCAGTGCGCAAACCATTCACCTACCCCAGTACCAGGAATGGAACATTGAAATCCAGAAAGGCTTCGGGCAAAACACTATCGTAAGCCTGAACTACGTGGGAAATCACGGCATCCACGAGATGATCCCGAATGCTTCCATCAATGGGTACGCGGCGGACTTTGCGGGAATGCCGTCCGCGCCCCCGGATGCAAGGTTTTCAAACGTGACCTATTTGGAAAGCGCAGGAGTCTCCAGCTACAACGGCCTGACCCTTAGTTTCCGTCACAACTTTTCGCGCGGATTGATCACCGCGAATTACACCTACGGGCACGCACTGGATATACTCTCGAACGGCGGTAGCACCTTGCCATTTATATACGGAACCAATGAGAGCGAGATCTATCCACAAAACCCCTACAACATCAGAGACAACTACGGCAACGCGGACTATGACAATCGCCATAATCTGAATTTGAGCTATGTCTATGACGTTCCCCTCAAGGCCCTTTTGTTCGGGCGTGGCCGGAACACGCTGGTGAACGGCTGGCGGGTTTCCGGGACGCTCTTCACCCATTCCGGTTTTCCTTATACCGTAGAGAATGGAGCAGCGGAAAGCGTCCTTTACTACCAAGGTTTTGGAGGACCTATTTATGCGACGTACCTGAATTCATCGGGCTCAACTGCCGCCTGCAACAGTCCGGATCACCCTTGCCTGACCACTGCGCAGTTCGCTCCTCCCACGTACCAGTTCGGCATTCAGGGCCGCAACCGGTTCCGGGGCCCGGGATACTTCAACACTGATTTTGCCGTCATGAAGACCTTCCCTCTGCCGCGTTGGGAGTCCGCAAAGCTAGCTATGGGTTTCGAATTCTTTAACGTACTCAACCATCCGAATTTTGACCAGCCCATTGCCAACTTGACCAACGTGCAGTTCGGACAGATCATCAACACCGCCAGCGCCCCAACCAGCATCTACGGTTCAGGGCTGGGCGCAGACACTTCGCCCCGGCTTATTCAAATCCAGGCTTCGCTCAACTTCTAACTCGGCGGCCGGCAGAATACGCGTTCCAGGCCGCCACACGCCGTAGTCGAGCACCTGTCCAACTCCCGTGGCAACGACCATAGCGCCACGGGAGTTCTACGGCAGGCAAACAACACGCTTCGCGCGGGAACACGAATCCCTACGCCGGCGTGGGAAAGCCCTCCCAGTTTTTCTTCAATAGAAAAGATATTTGCGCCAGCGCTGGTCCGCTCGTCCCAGCATGCGCATGATGTGACGGCTCGTGTGAAGGGTAAAGGGCCGGGGCTTCTGGCGCAGTTTCAAGCCAGCTTCTTCCGGCAGGCGGTCTCCCTTGAGGCTGTTGCAGGGGTGGCAGCAAGCCACCAGATTGTCCCAATCCGTGTGGCCGCCCTTCGAACGAGGGATGATGTGATCCAAAGTCAGTTCTCCCGCGGGAAGAGTCTGCCCGCAAAACTGGCAGGTATAACGGTCCCGCATCAGGATATTCTTGCGGGAAAGGGCGCGGGTCTGGCGAGGAATGCGCCGGAATTCTGTAAGCCTGATAACGGACGGAATTCGAAAGGCCACGCGAGTGGAATGAATGAAGCTACCGTTCTCTTCCTCAGTGGTGGCGTTCCCCTTGAGAACCAGCACCAGCGCCCGCCGCGCGGCGGTAACGTTGATGGGCTCATAAGTGGCATTAAGCACGAGAACTGGAGCTTGCAACAGACGTTCACCCTTGTCCGCCATAGCCGTCCCTCTCGGGGAGAATGCCTCCACCGTCAAAAACTCATTATGTCCAGTCCCGCCGCAGTTCGTCAACATTCACCATTTCGTTCTGGTCATGGGTATCGGGGAATTGCGGCGTGGCGCGGGCAAGAGCCAGGGCAAAGACCGTCTTGGCGCCCCCTTGTTTCAGGGCTTGGGCGCAGGCTGAAAGCGTGGCTCCCGTCGTCATGACGTCGTCGATGAGGAGTGTCTGGCGTCCTTTGAGGCGCTCCGGCTTTACAGCCTTAAAAGCCCCTCGAACGTTCTCCCACCGTGCTTGAACCTTTAGGCCGGCCTGGGGCAGCGTCTGCCGGGTGCGCACCAGCAGATCCGAGGTGATCTGAAGAGATCCCTTGCCTCGCTCCCGTGGCAAGTGCCGCACCATTCCCGCTGAAAGGGACCGGGCCTGGTTGAAACCGCGCTCCCTTTCCCGCGCGTGGAAAAGCGGCACCGGCACCACGAGCGTGGGTCGCGATTCCTGAAAGACCTCCAGGCTGCTCCAGGCTTGCGCCAGATAGGAACCCAGCCTTTGTCCCAGCCGCTCGCGCCGGCGATATTTCAGTTGCAAGACTAGGGTCCGCAAATTGCCACGGTAGAGCCCAAAACAGCGCGCCAGGTCGAAAACCGGATCTGACGTTCGGCACTGGCCGCAAAGGACGGGGTGCTCTCCATCCGCCAGGCCCGAAGCAATCGGGAGCCCGCATCGGCCACAGCAAACTCCCTCCCAGGCTTCCACTCCTGACCAACAGCGATGGCAAACACCCAACCCCGCGGCGTGGACGACTTCACCGCCACAAATCGAGCAACAGGTCGGGAATAGAACACAAAATAGGCTGTCGGCTAACTCTTGAAAGGGAGAGCGAAACAGGGACGGCGATGGTGGGTGGGGCGGAGTGAAGGCGATCCTCGCTTTCCGCTGCCGGAATTACGCTAAAGAAGGCCCTTTTCCTGCTTTTCCTGGCATTCAATGCAATGGCGAGCCCAGGGCACAGCCTCCAAGCGCTTTGGCTGGACATCCTCCTGGCATTCAACGCAAAGCCCGTATGAACCACTTTCCATGCGCACCAGCGCATCCTCAATCAGTTGCAAGATCCGATGGTTGTCCTGGCTTTGGTGGAAAAGGAACTCCTTGGTATAGGAGTTGGCAGCTTGGTCAGCGGGATCTTGCGTAGTGTCCTCATCTATGTCTCGCCCGTCTTGTCCGGACTTTGCAACCATTCGCCGGAAGTCTTCCTGCTTTTCCAGCAAACGTTTCCTATAGGTCTGAATCTTTCTCTTATCCATGGCCCTCTTGCGTTGCTTGTTTGTAAGGTTTTTAAACCGCTGATTTTACCGTTCTCTAGGACCGCGTGTCAATTCAAACCTTATAAAGCACTATCATAGCACATTAGGCTACATACGCAGCCTTAGGCCTATCGGCAAGACAGCCCTCCGGGCTTAACGCGCTGGGGCGAGGGGTTCACATTGTAGAGAGTCGCTGTAGCAAGCATCCCCCTCACAACGCCGCTACAAGCACAAACCATCTCTTAAAATGAAGTTTGGGAAGCCTCAAACGTGAAGGGACCCCAAGCTTATCAAAGCGAACGAAAATCGCCGTGGGACTTTGCAGAAATCTGCAACACACGGCAAAATAGGTGAGCGCGAGCAAGCCTATAAGCCGAATTTTGTGCCCCGGAAATCCGGGGTGGCGATCATTCATCTAGCCCCGTCATTGCTGGCGGGGTCAAGCGACCTACCCGGGAGTTGCCAGCCTGTAGCGGCGACCCGCGACCACCCCCTGCGGGCCACAAGCAGCCGGGCGGTTAAGGATCGCCGCTACAAAGCCTTGCGGAGCGGGCCACTCCTCCTCCCCTATTTGGTCTTGCTCCGTGTGGGGTTTGCCCTGCCCCCCATATCGCTATGGGAGCGGTGCGCTCTTACATTAAGCCGCCCGAGCGGCCGCACCTTTTCACCCTTACCTCGCCCCCGCTCTGGGATTCCAGAGGGGACGCCGGCGGTATGTTTTCTGTGGCACTTTCCGTACCGGAGGCGTACCTTCGCTTGCGCGCCATCCCCCTCCGGCCCTCGCTATTAACGAGCACACTACCCTGTGGAGTTCGGACTTTCCTCTCCTCCGCTCCCGCTAACCCGCCCCTGCCCCTAAAG
>JBJKQF010000045.1:0-5090 GCA_046705545.1 Terriglobia bacterium
GCCAGGCCCGCAGGCAAGGGCACTTGCAGGTTGATCACCAGCCCCATTGCCTTCATCAACTCCGGGTAATTCCCCAGGCTCGCCAAACATTTGTGGAAGTCGATATCCGGCGGTTTGGGAGGCACGACGGTCTTGGGAAGTTCCGGGTTGGCAATGCGGAGAAGCAAGAAATCCTTGGCCGGCTGAACCTGGGAGCTGATCCGGACAGATTTGTACTGTTGCAGGTCTTGGTAAACGCTCTGGAATGCGCTGACCGTGCTCTGGCTCAAGGGGAGCGAGCCTCGCATTAGCGTCTGGACGTTGCGGCTGGCGCTCGCCTGAAGGCTAGGGTGCAGGGTGGTGATAAATCCCGACAACTGGCGCGAAACAACCGCCTGGTGACCCATCGGCTGGGCCTTCTGGCTCGCCTTGCCGGACGTGGATTGCTGGGCGCTAACGGCTCCCGAATAGTGCCCGGTCATGATGGGCGCCTGGCGGGTGACGCTGGAAGACGCTTCCGGAACCGCATATATGGAGATGGGTGCAAGCTTCTCAAGGACCTTGGTTCTGGGCGGCAGGAGTTCCGGATTGGTGGTGGCGAATGACTGATACTGCGATTTCACAAAGGAGGCAACCTGCAATACAGGATGTGAAAGCACGGGACGGTTGGAATAATCTTCCGGCTGATAGGGTTCCACATAGGTGGCCTTGCTGAAGAGGGCTGTCCACATGGCGGGCTCAAGGCTTGGTCCGACCCGCGTGGCGTTGATGGGAGCCATGCCCTCAAACTGCACCTGGAACATCATGTTCTGGATCTTCTCGGGCCAGATCTGGAAATCGTCGAACTGATCGAGAGTCGGCCGGGGCAGCCCTTCGTTTGTCCAGAGGCGTGGCGAGACAAAGACCGAAAGGTTCAATTGTCCATCGACCACTCCGTTCGGCAAAGCGGTCCACATGACGGTCTGCATTTTGGCCATGAATATCTCCTGTTACGCAAAAGCTTCGCAGTAAATCTGCCAGTCGGCCGCACTCATCTCGTCCGCAAAGGTAACCGAGGTCGCCCCCAGCGGATAGGGGACGCCATCTCCCACCAGCGCGCTGTCTTTGGCGCTGCCACCGGCGAAGGTGCGCTGCACCGTCAGGTCCACACTCTTGCTGAAGAAAAGGACGGAAATCTCCACGGTGAGCGTGGCCGTGCCCCACACCCGGTCGCCCACAGTGTCGTAATTGAGCTCCATCTTGAATTCCACGGAAACGGTGATAAGCCCCAGCACCTCCACCGCTCCCCCACAACGCAGGTAGCCGCCCAGTTTGGTTTCGTGGCTGGCCTCAGTGTAGGTGTAGGAGATGCCCGCGGTCAGATATATGCCGCCGCTGGCCACGCCAATATCCAGCGAGAAGCTGCCCCCAAATTCCAGTTCCGCTGCGATCCGTTGGATTCCCTTGGGAGAGAGCGTAAGACCAAAGTACCCGCCTCCCCCGAAAAGGGAGACGGTCAGCATGAACGGATGCTCCTCCTGGCAGAAGTCAAACTGGAAGGTCATGGGGTCGCCGGTGAAGTAAATGTTCAGCTGGGCGGCCAGGCTCACATTGGTCAGGCTGAAGACGCCGAACCCGATAGGCGGCAATCCCAGGGAGTACCCCAATTCAATCCCTTGTGCCGTGACGTCCAGGCTGGGCGGGTCGACAAACCCTCCTTGTCCGGGCGGCATGTACTTCTTCAGGGCGTTGACAAAGGTCAGCGGGCCGGTGAACTGGATCCCGGAAATGTGTACTTTGACGTCGGGCTTCTGCCCGTTGACGGATTCAAAAGAGACCTTGCTGAAGCTGACGTGTAGAACGTCGGTAAGGTTAGAATCCGTGGGCACAAAACGAATCTCGAAGTTGTTCAGCGTAGCGCTGACCGAATAGCTGGGCGGTTGGGTGGTAAGCTTTTTGAGCGTTTTGGTCAGCGTAGCTTTGACGGTCAGCGGCGGGGTCGTGCCGCTGTTGTGAACAACGAAAAACGGCGGGAAGCTTGGCTCTAAGGAAACGTTCTGGATGTCCGGCTGCCAGGTGAAGCTGGTGGTGACTTGGTCGCTGTCGTGGCTGGTGATAAATTTCGGCACTTTGTGAAGTTCTTGGGAAAGATCGGGAACTTCCTTGATGACTTCCGCCAAGGTAATGTCGCCCAGGAGCTTGGCGTTTAAAGCAGCTTTGAAGAATTGCGTGGGATCGAACACGCCAGCGGCGAGCGATTCAAGGGCCTTGTCTTCTTGGTTGAGGGCGTAACCGGCGCCGCCCACGGGGCCGAGCAATCGCGAGAGGCCGGAGATGTTCATGCTGGGAGTGAGCAGCGCACCGACTTTGTCAGAACTCCCGCCCGAGCCGCCAAAGAGCAATGGTACGGTGTCGATCAGTTCGGCGAACATCTGGCCCTTATTGGCAGGCGAATCAAACCCATGCTCCAAGTAGGCGTTGTGATACTTGATGGCGGTTGCCGCGTTCAACCCGGTTAGCTGCTCCACCGTGGCAATGCGAACCCTGGAGAGTGCGATGGCCGGGTAGAAGTAGGGCAGCCCCTGGGGGAGCTTAGTCCCCTCGGCTGCCGGCTGGCCCTTGAAGGTGATCGAATCTGTTTCAAAAGTTGTGTCGCCGGGAACTTTGTGCTTGGCATAAGCGATCTTCTGGCCAAAGAAGGGGCGGACGCGCCGGGCAAACTTAACATCGGTGTTGTATTTGGCCATGATCTGCGCGGTACGGTCCGGTTTGCGAGCGTCATCGGGATCCACAAAAATCAGCGGTGCAGTAAATTCAATGTTGTTCCCTTCCCAATCCACGCCGGCCATCTTGAACTGAAAATCCTGGCTCTCAACGAGCGGCCAGAAAGTTTTGGATCCCGGCAAGACAGGGTCGATACCGCTCAAAGCGGGCGTGCTGAGCGTGATAATGCGGACGGTCTGGAAAGGAATCTGCGGACCGCTCGGGTGGGGCTGGCCGGTGGCGGGATAATTCTTTTCGTGCTCGCGCGGGACGACAAAGACCTGCTGCCGCAGAAAGGCCCCCATGGTTTTCCCGTCTGGCGTGCGGTTGAATTTGCGCTCCGTAATGGTGATCTTAACAGCCTTGTGCCCGAAGGGAAACAGATAGCCACGCTGCACGACCCGCACGTATTGGTCGCGGCCCATGGCCGCAATGTGCCGCCAGCTTTCGACGTCAAAATTGTAGGTGTGGTCCTTGCAGGAAGGTTCAACGACATCCTGGTAAAGATCCCATGTGCCCGCGCTGTCAAGCCATCCACCCAGGGTTGAAAGCATCAACCGGTTCACCTGAATCGGCTGCGGAATGTATTGGGCGGTACCGTGGTCGTTGTTGTAAACGATGTTCGGGTCAGAGGAGAGCCGAACGATTTGGCAACGTTGATACGTGTCGATAGCAGGACTGTGGAACGCGCCGAGATTATTCTGGATGTTGGAAAGGCATCCTGTCTGGTAATCGGTCGCCCAAACGGCGCGGACGGTACGGTAGAACTCGTTCTTTTCGTTGACCGTGCCTTGCTGGGAGCGGACGCCCAAGCGCGTGTGCCAGAGCTCCACGCGGTCTCCACGCTTGACCGGATTGATCGAGTGCGCCCAGCCGGCGTAATAGTTGGGAGAAAGGATCATCCGGTAAGGAATCTCGAGAGAAGTCTGGATGACGGACGGCTCTTGGATCTGCGCGAATTGAATAAACTGGCCGCCTGCAAACCTTCCCTTCGCAAGCGCCGAGGGATTCTGCTCGATGGACTTTCCGGAATTCTGCTTGTTTGACGATGTTTTGGGCAGGTTCAAGGAATTTTCAAGCCCTTGGTAATATGCGGAAGAATTCTGCGCTACGCTGATGCGCGGCTCCATGGTGGCGTTGGCCTCTCCGGAAGAGACGCCGGAAGTCTCAAAGGTCGGAGGCTTCGGCGGAGTGGCTAACGGCGCCACGCTCAGCTCATACTTGGCCCAGTCCAAAAGCGACTCGACGGTGTAAGGAATCTCGGTGACGCTGTCCGGTATGATGAAAGCCAGACGGCTGGGCCCTGCGACTCGCGAGGTGACGGGTGGCCGGGCGTCTGGGCCCAAAATCTTGTGCGTGCTGTCTTCTTGGAAAGCCTCCTCGGCGACGTGCTGCGGCCAGAATTGGATGACCATGAAAGTCGGCTGATTGGGTTCAACGCGCACCAAGCTGGGCGTCTCGCCACCGGCAGAAATTGTCATGTTGTAGAATTCAAACTTCAGCGCCAGCAGATCGTCAGGGCGGATGAAATCAAATGAAAAGCTTGGCTGCGGCCGTGAGGGAAGGCTGGCCGGCAGCAGCACTTTCTTGTTTTTCTTCCCGTGCTTGGTTTGCAGGATAACCCCGACTCCGCCCCTCTGAATCGGAGGAGGAGACTTCTCCACATTGACCGGAGTTCGCGGTGCGGTTTCGTGCGTCCTAGGCTCCGATTGAAGGGTGGTTCGCGGGTTTTCCACCCGAATTCTGGGGAGAACTTTCTGCACTCTTACTGGAAATCGAGGCGAGGATTCATTGGTCGCGGGAACGGTTTCGCCATAAACCTTGACGGGAGCGTTCTTGGACTTTTTCCTCTTTTTCGGCTGAACCCGCATAAAAACCTTGGTGTTCTGGATCTTCAGCTTGGGTTTCGCCTTTTTCTTCTTCTTTCGTTTCTTCTCGATCTTTCCGCCGATGATCCGCCCCAGGTGGATCTGGTTGGAATTGGTCCTGTTTTCCTGAGTCTGAGGCTCAGCCAGGAAGGCCAGTTGCATGCCCTCCTCAAGCGCTCCGGGCTCAACAACAACCCCGGGCAACGGTGCAGAGATTCGCTTCAAAGAAGGAGCGCAGCGGATGCGAGCCGGTTGCCCATTCCGGCTGACGGCTTCAAATGCAGGCGTATCCTCAGAGTCGCCCACTTCAAAACTGCAACCTTTCGCATGGACCCAGACTGCTTCGCGCGGGTAACCGGCTACCAGCGCAGCCTGCTGTCCCAAAGAATCGCCGACAATCGCATAGCGGGCGTTGCGAAGCGGCAAACGCAGCGGAGTGCTGTTGCTTGCCCAAAGATTTCCAGGAGGAACAAAAGCAACTTCGGCATGCTCGCCGAGAGA
>JBJKQF010000046.1:0-16055 GCA_046705545.1 Terriglobia bacterium
AAGACGCCCTGAGGTTCGCGTAGCCCGCGGATCCGGCCGCTGACTTTTCCGGAGTCGAGGTCCAGAATCTCAACAGTATTGTTGCTTAGCGCCGATACATAGAGACGGCTCTCTCCCACGTCCACGCTCAGGTGGTCGAGGCGCCCTTCCACTCCGGGCATTGTGATGGTTTGGACCGGCTCAAGAGGCGCGCCGGATTGAGCCCGCGCCGATGGTGCAAATAACAGCCCGCCAAGAACAAGGATCGCTGCGCAATGTCTCATAGGCATGCTCTTATCCTCGTCAGATTTCCCCGTGGCCTCTACTTTAGCAGAGCGCGCAAGGGCGTGCACGGTGGCCGTTGTCAGCGGGCAAAACAAGGCTCCTTTGGCGTCCCATTTTCATTAATCGGCATCCAACACTGTGGTGTAATCTTGGTCAAGGCGCCCTTGAAACGCCTCAGCGCTATCAATTCCGGAAGTCGAATCCACATCGCGGAGGGTGAATCATGTTATTTCGACGTATCCACGTGAAAACAGCCCTGGTTGCGGCCTTGGCGGCTCTGATTCTGGCCGGCAACTCCCTGGCCCAAACAACCGCAACCGCCACGGAAGCCGAGCAGCAGAAAGTCATGCTGACGGTTTACAACTCAAACATCGCCCTGGTGCGCGACGTTCGAAAGCTGAACGTGCCCGCCGGCAAAGTTGAGCTGCGTTTTCTAGGAATCTCTCCGCAGATTGAGCCTGAAACGGTCCGGGTGGTTTCGCTTACGGCTCCGGAGAGCTTTGCCGTGCTCGAGCAGGATTACCGCTATAGTCCGCTCACTCCCCAGGAAATACTGCAGAAATACGTCGGGAAGGAGGTGACACTGGTCGAGCGCGTTAGGGAGGACAATTCCATCAAGAATGTGCACGTCAAAGCCACCCTGCTTTCCGACACCGGCGGCCAGGTGTGGAAAATCGGAGACCAGATCGTGACCGGCTTCCCGGCTTATCAATACATCTTCCCTTCGCTGCCGCCAGAGCTTACCAGTAAGCCGACACTCAATTGGCTGGTTGAGAACCGCTCCAGTGGACCGCAATCACTTGAGACGGACTACCTGACCAAAGCCATCAACTGGACGGCTGACTACACCCTGACCTTGCCTCCCAAAGAAAATTCCGCCAACCTGAGCGCTTGGGTCACCATCAAAAACCAGAGCGGCATCGGTTTTCGGGACGCGCGCGTCCAGCTTGTGGCGGGAAACTTGAATCGCGTCGTGCAGAACATCCGCCCCATGTACAGCATGCAAACACTGGTAGGGGTTGGGGGTGGGATGGCGAAAGCGGCCGCGCCTGAAATGACCGAACAAGCCTTCTCCGAATATCACTTGTACACCGTCCACGGCAAGGTGACGCTTCCGGAGAATGATTCGAAGCAGATCAGACTCCTTTCGGCTTCCGGCATCCACTTCCAAAAGACGTACGAGCTGACCGGCCAGACCTATTACTACTTCACTCCCTTTGGGGGCGGGCGGAAGGTCAAGGAGCCGGTCCAGGCGCACATCAAATTCAAGAACTCTCAAGCCAACTCGCTCGGCAAACCGTTGCCCGAGGGCGTCGTGCGTGTTTATCAATCCGGCGCGGACGGAAGCCTGGCGCTGGTGGGCGAAGACCGCATCCAGCACACGCCCAAAGATGAGGAGCTCAATCTTTACATCGGCAACGCCTTCGATGTGACTGCGGAAAGGAAGCAGACGGACTTCCAAGGCCTGGGCCGCAACCTCTTTGAGGCGGCGTTTCAAGTGACCCTGCACAACCACAAGACAGAGCCCATTACCGTCAATGTGAACGAACCCATGAGCGGCCAGTGGACCATCCTCAATTCCAGTTACAAGTATGAAAAAACCTCGGCTTTTGAGGTCAAGTTCAGAGTTCCGGTGCCCGCGGGCGGTGAGTCAACGCTCACGTATCGCGTACGCGTGCAGCGGTAAATTTCACGGGGTGCGGCACGGCAACGCCCTCCTGAATGGCAAGCGCTCAGGATGACAAGCAAAGACTCGGAATGGCAGGTCAATCGTGCGTTTCGGGAAACATCTCAAGGGTATCGGCCGGGAGCGGCGGGCGCATCTCCCACCAGAAGAAAAAACCGAGGACCCCGATAGGAAGCAACGTCACGGCGGCAATCAACACTTGCAGCGTTCCGGGCCCCAGTCGGGTCTTCAAAAAAATCAGCACCACCGTAAAAGCAATCGAGCCCATCAGGTAGGCTCGCAAGCCGCCCGGCCGGTTCAACAGCGCCGTCAGCATTAAAAACGGGATGAGGATGATGACGTTAAACAGCAGCGGCCAGCAATTATGCCGGGGATCCGGCATGGGGAACAGGCCCGATTTGAGGATCATGACGCCGGCAGTGGCGACGGAAAGCGCAACCAGCACGCTAAACAGAGGATTCGTTTTGGCGCGAAAGGCTTGGAAGAGTCCCCAAGCTCCGGCCAGCGCCGCAAGCCCGGTCAGGATTTCACCGGTATTGAAAATCCATGGCTGGCGCGAGAACCGCGTCCCCATCATGCTGATCGAGAGCACCGAAAACTTGAAACCCGGATAGAACGGCCGTGCCGCTAGCAGCGTGCCGAAAGAAAGCACAGGCGTGGCCGCCGCGGCCAGCAGGCACAAACCGTCCAGAGATCGGCGCGGTTGGTTGATGAGCGGCTTCGAGGAAGTCCTCACAGGCAATCCAAAACCGGATTGACCGGCACTATCCCTTCAAAAGCGATTCAGCGATTTCCGTCCACTCCTGCTCAAGCGTCAGCCGCGAGTGCGGCTTCTGGGCCCGGCGGTACCAGTAACCCGCGTTGGAAGCATCTCCCTCCTTGCGGTGCAAGTAGGCGTGAACCCACGCGCCGGCCGGTCCGTCGTCCTGCTGGGCCGATTCATGGGCGCGTTTCCAACTGCCTTTGGCGTCCCACCACAGGCCCGCCAGGGCAAGGCTCAAATCTACGGGTGGCTCATCACGGTTTAGAGAATTGCGGAATTCCTCAAAAGTCATCGCTAATAGATTAGACCGTTCCCAGCCCTGCTTCAAGAGCGGGATTAACACCGGCCGCGGTCGCCGGGCCTGCATCAGCGCACGCGCCGGATCAGCTTGAATTCCTCTTCCTGAACGGGTAGTATTCCGCGGACGGCCTTCGCCTTATGCTCCGACGCTCCTTGATCATCGCGCTGGTTCTCTGCGCCGCAGGGGTTCCGCTTTCTGCCCGCAAGTACAACCTCCAGCAAGAAACCCATGGTCTGTCCAAGTTGTTACGATGGCATCCGGGAGACGTGGTGGCAGATGTCGGAGCGGGCCCTGGAAGGCTGACCTTGGCGGTCGCCCAAAAAGTCGGTCCCTCTGGAAAGGTTTACAGTACCGAGATCAGTACTCCATACCTGGCTGGCTTGAAGAAGCTGGCGGCAAAGCATGAAAACATCATGGTGATCAAGGGCGCCGCCAACAGCACCGACCTCCCGGCCGCGTGCTGTAATTCCATCTTCTTGAGGCTGGTGTACCATCACCTCACAAACCCGGGGGCAATGGATGCCAGCCTTTTCCGGTCGCTCAAACCGGGCGGACGCCTGGCGCTGATTGACATGGTTCCGCGCAAAGGGACATCGATTCCCAAAGGAGTTCCCAAAAACCGCGGAGGACATGGCGTGCCGCAAAACATTCTGATCGGAGAAGTGACGGCAGCCGGTTTCAAGGTGGTGACGATCGTGAACCACTGGCCCGAGCGCGATCCCAAAGATCACGTCTATTGCGTGGTCTTCCGCAAAGCCCAACCGTAAAACCCTCTCTCATTTCCAACAGCTGGCGCTCAGAAAATCCTAGGCTCATTCCCTTGCACACAACCGCGGATTAACGATTGCGCGGAATCGCCGTGAAGGACGCGGAGCAAAAGTCTAGCGGGAGCTCGGCTTATCCAGGTTGGCGGCGGTGTTGCGCGGCAGGCCGTGCAGCCGGTTGTGTTTTCACCATGGCATTCGACCAGAAAACCCAATGGACTTCCGGCACGTCTTCGCCCTTCACTACCAGCTTTGGAACCGACAGCTTGTCGCCTTCAATTCGGGTGGAGAAGATTTCGTTGTTCACCCGGTAAAGCACCAGTCCGTTTTTGCCAACGTCAAGCACCTCGCTATCCTGTTGGCCAGTCTCAATGGTTATCTTCCGACCGTCGACCAGATTCTGTAGCAGCAGCTTGCCGGGCATGTAAATGCGGACAATCCCGTGTGGTCCTCCCCAGTACCCTAATTCGCCCCAGATGTCCGGGAACCGGCTCGTACTCGACATATATCCTGGCACGGACCTCTCGTTTTTAACCCCCGGGCTCTTGCGGCCCGTGGGGTTCGGCTGGTTGATTGTCGTCGCCAGCCACGATCCGAAAACCCTTGGCCACAGCTTAATAAACGGCGAGTCAATTACCATCCAACGCTTCGTAGCCTTGTTTTGAACGTAAACCGGGACCGGCCACTTCTTCGAATAAAAAGGAGTCGCGGCGAAGGCGAAGAAACGGGCGGTGTCGGCGACAATAACCACTTCCCCCACCGTGACGTGGCGCGTGCCTTTACTGTCTTCGATGGTGATGACATGGGCGCCCACACTGGGCGGGAGAGCCGGTGGAACTACGTTGATGACGCCCGCCATGGCCCAAACGGGCCCCAGCAAAATCTTCCCATTCACGATATTCCCCCCGGGGATCGGAACCATTTCAAACCACGGCACCACTGGCGCGCCGCGGTAACGGAACCAGCGGTACAGCGCCCACGTCCCCGCAGAGGCCCGAGGGTTAACGGTAGGGCTCCCCGCCACCGTAACAATCTCCCAGCGATGCGGACCGATGCCCGAGCCGGGAAGCACGGCGCTTGAACCTTGCCCCGGCGGCGCGACAACGCCCCAGGCCGGACTGTAGAAGTTGGGGTCTATCTTCACAATGTCGATGCGGTGCGGGTTACGCTCGTGGATTACGCTCAGAATGTCTTGCGACTCGCTCATGGCGTAGAGTCGGCCCTCAAGGTCATCCCGCACGTCAAACAAGCCCTGTCTCTTGGAGAAGATCTGCCGTACCGTCTCCAGGCTCGCGTTGGGACCAACAGTGTATAAGGTGGCGGGGTACGACGCCGGGTCGTTGTCAATCGGTGTGCCGGCGAGCAGGTACAGGTGTTCTGCTTTCGTTCCGGCTTTTGCCGCGCCCGAAACGCAGGCGATCAGCAGAACAAGAAAAATAGTGCGGAAAGGCGTTAGGTAAGAATGACTCCGTTGGGTTTTCACGCTTGCACCTCTTTTCCCAGGCAAGTCAGTGATTGCTGGAGTTGTGCGCGGTTCGTTGCGGCTGGGTTCCGGCCTTCGACCAGAAAACCCAATGGACTTCCGGCACGTCTTCGCCCTTTACCACCAGCGTTGGAGCCGCCAGCTTGTCACCCTCGATTTGGGTGGAAAAGATCTCGTTGTTCACCCGGTAAAGCACCAGGCCATCCTTGCCAACGTCAAGCACCTCGCTGTCCTGCTGACCGGTTTCAATCCTTATCTTCCGCCCATCCACCAGATTCTGGAGCAGCAGTCTGCCCTGTGGAGTGACAAAATTGGCGATCTCCGCTTGCCGCTGTCCTGGGAACCTGCGGATTGTCTTGACCAGCTTGCTGACGTTTCCGATTAACCACGCCCCGAAAAGCCTCGGCGAAGGGGCACTAATCGGAAATTTGACGACTGACCACCGTGCAGTTTCCCGGTTCAGGATATAGATTGTCATGAGTGTTGGCGCCTCTGTGCCCGGTAGAGAAGCACGGAACGCGAAAAAGCGCGCAGTGTCAGCCACAACACCAGCGCCTCGCGGCCTGCCTTTATACCCCGCGACGCGACCAGCTTCGGGCGGCAGAAATGGAGGGGTGGGCCCAAGATCACCGCGGCCTGGCCCACCAAGCGTATACGGCGTCAGGATCTGCCCATGGTTTATAGTACCTCCGGGGCTAAGAGCGTTTTCGTAGGATGGCCCTCCGCCGGGGCCAGAGAACTGAAAGTGGCGATAAAGATCCCAGCCACCCTCCGCAACCTGAGTTCGGCCCGGAATCGCATCTCCGTAGACTCTGGCAACTTTCCAGGTGGTGGGACTATTCCCACCAGCGTAAACGATCCCCGGGGCCACACCAGGGCCAGCGATCGCGCCCCAGGTTGGATAATAGAAGCCAAAGAATGGAAGAATCTTTGATGTCATTGTTCCCTTTGGCGACGGAACGACGTCCACTTTTTCCGGGGCGTTTTCGTGAATAACACTGAGAACACTCCGGTTTTGGTTGAGAACGTAAAGGTGACCGTGCAGGTCATCGGTGACCGAGAACAGGCTTCCGCAGACCTGCCGCACCAACGCCAAGCGACCCGCTGAAAGCGTGTAAAGCCGCACAGGATAGCCAGGCATACCGTAAATGTCGGCTGTGCCAGCAAGCAAGTACAGATTCGATTGGGGGGGATGGGCAGCCAGCAGAACTGCCACCAAGCTAGTGGCAAGCAGGAGTGACGCTGCGGTCACTTTCGCCATTCGAGCCAGCGCGCCGCCCGGTATCGGCGAGGACTTCGTAGGTCTGAGAATGCAGGTTCGTGGCTGAGTTTTATTTTGCCTTGGCATGACGCTTCCCAGAGACTTGCGTCCGGCGCGTTGCAGTATATCACCGCCAGCATTGCTGCAATAAGGCTTAACACAGAGGTTGGAGAAGAGGAGTTGCTCCCCCGCAAGGCGAGGGACCTGGAATTGCAGCGCATGGGATTGGCTTCCCCACCGAGCCCGGAACGGCACGGAGCCTTGCTTGGCTTCTAGAGGATCAACATGCAGTCGCCGTAGCTGTAAAAGCGGTAGCGCTCTTCGATCGCGTGGCGGTAAGCGGCAAGGGTGAGCTCGCGGCCGGCAAAGGCGGAGACCAGCATGAGCAGCGTCGACTTCGGCAGATGGAAGTTGGTCAGCAGGCCGTCAATCACTCGAAACTCAAATCCCGGCGTGATGAACAAGTTAGTCTCGCCCTGCAAGGGAACGATTTCACCCTCGTTCTGGAGCGCCACCGCTTCCAGCGTGCGGACGCTCGTGGTGCCCAACGCGATCACGCGCCGGCGCTCCGCGCGCGCCTTGCCGATCGCCTGCGCCGCGGCTTCGGAAATCTCAAAGTGCTCGGCATCCATTACGTGGTCTTCAACGGCCTCCACCTGCACCGGCCGGAAAGTCCCTGGCCCCACGTGCAGCGTGATCTCGCAAATTTCAATCCCCTCGGCCTTGAGGAAGTTCAAAATCCGCTCTGTAAAGTGAAATCCCGCCGTGGGCGCTGCCACCGCGCCGCGCACCTTGGCGTAAACCGTCTGGTAAGTCTCGCGGTCGGCGGCTTCGTCAGGACGGCTGATATAGGGCGGCAAGGGGACGTGTCCCAGGCGGTCGATGGCTTGAGACACGGAGCCCTGGCGGGCGGTCAGGCGCACTTTGCGCAGGCCGCGCTCACCCCGGCCCAGAACTTCAGCTTCCAGTTCTCCTTCTCCAAAAACCAGAATCTCCCCGGTGCGAATCTTGCGCCCCGGATGCACCAGCCCCGTCCAGACGTCCTCACTCTCCTGGCGGGTCAGGAACAATTCCACTTCCGCGCTCAGAAACTCTCGCGCCGCCGGGTTGTGCGCGCCGACCTTCTGCGCCTTCACGCCCCGCCTCCGCCCGAGCAACCGCGCCGGGAACACGCTGGTGTTGTTCACCACCAGCAGGTCGCCAGCCCGTAGAATCCGGGGAAGCTCCTGAAAGCTTGCGTCGCGGAAGCTGCGCCCCGCGCGGTCCACCAGCATCATGCGAGAAGTGTCGCGCTCCTGGAGAGGCCGCTGCGCGATCAGTTCTTTGGGCAGTTCGTAGTCAAATTCGCTCAGTAGCATCCCAACTATTCTACGCCATAGTCGCACCCTGCCCCGCCCCGCCGTCCTGGGCTGCCGTAGCGGCGCGGCCGACCGCGGTGTGGTAAAGTCGGTTAATGTCTTCCTCAACTGTAACGGTCTCCCCGCGAGGGGCGGAAAGAATTTACGCAGGACATCCCTGGATTTACCGCAGCGACGTTGTGGACGCCGCAAACGTTGCGCCCGGTGCCATTGTGACCGTGCAGAATCGCAAGAAGCGATTCCTCGGCCAGGCGCTTTACAGCAGCCAGTCGCAAATCGCTTTGCGCCTCCTCACGCGGGAGAAGCGGCCCTTCGACCGCGCTTTCCTGTCCGAACGCATTCAAGCCGCAGCAGCTTACCGCCAGCAGGTCGTGAAAGATTCTGACGCCTACCGCGTGGTGGCGGCGGAGGGCGATCAACTCCCCTCGCTCATCATCGACCGCTACGGCGAAACCTACGTGCTGCAGACGCTGAGTCAGGGGATGGAAGCGCTCAAGCCCACTATTGTAGATATTCTACAGGAGAACTGCTCCCCGCGAGGCATCATCGAACGAAACGATGTTCCCGTCCGCTCCTTGGAAGGTTTGCCGCAATTGAAAGGTGTATTGAACAATGCCCCGGAGGAAGAAGTTACGGTCAACATCAATGGCATGCGCTTCGCCTTCAATCTCCTGGAAGGACAAAAGACCGGCGGCTTTCTCGACCAGCGGGAGAATCAGCTTGCCGCGCGCACTTATGCCCGCGGCCGGGCTCTCGACTGCTTTACCTACGGCGGAGGCTTTGCGGTTACCCTTGCCCCGCAGTGCGACCACGTTCTTGGCATCGACTCTTCGGAGGAAGCTCTTCAACTCGCCCGGCGCAATGGCAAACTGAATAGTCTGGCCAACGTGGAATGGCAGGAAGCCAATTGCTTCGACTTTCTGAAAGCTGCCGATCAGGCCGCGGAGCACTTTGATATGGTCGTGCTGGACCCGCCAGCATTTGCCCGGCAAAGGTCGAATCTGGAGTCCGCCTTGCGCGGCTATAAGGAACTTAACCTGCGTGCTCTGAAGATCCTAAACCCCGGCGGCTACCTCGTAACCTGCAGTTGCTCCTACCACGTCACTGAATCCGATTTCTTGGGAGCCATTGCCAGCGCCGCTCTGGACGCTCACCGCTCGGTCACGGTGGTGGAGCGCCGCACACAGTCGCGCGACCATCCGATTCTGCTGACCGTGCCCGAAACCCTTTATCTAAAGTGTCTGATCTTGCGGGTGTCTTGAGCCGCTCCGGACGCCGCCCGTTTCAGGATAGAATACAGCCATGTCACAATTCATCCTTCCGCTGGTCGCGCTTGCTTCCGTTACGTTCGCGGCGGCGCCGGCCGGAGCGCAGAGTTTGCAATTATCGCTCGCTGTCCAGGAACAATCCATTGTGGCGCCGAATCCCGTCCGCGCGATGCTCAAATTCCACAACGGCAGCCAGCACACCATCTGGCTCTACCGGCCCGTGGGAGACATTTCCCAAGTTTCGCAGGGCAATGCCTTTGAAGCCGAATCAGCCGAACCCGGTCCCGAGCAAACCTCTGGAGGTCCCAGACTCACAATTCATCTAGCTCCAGTGAACCTCCCCGCCGCCAACCACGGAGAGCCCGCTGCGCATGGCTCGGTTATTCTTACTCCGGATTTCCCACATCCCAAGTTGATCGAGGTTCAGCCGGGAGGCAATTATGAGGAACCGGTGGTCATTCAGGTCGAACCTACCCGGACCAAAGCCGGCGCAGAACATTTTGCCTGGGGACGCTACACATTTTCTGTCACATACTCCGCGCACTATTCCAACCAGGAGGAATTGGCCCGCAACCTCGGAATCAATCTCTGGCACAATCAATTGCGCAGCAATGAGGTCACGCTGGATTTGCAGCCGCCCACAGCCCAGGGCTCGATTGAAGGGCTCGTGATGGATTCGTTCCGAAGGCCGTCGGGAGGCATTCTGGTTACGCTCAGTAATCAAGAGGAGGAGGCGCTTAACCAAGCCTACACTGATATGCAAGGGCAGTTCTCTTTCAAGCACCTCGCCGCGGGGCGCTATTGGATTACGATCCGCGACCCAGGCAGCAACCAAAACACCACCGTCTTCCGCCATGTTGACCTGGACGTGGCGTCGCCGCAGGCCAGCCTCCGGATGATGATGATTCCTCCGGAGACCCACAAGCCGGAGCGACTTCTGCACAAGCCGGTACTGTTCCGGATCGTCGACGGAACGAGAAGTCCGCTTGCTGGGGTCAAACTGGCGATCGTCTGGTCCACGGGGACCGTCATGCAGGATTTCAAAGCAGAGACTGATCAGCAGGGATACGCAACCATTGATTTATTGCCCGGAGATAATTTCGTAACTCTGCGGCGGCGTGGATGCCGGCCCGAAGATCGCCGCGCCGAGGTGGCTGCAGGGGGAGGCCTGGACGGATTCAGCTTCGTGTACGACTGTTCAGAGAAATAGTCGCCGCGCCACATCTGTTCGAGATTTTCGACGGAGCAAGAACCTCTTGCCGCGGAATGACCTTTCGCGAGATTTAAGATCACAGGACCAACTCAGACTTGCCGACCGCCGACGCAAAATTTACGGTTATCGTCTGCACCTATAATTACGCGCATCTTCTTCCGGACGCCTTAAGGACTCTTGCCGCGCAGACATCTTCAGACTTCGAGCTTCTGGTCGCGGATGACGGATCAACCGATAACACCGAAGAAGTCGTAAATCAGTTCCGGCCCAATTTCCAGGATCTCCATTATTTCAAGAAATCCCATACCGGATTAGCCGATACCCGAAACGCCGCCATCCAGGCCGCCCAGGGGTCTCACATCGCTTTTCTTGACGCTGACGACCTGTGGTCCCCGCATTACCTGCAAACCATGCGGGAAGTCTTCACGGCCCATCCCGAAGCGGGGTTGGTCCTGTGTGAAGGGATCACTTTCCGGAGCAATGGAAGAACTCTGACCGAAGCGGTATTGGAGAACGGCCTTCCCCTCGCATGCGGTCCGGTTCACTCTGCTGAAAACATTCTTTCCATTCTCCGAGGCTTCTCACCTTCTGGCATGGTCTTTGCGAAGGCGGCCTACTCCCAGATCGGCCCGTTTGACACCCAGTTCCACGAGGGCCTCGGAGATGATATTGACTGGACGCTTCGCGCTTTGCTGTCCAAGGTTTTTTGCGTCTGCCTGAAACAACAACTGTATCTCTACCGCCGCCACAGCGCTAACCTGACCAACAAGGCTGCGGGAACGCTCCGCGCGTGGTTTAGGATCTATTCTGAAACCTTGGGCGAGCCTGACGCCGATCCGCAGGTCAAAGCTTTGGTCCGGGCACAGATCAGATTTTATGCGGTGCGACTCTTGCCGGAGTGCCCAAGAGCGGAACGGAAGCTCCTGGCCCAGAATGCGATTTTACTCTTGGATCAGGACGCAGTGCTCAAGCTCTACTCCGCTCTGATGCCTTGGGGATTGATCGGCCTGTTGAAATCGTACAAAGGAGCAAGGCGCTTCGCTCGCCGGCTCCTCTGGAAAAGGCTGGCCATTGATTTAGACGCATCGCCTGAAGCTATTTTCGATGCTCTGCCAAAGTAGCGTCGGGCGTCGGGCGGACTCCAGAAAGAGTTGGGCCGGCGGGAACTTTCATCCTGATGATGGCAGCAGGGTGCGCACCCGGGTGGTGCAAATCAAGCTCCTGAACTTCCCACCGCGGGTCGCTTTTGAACAGATCAACACACATGCAGTTATAGTAGACGAGGACAGCGCCGCCCCGCTCGCCGAAAGCTTCCTCCAAGCGATTCTTGAAGCGCTCCATCACGGGCCAATGGAAGGGATGGTAGAGGTAGAATACGGTTCCATCAGCCGGCATCTTATCGTTCACATCTCCCGCTAGAATCACCACGTTGGGATAGTTCTTTAAGCGGGCTTTGGTCTTCTCAGCGACCTCGGGATCCAGTTCGATACCGATCAACTTGTTCTTCCATCCCTGATTCAGCCACCAGTTGATCACCCGTCCCCGGCCACAGCCCACGTCCACCAGCACGTCACATGGCCCGACAACGTTTTTGAAAAGCTGCGGCAGCACGGCGTAGTCCGAGTTGGCCGTCTCAACCGCGCCTAAATGTTCAAAGGGAGATCGTTTGACGCCTCTGAGCACGGCCCCATATTTCAGGTCCAAGAGCGGATTTCGAACCACTCTTGCGACCGTTGCCTTAAGCGTCGTAAAAACGTTCGAATCAGACCTGCTGAAGCGCCTGGTGAGAACGCGGAGGCCCAGCAAATCCAGCAGCGCATACACTGCACGAGAAAACCCTTCCAGACCAGAGTGAATGCCCAGCACAGCGAGATGCCGGAGCCTGCGGGGAAAGTAGTAGATCTCCGCGCAAGGAGTGGATCGATTCGAGAAGAACAACTTGTGCATACTGTCTTGGGGACCGAAGTCAAAACCCTGAAAGCGCCCTTCCCGGAATAATTGCTCGAGCGCCAAGTACAACAAGACTACTCCCGGCGACCACGCCCGGAAGTAAGGGTCATAACCGACGTACCCATAAAGAAGAAAATCGCCCCGGGCTCTGCAGTACATGTACGCAATAGGTTTCCGCCCGTAATAGAGCATGTACCCGAGGATCTCTCCCTTCGCAGCTCCGGCGGCCATCCGGCAGCGAAATTCTTCATCGCCGGGCAAACCGGCATTCCAAAGCTTTTCCTGATATGTCCGCGTAGAAATTCGGCGCGCCTCCCGGTAAAACTCTTCCATTTCTCCAGGCGCGCGAAACGTCTGCCAAGGAATATTCCCTCCACAAAGCTGCGCGTACTTCCGTACCTTGCGGCGCAGGGTTGATCTCGACTTCAGCGAGAAACCCAACACGTACTCTTCAAAATTACTCCTCAAATCGATCCAACGACGCTGGTACTGTGACGAGACATAACGAATCCACTCTCCTTGGAGGCTGAACCGCGGCAGCCGATTTGGGAGAGGGTGAGAAGGGATCCAGACGGCTTCGATTCCCGCCGGAAACTCCCCGAACGGAACCGTCGGCGGCTCCGACCCAGCAGCCATCTTGGCGAACGGATCCTCAAGAACCATCCCTCGAAACTTCAGGGAAAACAAGCGCATCCCCGGGAGGTTAAACGTGAGCAGGATCGGCTTTTCTAACCACGCCTGATTCATGGGGCCTAATACCACAGAGGATGAAAAGGTCAGCGTCCAGAAGATGCAATTTCCGCAAGATGGACAGGATTGCCGCAGGCCGACAAGCGTTTCTCCGGTTGAGCTGCAGCCTTTGTGATTATAGGAAAGTTCGGACCTGTATTCCAGTTCGCCTTCGCAACGCTATCCCGCCGCAACCACAGACCCTAACAGCCTGCAATCCGCACATTGGGCAGCAGGTTAACAGGCTGAGCAGGATCTGCTAGTAGCTTCCAGGAAAAAGCTGTGAGATGATGGGACTGGCTTTTGCGCACCTCGAACGTCATGGACTGGCCGCTTATTAGGCTGTTACTGATTCTGGCGGGCGCGGCGGACGCGCTGGCGATGGCGCTTTGGTATGCGTGCAGCTGGCCCTCCTCTCAAGTCTTGGGACCTGCGTTGGTCCACGGTCCGCGAACCGGCAAGCGGGTCGCCCTCACCTTTGACGATGGGCCATGCTCTCCTTACACAGAGGAAATCCTCGACGTCCTCCGCGAGCACGGAGTTAAGGCCACCTTTTTTGTCTGCGGCAAGGAAGTGGAGCAACACCCGGAAATCGCGCGGCGCATGCAGGACGAAGGCCACACGATTGGCAATCACACTTGGTCGCATCCTTACCTTTACTTCACGAGCCCCAAAAGAATGGCCGACGAAATCTATCGCACCCAGATGGCAATCCACGCAGCTACGGGCAAGGCAGCCAGACTCTTTCGGCCTCCGTATGGGGGGCGTTGGTTCGGCCTGCACTCGCTTCTGAGGGAACGGGAAATGAAGCTGATTCAATGGTCGGTAAACGGGCGCGATTGGGAGCTCGACGCGAAAGGCATTGCGGCTGCAGTTTGCGAGGGTCTGGCGCCGGGCGCCGTCGTCCTCCTGCACGACGGCCAGCAAGCTCCCGGAGGTTATCTGCAAAGGCTCTTCAAGAAAGACCCACCCTCGAGCGACCACAGAAAGCCGCCGACCTCGCCATCTGAAACCGTTGCGGCTTTGCCCGCAATCTTTGAGCAGGCACGAGCGGCTGGATTCGAATTCGTCTCCGTGGAAGATTTTTGTTAAGACTGACCGCCCGGTTGACGGCAGAGTTCGCGAACGAAATCGCGCCAAGCCAAGAACATTCTTCCGCCCCGCCCGTTGTTCTTCCCGTCTTGACACCCCGCCGGAGGTTCTTTAGACTCACCGCGACATCAACGCTGGTTAGGAATCTCTGCCACGAAGGGAAGCAGGGTTGCTTGCCCGGCGGGGCAGACTGAAGACTTCATCTCGACGGGGGTTCGGTGGCTTTCAGTTGGATTGACCTGGCAGTGGTTATCGTCTATCTGGCGGCGGTTACCCTGCTGGGGGCGCGTTTTGGAAAACGCCAGCGCACGCTACGGGACTACTTCCTGGGAGGCCGCGAACTTCCCTGGTGGGCCATCGCGCTATCGGTGGTCTCGGCCGAAACCAGCATCCTCACCATCATCAGCACCCCCGGCATCGCCTACGACGGCAACATGGGTTTTCTTCAGCTCGTCTTCGGCTACTTGGTGGCCCGGGTGGTGGTTAGTTTTGTTCTGATCCCCAAATATTTTGCGGGCGAACTTTACACCGCCTACCAGCTGATCGAGCGGCGGTTCGGCCGCAACCTCAAAATCTTCACCGCCGGACTCTTCTTGAGCAGCCGGGCCCTGGCCGAGGGAGTACGGGTTTTCGCAATTTCCATCATCATTGAAGTGATCTTCAAGACCGGCGTTCTTCCCGCCGTTTTAATCATCACCGCGCTCACCCTCTTCTACACCTTTGAAGGCGGCCTGACTGCCGTCATCTGGACCGACGTGGCGCAACTATCAATCTACGTTGCGGGAACCGTGGTGGCGTTGTTCCTGGCGGTCCATACCATCCCGGGCGGATGGAATCAGGTCGTTCACCTGGCAAGCGTTTCCGGCCACAAATTCGCGGTCTTTGACTTCCATTTCAATTGGCATGAACCGTACCTCTTCTGGTCGGGGCTGATCGGCGGAACGTTTCTTACCAGCGCCAGCCACGGCACCGACCAATTGATCGTGCAGCGTCTGCTGGCAGCCAAGAACAAACGTCAGAGCCAGGGGGCACTTCTCGCCAGCGGATTGGTCATCCTCTTCCAGTTCGCTCTATTTCTGGTTGTGGGAGTCGTGCTGTTCAGTTACTACCATTACTTCCCCCCAGCCCATGCCTTCAGCCGTCCCGATAAAATCTACCCCACCTTCGTCGTCACAGAACTTCCTCCGGGACTTGCGGGGCTGCTGACGGCCGCGATCATTGCGGCTGCTATGGCCAATCTGAGCGCGGCGTTTAATTCCCTGGCGTCCAGCTCCGTAGTGGATTTCTACCGGCCGCTCTTTCGGCCCTCCGCCGACCAGAAGCACTACGTGCGCGTCTCCCGCCTTCTTACACTTTTCTGGGGAGCTGTCCTGATCCTCATTGCCATCGTTGCCCAGCACCTCCACGAAACTGTCCTGGAGCTCGCGCTGACGATTGCCTCCGTTCCTTACGGTGCAATGCTTGGCATTTTTCTGTTGGGTGTTCTGACCAAGCGGGCCACTTCGCGCGGTGCGCTCACCGGAGCGGCGCTGAGTCTCGCCACGCTCATTTTCATCGTGGTGGGAAAGGCCTATGGATGTTTCGATATCGCCTGGACGTGGTACGTGGTGATTGGAACCCTGGTGACGTTCGCCGGCGGATGGGCCGCCAGCAGGCCGGGCAGCGTCTCAGAAGCGGAACGCCCATGAAGCTTCGGATGTCAGCTTATCTGAGGCGGGGCTAATATCTTCTGAAGACGGAGGGATATCCGCACTTGCGGCGAACCGGACCCAAGCGGCTCAACATCCGTGTTGCGAAGCTGAACTTCGGGTTATGATGTTCACGCACCGACAGGTGCGTCGATATTCTTCGAAGGAATTCCCGAATGCGTCGCCGTTTTTCAAGCCGCCTCAGCGGTTCCAGCTTAATTATTACTGCCCTTG
>JBJKQF010000047.1:0-22294 GCA_046705545.1 Terriglobia bacterium
CCGCAGAGTAATGCGCTCCGCGCACAACTCTGCGCTACCCGCTTTAAGCTTTCCGATACCTTGTCTGAGGAGGACCAAATGATCATACGAAAGGTTCTGTTGCCACTTTTAATTATGATGGGTTTCACAGCCTGCATTTATGCCCAGAGTGTTTCGCCGTCCACAGCGCCTTCGGATGCTGAAATCCACAAGATTCTTGTCCAGCGAATCGACGCGTACCATCGGAGCGTGGGAATTGTCGTAGGCGTGGTTGATCCCAAAGGGCGGCGGATTATCGCTTACGGCCATCTCGCCAAGGATGACCCCAGCCCGCTCGATGGCAACATGGTTTTCGAGATCGGCTCTGTCACCAAAGTATTCACGTCGCTGCTGCTTTCGGAAATGGTCCAGCGCGGCGAGGTTGAATTGGACGATCCGGTAGGAAAATATTTGCCCCCCAGCGTCAAAGTTCCCCAGCGCGATGGAAAGCAAATCACATTGGTCGACCTGGCCACGCACACCTCGGGCCTGCCCCGGATGCCTTCCAACTTTGCGCCCAAGGACCCGCTCAATCCCTACAAAGACTATACGGTGGCTGACCTCTACCTATTTCTGTCGAATTACAAATTGACGCACGATCCCGGCTCGCGGTACGAGTACTCGAACGTTGGAGGCGGACTTCTTGGGCTCGCGCTGGCCCGCCGCGCGGGAATAGATTATGGAAAGCTGGTGCAGTCCTGGATCTGCAAACCGTTGGGCATGGACAGCACCGGAATCATGCTCACACCGGAAATGAAAGCCCACCTCGCCACGGGCCACAACGCATTGCTCAAGCCGGTTGAAAACTGGGATTTACCGCCAGCCTTTGCCGGTGCGGGAGCCTTGCGGTCCACGGCGAATGACATGCTGAAATTCCTTGCCGGGATTATTGGTCTTACAAAGACACCGCTGGCGCCCGCCATGACGGCCATGCTCAAGGTGCGCCGGCCGACAGGCATTCAAGGTCTGGACGCCGCGCTCGGCTGGGGCATCTTCACGATCCATGGCAAAGAGTTCGTGGGCCACAACGGCGGGACCGGAGGCTATCGGTCGTTCGTCGGCTTCAATCCAAAGGCGCACCTGGGGGTTGTTGTACTCTCCAACGCGGAAACGCCGGAGGGAGTGGATGACATCGGGCATCATCTGCTGGATGCAAAGGCTCCGCTCTATCAACCTCCCCCGGAACGTAAGGTGGTTCCGGTCGACCCAAAGATTCTTGAAAGCAGGTAGCGCAGAGTTGTTCTGTAACTCTGCGGCTTTTAGGGTTGGGAAATATTCCTTTGCAGCGTATTGTGGAAAGAATAATGGCTCCGACATTGGCGTTGAAAAGCACCGGTGACAGGCATCTGAAAGAAGAACCGCAGAGTAATGCGCTCCGCGCACAACTCTGCGCTACCCGCTGAAGTATTCGCAGTTAAATTTGCCACCTCACGTTGTTTATATGCCTGTGTGCATGGAGGGTCGCTTCCGTACAGAAGAGGTTGCAGAGTTTTCTAGAATGCCGGCGCCGTTGCGCTCGGGGCATGGGCCGAGGTTGTACACCGTCTGTAGAAACTTGCGGTAAATGTGTTAGGCTTTCGGCGTGAGGCAATGTATTTTCTGTAACAATAGGGCGAATAGCAGAGAACATGCATGGCCAGAGTGGGTTCTACAGAAACTCCCTAACGTAGGGCGTTGGCGGCACCACATTGGAGGAGCCCCGGAGATCCTTCTCGACAAAGCTGCGCTAAAAATCAAATGTGTGTGTTCTGATTGCAACCAGGGCTGGATGAGCCGCCTTGAAGATGCCAGTAAACCAGTGATCGGCGCATTGATGGATGACATTTCATTGTGGCTCGACACCATGCAGCAATCCCAAGTTGCAATTTGGTGCATGAAAACAGCAATGGTGGTTGAGCAAGTGAATGCACGCAAGCGTACTCCATGTTATGACCAAATGGAACGTGAGGAATTGCGTTTGACTTCGGCCATTCCAATCCAGACTCTCATGTGGCTTGGCCGTTGCTCTCTCAGGTCCCTTGCCGCGATTGGCACCGACATTTGGATCGACATTCCAGACACCCCCAAAGTGGCTAAGGGCGCGGTGACCACTATCGTTGTGGGTCACTTGGCAATCCAGGTCCTTACGATTCATGTCCGCGCTGAATACCGGCATAAGAATGTCAACATCAACACCATCCATCCAAAAGCAGGCCAATGGGACAAACTCCTGATACCGTTTTATTTTCCTACTCACACCATTCAATGGCCCCCACCACTCACATTCACTAATGGAGGCGCCACGTCGATTGCAAGTTTGATGGACCGTTGGAGAATTGGCATTCCAGCTTTGGGCCACGCGTCCTTTTAATGCGGGAAATCCGGGACAGGCATGTTTTCTATTTCTCGTGCCTCGACAAGCAGGTAGCGCGGACCGCCACGGGTGCGGTCCCCGGTCCTTTCTGTAGAGCTCGCTTTGTTGCAGAGGATCCATCCATGAACCAAATGAATCCCAAGGTTGATGCGATTTTGAGGAAAGCGGAAAAGTGGCAGAAGGAATTTGAGGAATTGAGGAGTCTCGTTCTTGACTGCGGGCTGAGCGAAGAATTGAAATGGGGCCAGCCTTGCTACACGCATCAGAAGAAGAACATCGTTTTAATCCACGGCTTTAAGGAATACTGCGCGCTGCTGTTTTTCAAAGGTGTCTTGTTAAAAGATGCCAAAGGCATTCTCATCCGGCAAACCGAGAACGTGCAGGCTGGGCGCCAGATACGGTTCACCAATGTTCGGGAGATCGTGAAGCTGAAGCCCGTCTTGAAGGCCTACATTTACGAAGCCGTTGAAGTGGAAAGAGCCGGCTTGAAGGTGCAGCATAAGAAGACTTCAGACTTCCCAATCCCTGAAGAATTTCAGAACAAGTTAGACGAAATCCCAGCCTTGAAAGCTGCTTTCGATCGGTTGACGCCGGGGCGGCAAAGAGCCTACCTCTTCTATTTTTCTCAAGCCAAGCAATCCAAGACCCGGGAAGCAAGGGTTGAAAAATATACGCAGCAGATTCTCAAGGGAAAGGGATTGAACGATTAGCAGGCGACCACGACCATCGTAGCTATAATGCCGACCACGAAAATCAAATTCAGAAGTATGGCAGGGCGCCCTTTGGCCTGTACAAACGCTTGCTTGGAGTAATTCCATGAAGGGCAGATTATTGGGTCGTCGCAAGTTCCTCTCCGCCTCGGCAGTTGCGGCCTTAGGCTGTGTTCTCGATGAGACGCAAGGTGGGATCTTAGCAGCGAATTCCGGATCCGAAAGGAGCATCGCCCTTTCGGACCTGGACATCAACTTAACCCGCCAAGGGTGGGACCGGCCACAACGGAACCGCCGATCCGCCGGTAAACCTCTTACGATTGGCAAACGAGAGTTCAAGTCAGGTCTTGGTACAGTAGCGGATAGCATTTTGGTGGTGGACCTGAAGGGGGCTGCGGAGAAATTCTCCTCGTGGGTAGGACCGGATGCGGTCGGAGGGGCATTTGCCTGCCTCCGCTTTTACGTATTGGTGAACGGCCGGATTGCTGCGGAAACAGCGGCCATTCCGGGCGGGTCTTCCGCAGTCCACCTTAGCGTGAACCTTCGTGGTGCGCGAACGATGCTACTGATTGTTGATGCCGCCGGGGGGCGGACGTGGAACAACTACGCCGACTGGGCGGATGCGGCGATCACACTCCGGCCTGATGCCACGGCCATGCCGGAGGCCCGCCGGTATATCCCAGACATGACGGCGCCTGAGCTCGCTCGTTGCCACACCGAGCACCCGAAAATCCATGGGCCAGCGGTCGTGGGGACCACTCCGGGGAAGCCATTCTTATTCAAAATTCCGGCAACCGGTTCAGGCCAACTGGCATTTGCGGCCAAGGACCTGCCTGAAGGCCTGTTTCTGGAAAGCTCGGGAGTTTTGCGTGGCAGCGTGAAAGAAGCCGGAACGTATTCGGTTGAAATTGCCGCTCGCAACACGCTTGGCGCGGCGGAGCGGAGGCTAGAGATTCGAGCCGGCGAGCGGTTGCTTTCACAAGCCCCTCCGATGGGCTGGAGTTCCTGGAATGCCTTTGGCTCAGATATCGACCAGGAAAAGATCAAACAACAGGCGGATGCTTTGATCACCTCCGGTCTGGCTGCGATGGGCTACGGTTTTATCAACGTTGACGAGGGATGGCCGGGCCCTCGTGACGCCCACGGACGTATCCGGCCGAATGAGAAGAAATTCCCCGATATCAAGGGGCTCATCGCCTATGTTCACTCTCTGGGATTGAAATTTGGAATTTACTCTTCGCCTGGTCCAAAAACTTGTGGCGACTTTACGGGCAGTTACGGTCACGAGATCGAAGACATCGAAACATTCGCGGATTGGGGAGTCGATTACTTTAAGTATGATTGGTGCAGTTATGGACAATGCTTGCCCGCACATCCGAGCCTCCAGGATTATATCGAGCCTTATGCCGTGATGGGGCAGGCCATTAGTCTTCTGCCTCGCGACATCGTTTTCAGCCTGTGCCAGTACGGAATGAAGAATGTCTGGGAATGGGCGGCTGGTCCCCAGGTGCACGGCAACTTGTGGCGAATTTCAGGCGACCTGATCGACTTCTGGGGCTCTGTCTGTGTGAACGGATTCTATACTGACCGGGATCTGCACTCCTACTCTGGTCCGGGACATTGGAATGATCCTGACATGCTGGTGGTAGGAACCGTCGACTTTACCAACGTGAGTCTGGGTTTTCCCGGCAAGCCCGAACCCTCGCGTCTGACTCCCATCGAGCAGCAATCCCATGTCACATTATGGTCTTTGCTCGCTGCGCCACTGATCATTGGATGCGATTTGAAAAAACTCGACGATTTCACACTGGATCTGCTGTCCAACCCGGAAGTTATTGCTGTTGATCAAGACCCTTTGGGAAGACAAGCCCGGTGTGTGAAAGACAGCAGCGGTTTACAGATATGGGCCCGCTTGCTGGCGGATGGAACACGGGCGGTGGGAATCTTCAACCTCAGTCCAGTAGAGCGGTCCGGTTTTGTCCGATGGGCGGACCTTGCGGCAGATTCTTCCTTGCCGGCCGTGCCGAGCGGAAAACAGCCGGTCCGCGACTTGTGGCGGTGTTCAAATTTGCCTGCGTGTGAGGGAATGAAGGTACGGGTCCCAAGCCACGGCTCGGTATTTCTGAAAGTAGGTGATGCAGAGCAAGATCGCTCCATGACTTAACAGATGACCTCCGGCTTTATGCACCAGGCGAACCTTGATGATGGCGCCATGTGGCCGACCGCCTTCGCGCTGAAGGAGTTGACTGCCGCAGAAGAGGCCAGGATCGCCGCGCTTGTAAAGAAAGCGGTGAGCGGCTACCAGCCTGGATGTTATTAGGTGGAGTGATTCACCCAGACGGGGCTGGCCCAGCCCATTTCGTTATTGGCCTGAATTACGCGCAGGTAGTAGTAGGCGCTCTCGCCAAAATTCTCATCGACAAAATCGAAGGTGGAGCTCTTCCGGCGGCCCAAATCGTCCGCCTTCTTTTCGTAGACGACTTTGTTGTTCTTGAAGATGACGACGCTTGCGAGTTGGTCCGTACCCTCAATGGACGCCGTGATTTGAGGCTTGGCGGCGGCTGTGAACTCTTCACCCATCAGGTGGCCATTGATGCGAAAGTCCAGAAAAATCTTGTCGCCGGTGGTTCCGTAGCACCGCCGGGCTCGCAACGCTTCAATGATGCCGCTGCGGCTGACCTCTTTGACGAGCAGCGCGGCGACTCCCGCCCCCACATTGTTGTGGTCCCCGCTGGCAATAAAACCCAACCTGAAACCTCGGGCCAAAGCGTCCTGGACGGAGGCCCCTCCGTATCTTGTGGCATAAGGGGCTTGGTGGGGACATCCTACATACTCCTGGGACCAGCGGCACTGGTAGATCTCAACAGCGGTTTGGAACTCAAGATCCCGGGAGTCCCAATTCACGGCATTGTCCGAATCCATGGAATGATGAGGGATGGTGACTACTTCTGAAATGCCTTTGCTGCGGAGGAGTTGCCAAATTTTCGTGATGTGGTTGGAGGCCGGGCTGTAAGCCATATGGACGGCCCCTGTTGATGAGACGAATTTGGCGGCGTCCGCGTCCCTCACAAAGATGATGTTGCGATGCCCATTGCTTGGGAACACTCCGTCGGGACCTCGCGACCGGGTCCACTCATAAGCGGGAAGAGCAATAAAGTGAGGAGCGTCCAAGTAGAACTTGGACGCGCGGCGGATTTCACGCCACTTCGCCTCGGAGAGATCATAGCCATGGTCGGTGAGCGCGGCAAAGTCGTACCCTTCGATGTCCCTTCCGTACCGGTATTCATCGTCAGGAATTCCGTCGCTACCGTCGTCCCAGCAGCGCGAAATCAGAGTGTGTTCGTGCAGATTGCCATAGAGGAGGGTGTAGTGCTGGCCGCCGGCAATTACCTTGCGGCGCGGAATCCACGGTCTAGGCTGGACGCGCGGGGTGTCAGGGTACATCGAACCGGCGCTGGGCGAAGAGGCCTTTTCAAGAACAGCCCCCTCTGCCTGCGGCTTTGCTGCGGGTAGCTGGACTTTGGCGATGAAGATTCCGCTAATCAATTCGACGGAGTCATAGCCGATGCCGCCTCCGAAGCCTAGATCTTGGCACATCACATCTTCATTCTTGCCCCAGGATAGAGGCCTCCGGCCCTGCGCGTCCGGGCCGCCCAGCAACTTGCCTAGCACGTTGTCCGCTTGCCAGGCCAGCCAGAACGAATCTTTGTCCGCCACGGCCACCGCGGGCCTTGATAACCGGCCTTTCCTCTCCTTCGTCAGCACCTCAACCGGTTTTGTCCAGCCATGCTTGCCCTCCAGGCAACTGGCGCGAATCGTCCACGCTCGCCGGAAAGGCGTGGAGTCGCGCGAGAATAACCAGAGACGGCCCCGGCCGTCGAACGTCAGGGTCGGGAAGTGGTCGTTCTTGTCCATCATGGCCACGCGGCCAGAGTGATCCGCCGATTGCGGCTTGACCTGCAAGAGTTTTCCGTGGTCGTAGCAGAGCACGGAACATTCTCTTCTACCCCAGTAGTTGCCGCTGGCCCCGCCCAGGGGACGAGGGGTCTCCGCGCGTAAGCTGCGGTTGCTGTCGTGCTCATAGGCGACCCACACACGCCCCTCGTCATCACAGGAGACGTCGGGATGAGTGTTCATGTTCGGCCGCATCTTCATGTATCCGCCGCGCGCAACCTCAATGAGGGAACCTTGCCCCTGTGTGGCGGCGTCGTAACTGGTCAGATAGATCGCTCTTTCCAACTTATCGGTTACGCCGCTGAAGGTGATCCACACCTTCCCCGACTGGCGGTCCAGAGCAATCGCGGGGTCATAGGCGTTTCGCTTGCCATCGGTAATCTCGATCGTTTCGCGCCAATGGCCAGCGGCAAATTGCTTCAGGGCAATCGTGAATTTATCTTGGTGATAACGTTCCCAGGCCGCCCAAAACGCGTTGTCCTTTCCGGCAATCAGACAGGGATTGGCAACTTTGCCCGGACCCGCGTCCAAGCTAACCGGGGCGCTGAATTTGCTTCCATCATGAAGGCTGCTTTGCAACAGCCATCGGTCCCCGTCAATGGCAATCCATAGGATCAAAGTCCTGCCACCGGGCCCGCACGCGATGCGCGGAGCCTCAAATTGTCCGGCAACCGCGGTGACTGCGGACGCAGGCAGCCATTTGCCGCGATATTGACGCGCCAAGATAACTTCCTTGTCGCCTTGGAGCCTGCTCAACCACGCGATCCATGCGCCGCCTCTGTGGTCAGCGGACAGGACGGGATAATCCGCGTAGCTTCCGTCGCGGTCCGTCAGCTCTTCGAGGTCGGCAATTCCAAGGGCTCCTTCTTCTTGGCGGGGTTTGGCAGGTTCGGACTTGCCCGCGTTTTGGGCGGGCATCAGACCCCGTATGCCGATCGGTGTAGCGACGGCACTCTCCAGGAAAACTCTTCTGCTGAGCTTCTTGCCCATCAGTTCCCCTTTCGCAAAGGTTCGATTTGCATCGGCATGCTGACATGCCTTTCTTTGGCAGGAGTGGATTTCAGGTCGAGAGCGTGTTCCTCGTCCCTTCGCAGTTCCGTCCAGCGGTTGGAATTCCAGCGTTGCATGTTGCTGCGTGGGAGGCTCCCAAGTGAACCTAGCGCAGCCCAACAAGCGTGTCAACCGCTAGCGTATTTGGAAGCCTCTTATCAACCGCGGTAAGGGGCAAATTGGCGCGTAATTCGGCTGGGGCGAGTCAGTCTTGACGTTGCGCCGAGGCGGATGCAAGAATCTCAAGGCGCGTCAACCGCTTGTACCAACAAGTGGCGCGCCCGGAGAAATCCTTGTTGAGCAGCGGTTCGCGGAAACTTGTTTTTTTCGCCGTATTGCTTTTTCTGTTTGGAGGCTGGCCTGTTGAACCGGCGCCATTCCAGTTGCCGGGCTCGGCCCCGCATCGAGTCGTTCACAGGAAGAGGCATGTCAAGGTCTGGGTAAATACCCGGACCGGGATTTACCACTGTCCGGGCGCGCACTGGTACGGCAAAACGCAACAGGGCAAATATATGGATGAATGCAAGGCTCGCAAGGCCGGCTACCGGCCGGCTTATTACCGCACGTGCGGCTCTGAGTGTGCGGAGTGAGTCCGATGCCGCCGGATGGCCAATCTGCGGCTGATCCTCAGCCCCACAAAAAGACAAACCCTGCCAAGCTGACGCTTTGGCCGCTGATCGCGGCGACGTTCTTCATGGTTTGCGGCGCCGCCTACGGCACGGAAGACATCGTGCAGGGCGCCGGATACAGCCGGGCCTTGCTGATTCTGACGCTGACGCCTCTCCTGTGGAGCCTGCCGGCGGCCCTGATGATCGGGGAACTGGCAAGCGCCCTTCCCGACGAAGGGGGATTCTACGCCTGGGTGCGCCGTGGGCTCGGCAACTTTTGGGGATTTCAGGAAGCGTGGTTGTCGCTCCTGGCCAGCATTTTTGACATGGCGATTTATCCCACGTTGTTCGTTGCCTACCTTACGCGCGTAGTTCCGTGGGTTGGAGTAGGGCACCGGGGAATCGTGATCGGGCTTGTGATGGTGGTTGCCTGTACGGCTCTGAACCTGGCCGGAATTCATGTGGTGGGCATCACCTCGTTTTGGCTCTTCCTGGTGCTCTCCGCTCCCTTTGCGCTGATTGTGTTGATTTCACCCTTCAAGGCCGGAACCCTGACCCACGCCGCCACTGCGCCCGTGACTGTATCGGTGGGTCTACTGGGAGGGACCCTGGTTGCCATGTGGAACTACATGGGTTGGGATAATGCCTCGACCATCGCCCGGGGAGTGGACCGCCCGGAGCGAACCTACCCACGCGCGATGATCGCCTCCGTAATCCTGGTGGCGCTCACCTATCTGTTGCCGGTGTGGGCGGTATCGATGACGGGATTGCGCTCGTCGGCGTTTGTAACTGGTTCCTGGGCTGACGTGGCCGGGCTGGTCGGCGGAAACTGGCTGCGGGCGGCGCTGGTGCTGGGCGGGATGGTCAGCGGCTTTGGGATCTTCAATGCGCTGGTGATGAGTTATTCCCGGCTACCGCTGGCGATGGGCCAGGACGGGATGCTGCCACGGGTATTTACCAGGGTACATCCGAAGACCAAGGCGCCGTGGGTGGCGATCCTGGCTTGCGCGGCGGGATGGGCTCTATGCCTAGGGCTGGGTTTTGAGCGATTGGTGACGCTGGACATTATGCTCTATGGGGCGAGCCTGGCGCTGGAATTCGTCACTTTGGTGGCGCTGCGTATTCGCGAGCCGAACCTTGCGCGGCCCTTCCGTGTTCCAGGCGGACTTGCCGGTGCGATCATCGTTGGGTTGCTGCCTACGTTGCTGCTCGCTCTCTCCGTAGCTCGCAGCGCTGGTGAGGAAGTTTTTGGTATGAATGGCCTGGTCTTCGGTCTGCTGGCGATACTAGCTGGCTTTGTGATTTATTACGCCACTGCGCCACTTCGCCGAGTGGATGCGAAGACGCCTGGCCCTGCACTGCCGCCTCAAGCTCCGTAGGGGAAAAGATTGGAATAATGGGGATTTCCGGCGTTTGCCGGATAAGAAACTTTCAAAAACCCCCATGCCGGGACTTGCTGTCAGGAAGTCCCGGCATGGCTACCCCACAGCACAAAGCGATGCCGCGGCGGTCCGCTAGTTGTTAATGGTACCGGCGTCCGTCGCACTTGGCGCGCAGGTCGTGCAGTTTTTCGCGCGCCTTGGCTGCCTGGCGGCTGCGTTCGCCATGGCGCCGAATTGCCTGGTGAAGTTTCTGTTCCTGGTGTTCAATCCGTTCCCTGCAATTTTTCGGGTGTTCCCGCGCCTGCGCGGTCCCGCTGGGAACAATTATCATCCCCAGTAGCAAAGCAAGCCCCAGCGGTATTTCCCACAGCGTGCGTTTCCTGGTCATGGTCTCCTCCTTGGAGATGTCCTTTCAAGTGTCCATCCGCAGAGATTGATCTGCGATTCAAACCACCCGGCCGACCTTCGATACCTCATACGAACGGGATTCCCCGGAGGTTACCCGGCGGTCGGCTTGAAGGGCAACTTCTATCCTGGCCGGAAGACCAGATCAGAGCGGATATAGACTGAAGGCCACGGCTTTCGGGCAAAGGCGAACCCATCTAGGAAAGCCCTGCTGGATCCTGGGCATTACTTTGCGCGGTTGGTCTTCCCGATCTCGCGAAGATAAGCCGGAACCGGGTTCGTGCCGGGCATGCGCATGGCGGGCCACACCGCCTGCCCGTTGTTCTCTTGTGTGCTCGCGCCTTGATAAGGCTTGACGTGATTGTTGGAACCCTCGTTGGCCATTTTTCCGCTGGATTCCAGGAAGGTGGTGCTGCAGCCGCACGCTAATAATGCCAATAAGAAAATCAGCGAGCCTGCCAGCAGACGCCGCCCGCTGAAGAGTCTTTCGCTCATCCTTCAACCTCCTTGCTTATAATAATGTCTTAGAGCCGCCCCTACGTTTCCCACGCTATTTTGACACATGCCGGCCCAAATGCGAACGGAAGATTTGAGCGTAAGTCCCGCGCATTTCCGGGCCGTCCGGATAGAGCCCCCGGGGTCCCGGCGGGCCTGTGGCGAAGAATCTCCACTGGGATTGGCGCCGGGACCGATCCCGCGGGAAACTCTCCAGGAATCCTTGATACAATGATCGGCCTCATGAAAAAGGTTTTCAGCGCGAGTATCCTCGCGGCTCTTGCCTGGTATCGGGATCAAGACACAAGGGCTGATTCAGCCATAGGGCGGTGGCAAATTTGCTGCGCTTTCCGCCGGTCTCTGGCAGAATCAAAGCTAGGCTGAGGAACAAGGGGCATGAAGGGTTCACAGAAGCTAACGCTTGCAGGACTCTTGGCGCTGGTGGGCATGGCGATTGCTGGCCTGGTGTTTACGAGCCGGCCGCCCACCAGCAAAGTTGGCTCCCCGCAAGAGAGCGCGTCGATGAGCGCTCAGGCGCCTCTCGCGGATGAGCAGTTGCTCTCGACGGCCCACAAGCTTGCCGTCCTGGCCGTCACTCCCCAAGAACAGGAACTTGCTCAGCAAGCCGTGCGCTTGGCGGACAGGGACGTGGATCTGGGCTTTTCAGACGCCCTTCGGAGCGCCAGTCGGCAATCCGCTCCGTCAACGACTGGGGCGTTAAAGATCCAGGAAAGAATCGTCAGCCTCAATTCCGAGATACAAGCCAACCAAGCGACCGTTGCCCAGCTGAAGGCGGAAGCCCTGCGCGCCAAAGGCCCCAGGAAAGCCAGTCTGGAAGGGGAGATTGAACTCAAGGAAGCTGAACTCGATCTCCATCAGGATACTCTTGCGGATGCCCAGAATGATTTGGCGCGCACAGACGGTAGCGCCTACGTCCAGATTCAGCGCCTGTGGGAGCAGCACGAGGTCACTCAGCATTCCAAAGCCGCAGCGGCAAGTACCCCTTCAGCGGCGCCCGCAGAAAGCGTCAGCGCCCATGGCGGGCTGATCGCGCGCGGCCACGCTTGGCTTAATCTCCACGCCGCGCAGATGCAGTTGCTCCGGGCACGCGATAGCTCGCAGCGTGTTGCGGTGTCCCTTGATCGGGCGCATCAGGCGCTTGAGCGGACGGTTCAATCAGGACAGGCAAGCGATCAGGGCGGCACTCAGGCGGCGGGGCACGCGTCGAAAGCCGCTCGCCAAACTGCGGCCAGGAACTCGAATGAGGATACGAGCGCGGCACTCACCCACCTGCATACGCTCTCTATTGATGAAAAGAATTTAGCCGACCTTGACACGCGCATTCTGAACCTGCGCCAACTGAGCTCCCTTTACGGGCAGTGGGCGGGCCTTGTGCAGATTCAGGAGCGTGCGGCGCTGCATGCTGTCGTCGCCGCGATCCTATGGATTCTGGTGGCTATCCTCTTGTCTTATCTTGCCGGCCAGTTGCTGGACCGCGCCTTGGTCCGGCTCAGGCTGGACCGCAAGCGACGGATGACTTTGCATACCGTAGCCCGGCTCACTCTGGATGTTCTAACTGTCCTTGTCATACTGCTGGTCATTTTCGGCTCGCCAGGTAATATGCCCACCATTGTGGGTCTGGCTGGAGCGGGTCTAGCGGTGGCACTGAAAGATTTTATCGTTGCCTTCTTCGGATGGTTTATTCTAATGGGCCGCCACGGAATCCGGGTGGGAGACTGGGTGGAGATCGACGGGGTTCGAGGCGAAGCGGTTGAGATCAGCTTGTTGAGGACGGTTCTTCTGGAGACCGGTAACTGGAATGAGCCCGGACACCCCACGGGGCGCAAGGTGAGCTTCCTGAATAGCTACGCGGTGGAAGGTTACTATTTTAATTTTACGACTTCGGGACAGTGGCTTTGGGACGAAGTCCGTGTGCTCATCCCCTGGAATGTGGATCCTTATCCGATTATTGCCAAAGCGGAAGAGATCGTAAAGGAAGAGACCAAAGACTATACGGCGACTGCCGAGCGGGAATGGCAACGCAATGCCCATGGATACAGCGTCAAGTCCTTTTCCGCCGTTCCCAGTATTAACCTCAGGACCGTTGAGGATGGCGTGGAGGTTACGATTCACTACATCTGCGCGGTCACTGAGAGGTACCAGTTTCGCACGCGGCTGAGCCAAGCCATCGTAAAGCTCATCTATGAGGCAAAGGGCGCCGCGGGGACCGGTGAGGCGGGAAAGCCTAAACCACTGAGTGCGAACTTGGACCCGATCATAACCGCCGACCCGTAGTTGGCGGACGCGAATGCGGAACTTCACGGGATTCGTTTATCGCCAAGAAAAAGCAAACCAACCACAACTCGGCCGACGTCTGCGAGGAAACCAATGTAGCGTGCCGGCCAGACTTGAAAGGAATGAATCGTGAAAAAAAGAACTATTCTAATTTCATTGGCTCTTTGCTCGTTTCTAATCGGCATCGCTTTTCTTCCGGGCGCTCGAACCGGCCTGGCCGCCTGGCATCCCGGTTGGGTGAATATCATGCCCAAGCCCGGGCTTAAAGGGTGGACGCGAGTGGCCATTCCGCCAGAACGCCCTTTGGAGAAAGAGACGCAGTGGAGCGTGGAACCCAACGGCATGCTGCTCTGCTCAGGCAAGGAGGGAGTCGAATGGCTGCGGTACGACCGCAAGCTCAAGAACTTTGTGTTTCATGTCGAGTGGCGCTTGACCAAGATCCCGAATGCCAAAGCCTACAACGGCGGCATTTTTGTTCGTAACAACGCCAACGGCAGTATTTGGTACCAGGCTCAGGTGGGCAACGCGATGGGCGGCTACTTTTTTGGCGTGAACATGGTGAACGGTTCGCCCAAGTCGTTCACTTTGCACACGGATTTAGCGGACCATGCTGTCAAACCCGCGGGAGAATGGAACGTCTACGAAATTCGCTGCGTGGGCAAGAAGCTGATCGTCCATGTGAATGGTGTGAAAACCAGCGAGCTGGACGATTGCAACAACCTCACAGGCTACCTGGGGGTACAGGCCGAGCGCTCGCGTATTGAGTTCCGGCACATGCGGATCAAGATTCTGGATTAAAGGCCGCTTCTGTACAACGCTGCCGCTGGACGCTTTCCTTCCGGGCTTGTGGAGCAGGCGGGGAATGTTCCCCTGATGTGAAATCACATTGGGGGGTGTTTGTCTGTGGCCAGCCATGGCCTGTGCGCCCGCCAAGAAAGAGGCGAGCTTGACCTTTGCAGAGGTCTCAGCCTCCCGACTTTGAAGAGAAAGGCGACGTTCTATTATGCACAGCAGAAGCCGTAAATCGCTGCTCTCCACGGTTGTTGTTCTTTTCATGGTGGCGCTACCGGGCCTTGCCGAATGGCACGGGGTCGGCAAGATGACGGCTGAAACGCTGCAGGGCGACCAGATTCGATTTCACAACTCGCAGGCCGTTGTATCCGTCACCGTCCTGGCTCCGGACCTGGTTCGCGTTCGGATGGTCCCCGGAAAGACGCTTCCGCCGGATTACTCCTGGGCCGTTGTCAAGACTGTTTGGCCCAAGGTGGCTGTGGAGTTTTCCGGGGGCAAGAAAACCCGGATCATTCGAACCTCGGAGCTGGAAGTCCGCATTGATCTTTCTCCCTTTCGTATCGCGTTTTACAACAACAAGGGAGAATTGATCTCCAAGGATTCGCGCCAGATGGCTTGGGAGGGCGGGGCGGTCCGCTGCTGGAAGTGGATGCCCAAGGACGAACAATACTACGGCTTGGGAGAGAAAGCAGGATCGCTCGACAAGCGCGGCCATGCCTACGTGATGTGGAACACGGACCCGGCCGGGTACAATGCCACTACCGATCCCATGTATCAGAGCGTCCCGTTCTTTATCGCGCTGCGCAAGGGCAAGGCCTACGGAATCTTTCTCGATAATACCTACCGCACTTCCTTCGATATGGGAACGGCATCGCCGGATGAGTATTCCTTTGGGGCGGAAGGCGGCGAGATGAACTATTATTTTTTCTACGGTCCCAGCCCGCAAAAAGTCATCGCCCTCTACACGAAGCTGGTGGGAAGAACCGAACTGCCGCCGCTGTGGTCAATCGGATATACGCAGAGCAGCGCGCGGTATGAGGATGAGAGCACATTCCGTTTTGTGGCGGAAAATCTCCGCCGGCGCCACATTCCTTGCGACGTGCTTTTCATTGATACGCTGAATCATATGCATGACAAGGAAATGTTTACCTGGAACAAGAAAGCGTTTCCGGATCCCGCCGGTTTCCTCTCTGACCTGCACCGCCAGGGCTTCCACTCTGCCGAAAACATCCAGCCGGCCATCAAAGTCGATAAGAATTATTGGGTCTATCAAGAGGGCATTGCCCACAATCACTTTCTCAAAAAGAACGATGGATCACTTTTTGTGGGTTATCTTTGGGCCGGGGATTGTGTTTGGCCTGACTTTACTTCGCCGGAGACTCGCGATTGGTGGGCGTCGCTTGCCGAGCACGACGTCAAGGTCGGCATTGACGGCATCTTGACGGATATGGACGAGCCCACCGCTGACCAGATCCCGCTCAGCCAGGGATGGGAGCCGGGGCCCCTGAACCCCAACGTCGTGTATTACGACCACGGGCTGCACACCCCGGAAGCGAAGAATCACAACGTCTACGGAATGCTGGAAACAGAAGCGACGCGCCAAGCCATGCTGAATTTGCACCCAAACCTGCGGCCTTTTGTGATTACCCGCGCTACGTATGCGGGAGGCCAGCGGTACGCCGCAGAGTGGACGGGAGACAACCTTTCAACCTGGGAAGACCTGCGTGCCGACATCCGGACCGTGCTGAGCATGGGCGTTTCCGGCTTGCCTTTCACGGGCACAGACGTCGGCGGGTTTGTGGGCTACCCCAGCGCGCAGCTCTATACCCGCTGGCTGGAAGTTGGAATCTTCCATCCCTATTTTTGGACACATACGGCCGACCGCACGCGCCCGCTCGATCCATGGTCCTTCGGCGTAAAGTATGAAGCCATCAACCGCCGCATTATTAACCTGCGCTACCGGCTTCTCCCTTATCTTTACAACGCCTTTTACCAGGAAACCCAAACGGGACTCCCCATCATGCGGCCATTGTTCTTGGACGACCCGGCGGACGCGAAGGCTATGGACCCGACCCCTGCGGGCGAGAATAATGAGTTTCTCTTCGGGCAGGATTTGCTGGCAGCGCCCGTGGTAAGGGACGGCGAGTTCCAGCGCAAAGTCTATCTTCCTAAGGGAACCTGGTACGACTTTTGGAGCGATGCGGTGTACACGGGTCCTGCGACCATTACCGTGCCTGCACCGATCGGCCGCATTCCGATGTTTGCGCGCGGCGGAGCTGTGGTGCCGATGCGCCAGGTTGTGCAGTACACGGGCCAGGCTCCCATTGATCCCCTAACCTTCCAGATCTACCCGGACGGCAGCTCTTCCAGCCAACATTATGAAGATGACGGCGTCAGTTATAACTACAGGAAGGGCGATTATCTGCTTGAGACTGTCCATGTGAATGACTTGGCCGGCTCTGTCGTGGTTAAGATTGCGGGACGGAAAGGGAACTATCATCCAGCCGCCCGTTCTCTGGTTCTGAAGATTCACGGGTTTCAATGCCCGCCCAAACAGGTGGAGTTGGACGGCGGGGAACTGAAGGTACAATCCTCTCCGGATCAACTGGCCCAGATGAAGCAAGGCGCTGCGTACGACAGCGATGCCCGGGCTGTGGTGATCAAGACCCCGGACCAGCACTTCCCCTTGCAGGCGACCGTCAGCAAGTAGAAGAAGCCGCCGACGATTGTACGACTGCGGCGGGAGAAGGCTTGTGCCTTACCGGGTGGCTCATTTGCAGGCGCGAACGCTTAAGTTGCTCCGTTCCTTCCAGCCTCGATCATGCGGTAGACGAGGCCTCCAGGCTTCGAGAGTTGCGCAGCATCCTGGCCCACCAGGGCCGCGGGCGCGGTCCAAATCGACCAGTTGAACCAGTAATCCCAGCCGAAGTTGCATTCTCCCGTATCACCCGCACCGCTCATGGAGTTCGGGCCGTCCCACTCGTAGCCCCATTTACAATAGGAAATCTGCAGGTTCTTGCGAAGCAGATCGAGTCCAAATTCCCGCATGCCTTCATAAATGGCCAGTACGGAAATCCAGATGATGAGGTGGTTGTTGTAGATGTACTGGCCGGTCAGGTAGCCAGTGTCATTGCCAGTCCAGAGAGAACCATCAGGATTCGAATAGTTGGGGGGCATGCCCAGCTTGCTGTTCTTTGAAATCTTGTCTTGAATGACAGCCAGCATCTTTTTCACGTTCTCCCTGGGCAGCACGCGCGGCACGCCGCTGAAGCGGGCATAATACGGTCCATCGAGCTCCGGGGTGAAGAAAGCGTCCAGCTTCTTGCCGGTCTTGGGATCGTAATAAACCAGATAGTGGTCTCCCTTCCAAAGGTCTTTTTCCATGACCTCTTTGCCGGCTTTGAGCATAGCGTCCAGCTTTTTCACCTCCTCCGTGTCGCCCATCTTTTCCGCGAGTTCCTTCAGCATTTCACCCGCGGCCAAGCGGAAGCCACCCACATCCGCAACGTAGCCGTAGTAAGAGCGGTCCTCAAACCAGTCTGTGTCGTTCCACGTGTGCGGGCGGTAAGGCGGCATAGCGACGATCTGGGTCAAGCCTAAGTCCGGCCGCTGGCTGAAGGAATAGTCGAGCGCTTTCTTTGCGGAGGGATAAAAGTCTTTCAGGAATTCGTCGTCGCCGTGAATCTTCCAATGCCAGTAAACCTGCATCAAATAGCAGGCGCCGACGACTACTTCCTGGTAATCGAAAGCCATGGGGTGTGCTGGGTCCGCCCAACGGCCCAGAAGCTGGGGAAGATCGCCGTTCTCTCTTTGCGCGGCGCGAAACGTCTTGAGGCTGGCGACGTTGCAATCCGGGAAGAAGTAGGAAAGCGTCGGACCGCCGACCGCGAGGTTGGAAAGCGTTGAGACATGCGGGCAGGCGCGCGGCGATTCTTCCAAAGCAAACACCCCGTCTTCCGGCTTGCACCAGCTCCCAATAGGGTCTTTCGCCTGCGCCCACATGCTGCAAGGCGCAAAGTAATAGAACGAGTTGATCAAAGCGTCTGCCAGCCAGCCCGGCAGCGTCTTTTCGTCATAGATCACGGATTGCCAGGCAATGATGCGCCGCAGAAGCGATTCGTGGTTCTTCGCAAGGTATTGCGCCACTTCGCCCGCGCTGGCAAAGCGCCGGGCATACATGTGGGTAAAGCGGCGGCCGGTAGTTGAGGGTTCGACAAAGCCGCTGGGCGGCACGGTCAGAATAGGTTCGCCGCCTGTGCCCGGATTCCCGTTGCCTTCCCACTCCGGTGCGTACCAGGCTAGAACCAGCCGGACTACTTTTTCCTGTCCGGCGGCCACTGTGAAATTGACGGCAAGCGAGGAGCCGCCATCGTCTCGTGGACCCAACTCCGGCAGCTTTTCGTCCATCGCCGCCCAATTGAGACCGTTTGTCCCCAGCGCACCGCCTGTTCGAGCCGCGTCTTCCTCAAGCGCGGCCAGGACGTAGCTCATTCCCCACCTCTTGTCTTCCACCCAAACCCCCGCCATGCCCGGGGGTGCAGGGCGGCGCTCGATTTGGGGCGGAGGCAACACTGGAGTGGCGGCGAGATCGGGCCAGTTCAAGACGTGGTTGCGTGTGTGATGATCGCCGAAGCCCGGAAAGCTGAAGGCCAGCGTGCCGTTCTGAATGGAGATGGACTTATTCTTAAGGTGGACTTCAAAGATGGCGCCGGGAGTGTTGGATTCCTTGGAGTCGCCGGGGATGAACGGCGACCAGGCGCGCAGCCCCACCTGTACCGGCAGGTCTGACTTGTACTCGACGTCGGCGATGGGGTAATGTCCCCAATAATCGCTCGTTGCGCAGCCGCCCGCCCCAAGCAGCGCCAGGTTGATTCCCAAACTCGGCCGGTTGTTCCCCGCGTAGTTCTTGGTCTGCCCGGTCGTGCAGACCCTGGACTTGTCACCAACCTTGACGCCCAGATAAGGCGTGTTGAGCGGGCCACCGATGGGAGTCAGGTTGTTGAAGGTGGAACTGTAACCGAACACTCCGGAGGCTTCGAGGTAGAGTGCTCCCGTATCGACTCCGCCCAAGGGCATTCCCGAGCAGGGCCGGGGACGGTCTACGTAAGCTGTGAAGTAACCCGCGCCCCGCGTGCGGTAAAGAATTCCGGTGACGGGGTTCGCGTAACCCCTGGCGCTAAATCCACTCCAATCGGCGTCCGGAAGGCCGGGCGGAAACAGCCGGTAGGAATCTTTCTTCAGCTTGCGGGGCGGCCGGGCCGGAAATGATTTGGCCGCGCTGGCGAAATTCTTCAACGGGGCCCAGGCCATGCTCAGGGCGCTGGTGGCAACTTGCAGGAAGGTTCGCCGGGAATGCATTTTGTTTTCTCCTCGATGGGACGATTACTCTTGCGGCGGTTAACTTACCGGATGTTTGGCCTTCTTGCAAGCCATCGCGAGTGTTCGTCAGGCACCCCACGGAGTCTACGTGTTTCGCTCCGTTTTGGCGTGGTTGAACGTTTACCCCCCTCGGATATTCCTGACGGTCATCTTCTGCTGCACGGCGTGAGCGCCATGAGTGAGTTGGCTGCCCGTATCTCAAAGTTGGGAGGTTGGAGGTTCCTGCCTTCGACTGGGTGCCACCGCGACGAGGACCGCTTTGAGAGCTACGATCATTGGAGTAGAATAGCCCACGCTGATGGGCGAGCCGAATGACCGCCGCAAACCGTTGTTCGGTGCCACCATTCGCGAAAGTGAGGTTTAGGGCGGCTCGCTATCAGGGGTATCTGGCTCAGGGACAAAGAGTTGCCGGTCCCAGAGTTTGCTCGCCTTGGAGGTGTCCATGCCGTCTTTCCGAGTGCTGCTTTGTGCAGGCGTACTCTTAACCATGTTCCCCGTTAAAGGATTGAAGGCCCAGAATCAAGCAATCCCTTCCGGCGTCCCAACCATCCGGGTAAAGTCCAACTTGGTCTTTCTGGACGTGACGGTTCTAGACAAGAAGGGACGGCCCGTGGTGGAGGGGCTCACCAAAGAGGATTTCACCATCCTCGAGGACAATAAGCCGCAGCGGATATTCTCCTTTGAACCGCCGGACGTCCATGTAATGGGAGCGAACCCGGAAGAACAGAATCCTGAGGGAAAAGCTCCTGTGACGATCCTCGTCCTGGATCGCTTAAACTCGAGCATTGAGGAATTTACCTATATCTGCAATAGGGCACGCAAGTACCTGGCGCAGCGGCCGAGGCAATTGCAATCTCCCGCCGAACTGATGGTGCTGGGGAATCGATCGTTGGATCTATTGCAAGGCTACACCCGGAGCCGGGACGACTTGATGTTTGCAGTGAATCACTTGCCCGCCGCGCTGCCCTGGAAGTATGAAATGGGGCCAGTATGGAACTGGGATAGGGCTATGCAGTCGCTCGACGCTCTCCAGGAAATTGCACTCCAAAATCAAGGTGTTCCGGGGCGCAAGAACATCATCTGGGTGGGTTACGGCGGCCCCGGTATTTGGACGCCGGACCTTAGCGGGACAACAGGGATCCAGCTTAAGAGGTTGGTCCGTGGAACGGTCAATGCACTCGTCGACGCGCGGCTCAGCCTCTTTGTCATTTACCCGTCGCTGGAGTATCGCCCTGAGGTCGCCAAACATACGCTGAATGACAACTTGAAAGATCTCCCTTCCCGGAATTTACAAGATTCCATTCGTACGATGACCCACCTGGGAATGAACATTGGACCAGGGAACACAGATCCATTCACGGACGACGTCAGTTTCGGCCAGTTCGCAAACGAGACTGGCGGCAAGCTCTTTTATAACCGTAATGATGTGGACCACGAGATCAAGCAGGCCCAGCGGATGGGCGCGGAATATTACACATTGAGTTACCAGCCGCCGACGGGCGACGAGGACGGCAAGTTCCGTCACATCCGCGTGATTCTGCGCAATCCCAAACTGCGGGCGATGACCAAGGACGGCTACTACTCCACGGACAAGAATGCGCCGGTCGATCCTCAACTACAACTCTACAGCATGATTTATCAAGCTGCCCATGCCCACGTTCCTTACAGGGCTTTGGATGTGAAAGTCATCGGTATCCTGCGGCACCCGGACGTCCGCGCGGCGGACTTGACGGTGGAATTGAAGACGCGGAACATCAAGTGGCAAGCGTCTGCGGGAGGAATGAGCACCGCGAACGTGGTGCTGGCAGGGGCGAGCTTATCAGGCCGCCGGGATGTTTTGGCTTGGAAGGGTAAAGTCGTTGCGTTGACGGCAAAAACGCAGAATCCCGCTCGACTCGCGGCGAGTGTAACGCGCTTGCGCCTGACGCTGCAAGTCCCGCGCAAAACCAAAGACGTCCGCGTGGTGATCGTAAGCGAGAAGGGGGGACAGATTGGTACCGCGGACGTGGACCGGAAGGTGTTCGACGCTGCGCCTGCCGCTCCCGAAGCGCCTACTCATCAGTAATAAAATAACAGTAGGGTATTCCGGCGGCGCAATAGGCAAGACATGCCAATCTTCAGCCATGCTCACTGGCTACGGGAATTACTTTGAAAACGGATCGTCGCCTTCTTTGCCGAACCAGTTGAAGTTGACACTGCGTCCTTGCAATTTCCAGCGACGCGGTGACACGGTTTCCATCCAGTCCAACGGAGATGCGCCTGGTTGAGTCTTTGCCGCTGCCGCAAGAGCACTCTTCAGCATTCTTTTGTCCTGCGCCGTCGCCGTGGCGGGGTTCGCCGAGATAAAGACCACTGCACCGCTTTGGGAGACCAGTTCGCTCCATTGCTGAGCCATCTCAAACGGCACGGTCTTGCTGGCGGTGACGCAGTCCGGGTCGGCCAGGAAGAAGGTTCGGTGCTGTGGCAGGCGGAAGCCCAGTCCGTTCACGCCCATCTTGCGAGTCCTACTCCAGAATTGACTGCTCACGTCGTTCGCGATCCGCTGCATCTCAAAAATTCCGGCGCCCAGATGCCCAACGGTGTTGCAGCCGAGCAGCGGCGTGTTGCCGATGGCCTTGCGAATGGCCCAGTACAATTGCGCGATGATTTCCGCTGTGGTCTTGCTGCGGTCGGCGAAGTGCCAACCCCCGGAAGTCAGCTCGGGGCCCATCTGGAATCCCCAACGGCCCAGCAGATCGAAGGTGGAGAAATCATGTTTGATCAATTGAAATCCCCAGCCAGTGATGCGGCGAAGCCCATCCTGGATATGCTGGAGGGCGGCGGGAACACTGGGATCGATCACCTTCTCCGGCG